>JAIMBG010000236.1 GCA_023511555.1 Acetobacteraceae bacterium | reverse complement strand
GGTCCATCTCCCACACGACGGTGCGGCGCAGCAGGTCGTCGCGCCCCCCGGGGAACGCCCGGTACACGCTCGCCCGTGACACCCCCGCCACCTTGGCGACGTCCTCGATCGTCGTCTTGGCCAGACCGAAGCGGGCGACACAGACGTAGGCAGCCTCCAGGATCCGTTCGGTCTGCGCCACGCGGGGTCCCGCCCCCTCGCCGCCCACGCCGCCTCAGCGCACCAGCAGGTACATCACCGGGGCGGCGAACATCACGCTGTCCAGCCGGTCCAGCACCCCGCCGTGGCCGGGCAGCAGCCCGCCGGAGTCCTTTACCCCGGTGAACCTTTTGACCATGGACTCGGCCAGGTCACCCACCTGCGCCGCCACCGCCACCGCCAGCCCCCACAGCAGCGACCGGGCCACGCCGGGGGCAGGGCCCCCGCACAGGCCGGGCCCGAGCGCCCCCAGGCCCCAGGCGACCAGCAGCGCGCCGGCCAGGCCGGCAAACAGCCCCTCGGCCGACTTGCCCGGGCTCAGGGCCGGGCAGATCTTGTGGCGCCCCCACGCACCACCCACGAAGTAGGCGGCGGTGTCAAAGGCCCAGGTCACGGAGAGCGCGAACAACGTGTAGAACAGGCCCCCGGGGAGCCCCCGGAGCAGGAGAAAGAAGCTGCCCAGCCAGCCGGAGTGCAGCCAAGCGAAATAGGTGGCTGCCAGCCCAAGAGGGTTTCCCGGGACGCGCCGGAGCACCTGGCGGAACACCAGCAGCATGAAGACCAGGGCCGGCGCGGCCAGGGCCCACCGCTCCCCCCCAAGGAACGCCCCCAGCAGCGCGAGTGCCAGGCCGGCATACGCCACCGGCCCCTCCACGCCTTCCACCTTGAGCCTTAGCAGCCTGAGGTACTCGACCAGGGCCAGGGTAAGCGCCGCGGCGATGAGGAGGAAGAACCACCAGCCACCGAAGTACACCGCCGCAAGGGCCAGGGGCAGGCCGCCCGCCGCCACAGCCACCCGCTTGAGCAGCAAGTACTCACCCCCTGGGGCTTAGACCCCCGAACCGGCGCTCCCGCCGCTGGTAGTCGGCGATGGCCTCCAGCAGGTGGCGGCGCCGGAAGTCGGGCCACAGCACCGGCGTGACCCATATCTCGGCGTAGGCGAGCTGCCAGAGGAGGAAGTTCGAAACCCTCATCTCGCCGCCGGGCCGGATGAGAAGGTCGGGGTCGGGGATGCCCTCTGTATATAGCGCCTCTCTGAAGACATCCTCGTCAAGACTCGCCGGGTCGAGGCCGCCGGCCAGGGCCATCCGGCAGAGGCGGCGGGCTGCGTCAACGATCTCGGAGCGGCCGCCATAGTTGAGCGCGAGCACCACCGTGACGCGGTCGCCGCCCCGGGTCCGGTCCTCGGCCCGCCGGAGGGCGTCCCGGGCAGGGGCGGGCAGGGCCTCGATGCGGCCTATGGACTTGAGCCGCACCCCGGCCGCCACAAGCTCGTCGCACTCCCGCTCCAGGTACTCCTCCAGGAGCTTCATCAGCACGTCGACCTCCTCCGGGGGCCGCCGCCAGTTCTCGGTTGAAAACGCAAACAGCGTGAGGTACGCCACCCCCAGTTCCCCGGCCGCGCGGACCACATCCCGCAGGGCGTCGGCGCCGGCCCTGTGGCCGGCCACGCGGGGAAGCCCCCTCTGCTGGGCCCATCGCCCGTTCCCGTCCATTATAATGGCTATGTGGCGAGGCACCGGGAGCGACCTCACCCGCTGCTCCAGTTCTGCCTCCCACGCTGCTTCCACCGCTGCCATCGCTCACTCTCCACCCATACTCCAGGACCCCCTATCCAGGGGGTCCGCGATCCCCGCCGCGTTGAAGCTGTCCTCCGGCGGCGCCGCGACCGGCCCGGGCTCTCCGCCTCGGCCCCCTCCCTGCGCGCCGCGCCCAGGCCCCGGGCTTCGCTGACCCTGGTCCCCGGCCCCGCCGGCGTCCGGCCCCCGGAGGGCCGGCTCCGCCACCCTCCAGGCCAGCAGGAGCTCCACCGTCCGGCCCCCCAAAGCCCGCTGGCGGACCACCCGCCACTCGCCACGCCCCGGAAGCAGGCCCCCCCGCGGCGGTTCCGGGAGCGCCGCCACGGTCGCGAAGCCATAGCGCAGGACCACCTCCGCCCCGGCCCGGCCCAGGACGGAGACGGCCTCGTCCAGAGGGAAAGCGGTCACGTCAGGCCAGGACTGGGGCACGGCCACCGCCTCGCTTCAGACCTCCATTACCTCCTTCTCCTTGGCCGCCAGGGCGCTGTCTATCTGAGCCACATAC
>JAIMBG010000041.1 GCA_023511555.1 Acetobacteraceae bacterium | reverse complement strand
GCCCGCCGGAGGGTGACCGGGTGGACATCTCTGCCCGGGCCCAGGAGGTGCAGAAGCTCCGCGAGGCCGTGGCCCGCCTGCCCGAGGTCCGGCGCGACAGGGTGGAGCGGGTGGCCAGGGAGCTGGGCCAGGGCACGTACCGCGTGAGCCCGGAGGAGGTGGCCGAAAAGATCCTGGGCCGGAGCCTGGTGGACCGGCTGGTCTAGCGGGCCCGGTTCAGGGGGGGAGGGGGGCCGCAGGTGTCGCAGGAGGACATGCGGGCCGCAGACCGCCTGGCCCGGGTCCTGGACGAGCAGGTGGAGCTTTACGGAGCCCTGCTGGAGCTCTCCCGCCGGAAGCAGAGGGTTCTGGTCGAGGGGGGCCTTCAGGATCTGGAGCGCCTGGTCGAGGCGGAGCAGGCGCTGCTGTGGCGCGCGGGCAAGGCGGAGGAGCGCCGCCTGGCCCTTCAGGACGAGCTGCTAGGTGAACTGGGTCTTCCCGCAGGCGGCCGTGTGACCCTGTCTCAGCTCCTGCAACGGCTGGACGGGAGCACGGCCGAGCGTTACCGCGAGGTGGCCGGCAGGCTCAAGGCACTGGTGGCTGAGCTTGTGGCACTCAACGCGGCCAACACGGAGCTGGTCAATCAGGCCCTGGCCTACGTTCGCTTCTCCCTCAGGTCGCTGGCTCGCCTGGGCGGCGAGCCGCCGACTTACCGCCCCCCGGGATCGCCGCAGGCTGCAGCGGGGGGCCCCAGCCGGGTGCTGAATCATAAGGCGTAGACTCAGGAGGAGTGCACATGCGCGCCAGTTTCTTCGGGCTGGAGACAGCGCTGCGGGCACTTTTGGCCCATCAGCGGGCCATCGACGTCGCCGGCCACAACGTGGCCAACGCCTCCACCGACGGGTACTCGCGCCAGAGGGTGGTGCTGAGCCCCGGGACGGCCTACCCGGAGCCGGGCCTGTGGTGGCCGGCCTCTGCCACCCAGGTGGGGACCGGGGTGGTGGTGGAGGACATCCGGCGGCTGCGGGACTCCTTCCTGGACAGGCAGTACTGCCGGGCGGCGGCCGATTTGGCCGAGTGGCGGGCCAGGAGCTCCAGCCTGGAGCAGGTGGAGGCGATCTGGAACGAGCCCTCGGAGGGGGGCCTGGCGGCGACGCTCCAGAGGTTCTGGGCCTCGCTCCAGGCCCTGGCCAACGACCCTGAGAGCCTGGCGGCCCGGGCGGCGGCCCGCGAGAGCGCCGCGGACCTCTGCCTGGTAATCAACGAGGTCCACCGCCGCCTGAACGAGATGCGCCGGAGCCTGGACGCCTCTGTCAGGGAAAGGGTCGACGAGATCAACCGGCTGGCGTCTGAGGTCCAGGGGCTCAACCGGGAGATCCTGCGGATCCGGGGCCAGGGCGGGCAGGCCAACGACCTCGAGGACCGGCGGCAGCTCCTGGTCGACCGCCTGGCCGAGGTGGCCGGTGCCCGCGCCCTGCCCCAGGCCGGCGGCTCCCTGCTGGTGCTGCTGGGCTCTGCGCCACTGGCCGACGCCGCCTCCTGGTACCCGCTGGAGGCCCAAGACGACCCGGCCAACGGCTTTCTGGCCCGGGTGGCCTGGAAGGGCGGGGGCACCCCTGCCGATATAGAGGGTGGGGAGCTCAAGGGGCTCCTCGACCTGAGAGACTCCAGCCTCGCCGCCTGGATTGAGGCGGTAGAGGACATGGCTTCGGCGCTGACCGACCGGCTGAACGCCGTCCACCGGGCAGGGTTCGGCCTCGACGGCGTGGACGGCCGGGACTTCTTCGACCCCGCCGGCGGCGCAGGCACCATGGCGCTGAGCGCCGCGGTGGCCCAGGACGCCGGCGCCATCGCGGCCTCGGCGAGCGGCGCCCGGGGCGACGGCTCCAACGCCCTGGCCCTGGCCGGGGTGAGGGCGGAGCCGCTGATGGCCGGGGCCACGGTGGACCAGTTCTGGGCGGGCCTGGTCTCGGAGGTGGGGGTGCTGGGCGCGGCCGCCGAGGGCAGGGTGAGCGCCGGCGAGCTCCTGGTGGCCCAGGTGGAGAACCAGCGGCAGTCGCTAAGCGGCGTGTCGGTCGACGAGGAGATGGTCAGCCTGGTCCGCTACCAGCACGGCTACGAGGCCGCGGCCCGGCTCATGGCCGCCCACAGAGAGATTCTGGCCATTCTGTTCGAGTACCTGGCCTGACGCGGGTCTGGGGGAGGGGGTAAGTGTATGAGGGTGACGGCGGGCATGCTCTACGGCAACCTCAAGCGCGACCTGGAGCTGCGGGCTGCGGAGCTCTGGGAGTCGTCCCGGGTGCTGTCCACCGGCCGGCGCATCCAGCTCCCCTCCGATGACCCGGTGGCGGCCAACCGTATCCTGGAGCTGCGCCGCTGCCTGAGCGAGGCGGAGCAGCACCTCAGCAACGTGGAGGACGCGCAGGGGTGGCTGAAGACGGCCTCCGTCGCGCTGGTCTCTCTCGCCGACGACCTGCAGCGGGCCCGGGAGCTGGCGGTGCAGGGTTCCAACCCGGCGCTCCCCCAGTCGTCGCGGGACGCCATCGCCCGGGAGGTTGACCAGCTCCTCAGCCACGCCGTCCAGGTGGGCAACTCCTGCTTCGGGGACCGGTACGTGTTCGGCGGCACCCTCACCGGCTCCCCCCCGTTCGTCCTGGTCGCCCCTGACGCCGTGGTGTATCAGGGCGACGCGGGAGACCAGTGGCGGGAGCTGGCGCCGGGGGTGCGCCTCAAAGTGAACCTGAACGGCGCGGTCGCCTTTCTCCCCGCCTGCCAGGCCCTGGCCCAGGTGGCCCGCGACCTGCGGAGCGGGGACCTGGCCTCTCTATCCGGGCCGACGCTGGAGCAGGTCGACTCCGCCCTGAGCCAGGTGCTGGCCGACCAGACGGAGGTGGGGGCCCGGGAGAACCGCCTGGACCTGGGCAAGAACCGGCTGCTCGACCTCAAGCTGAACCTCACCCAGCAACTGTCGCTGGCTGAGGACGCTGACATGGCCGAGGCCCTGGTGGAGTGCGCCCGCCGGCAGGCGGCCTACCAGGCCGCGCTGGCCGCGGCGGGGCGGCTGCTGGAGCGCAGCCTGCTCGACTTCTTGAGCTAGGGGCGCCCGGGTCGGCACGCCCGGGCCCTGGAGGTTGCCGACAGAACGCGGCGCGTCGTCTTGGGGGCGCGAAGGGGGGATGGCCGTGATCGGTCAGGCTCAGGTGGAGGCTCGGGTTCCGGAAACTGATGGGTCGCAGCCCATTCTGTTCCCGGAGGGGCTCTTGGGGTTTCCAGAGGTTAAGCGCTACGATCTGGTGGAGCTGCCCAAGGCCCGGCCGTTCAAGTGGCTGCGGGCTCCAGGGGGGGAGCCGTGCTTCGTGGTGGTCGACCCCCGAGAGTTCAGGCCCGACTATACCGTGGCGGTTCCGGCCAGCGACCTGGACGTCCTGGGCCTGGAGCAGCCGTCTGACGCCGAGATCTACGCCCTGGTGGTCATCCCCGAGGACCCTTCGCGGATCAGTGCCAATCTCAGGGGGCCTTTGGTGATAAACCGGCGCAAGGGGCTGGGCAAGCAGGTGATCCTGCTCTCCTCTGCCTTCTCCACCCGGCACCTCATCCGGGACGAGCTGTGCCGGAGCGCGGGCCAGGCGGTGGAGAGGTAGGGCGAGGGAGGGCTCCTGCCCCCTCTCAGGAGGAGAATGCCCGGCCAGGGAGGGCGAGGCGCTGTGCTGGTACTTACCCGCAAGCCCAGAGAGAGCATCGTTATCGGCGACGACGTTGAGGTCACTGTGGTGGAGGTGCGCGGGGACCAGGTGCGCATAGGCATCGAGGCGCCCCGGTCGCTCGCGGTGTTCCGCAAGGAGATCTACCAGGAGATCAAGGAGGCCAACCTGCGGGCGGCCGAGTCGGCCCGCGTCAGCCTAGAGCGGCTGGCCGGGCTCCTGCCCGAGGCGCTGGCGCGCGGCAAGGAGCCGTCTCGGGTGGAGACGGGCTGAGCAGGGGGCTGGGGAGGGGGTTGAGGAGGCGGCTGAGGGGGCGCGGCACTGCCCCCTCGGGGCGGGCAGGCCGAGGGGTCCCGGGGGCGGGGTCGGCGAGGGAGAAAGTGCTGAAATCGGGCGGGAGGGCTTAAGACCCGGGCCCTCCCGTTCGATGTTTCCAGTAGAACACCCCTGACCCGGCGGTTCACAGCGCCCGGGATGGGCCCGGCCCGCTGCCCCGACCCGGTGGAGCGGCCGGCCATCTGAGGAAGGGGAGGCGGCCGGTGGATGGCCGGGCGGGGGACCGAGAGCAGGGAGGCTTTCGGAAAACCAAATCAGGGAGGAGAAAGGTATGAGAGTCAACCACAACCTTGCGGCCCTGCATGCCCTGAGGCAGGGCGCCATCACCGAGGCACAGCTCAACCAGTCGCTGGAGCGGCTGAGCTCGGGCCTCCGGATCAACCGGGCGGCCGACGACGCCGCGGGCCTGGCTGTGTCGGAGAGGATGCGCGCCCAGGTGAGGAGCATCGACCAGGCGATCCGCAACGCCCAGGACGGCGTGTCGCTGATCCAGACGGCTGAAGGGGCCCTGAACGAGGACAGCGCGATCATCCAGCGCATCCGCGAGCTGGCCCTTCAGGCCCAGTCCGACACGCTGACCGCCGAGGACCGGCTGACGCTGCAGCGCGAGGTAGAGCAGCTCATCGACGAGGTGGACCGGGTGGCTCAGACCACCGAGTTCAACACGCTGAAGCTGCTCACCGGGAGCTACACGGGCAAGAAGCTGCAGATCGGGCCCAACGCGGGCACCTTCTACCAGCTCACCGTGTCCTTCCGGGCCATGACGGCCATGGCTCTGAGCCTGAAGAACGCGTCGGGCGCGAAGCTGAGCGTGTCCACCGCGTCGAAGGCCACGGCGGCGCTCACCAAACTGGACGCCGCTCTGGACAAGCTGTCCAACGAGCGGGCCACCATGGGTGCCTGGCAGAACCGGCTGCAGTACGCCATCGCCAGCCTGTCGATCTCCCAGGAGAACATGACCGCTGCTGAGTCCCGCATTCGGGACGTCGACATGGCTGCGGAGATGATGGCGTTCACCAGGGCTCAGATCCTGACGCAGGCCGGGGCCACAGTGATGGTTCAGGCCAACCTGAGCATCCAGGTGGTCCTGCAGCTGCTCAGGGGGTAGGTCGTGAGGGGTCTGGCCCGGTGTGACCCTCCGTTCTGGGGCGGCCGGCCGGTGGCGCTGGCCGGCCGCCCCGCTTACTGAGGACGGGGGGCTGCAGGCGGAGGAAGGACGAGGGGCCCGGCGGGAGGCGACAGCATGAGGGTTTCTGGCCTGGCTTCCAGCCTGGATTGGGAGGCGCTCATCGCCAGCCTCATGGCCCTTGAGCGCCGCCCCATCACCCTGATGACCGAGCGCAGGGACGGGCTGCTGGCCACCCGCACCGCCTGGCTCGACATAAACGCCAGGCTGGGGGAGATCAAGGCAAAGGCATACGGCCTGAAGCAGGAGGCGGCGTTCGGCACGCTGCTGGTCGAGTCCGGGGACGAGGCCGTGGTGGTGGGCACCGCCACCACCGAGGCCAGGCCCGGGACTTTCGATGTCACGGTGGCCAGCCTGGCCCAGGCCCACAAGGTGGCCTCGGACGCCCAGGCCGACAACACCAGCCCCCTGGGGCTGACCGGCACCTTCCAGGTTAACGGTATCGGCGTGACGGTGGCGGCAGGGGACAGCCTAGCGGCCGTCTCCGACAAGATCAACCAGGCGGAGGCGGGGGTCACCGCGTCGCTGGTGGGGACCACGCTGGTGCTCACCCGGGACGACACCGGCTCCACGCCGATAAGCCTGGTGGACGACCCCGGCACCGACATCCTCACCCAACTGGGGGTGTTCGACGCCCTGGACCAGTTCAAGCACCAGTTGGCCGCCGCCCAGGACGCCTCGTTCACCGTGGACACCCTCAGCTTCACCCGCAGCTCCAACGTGGTGAGCGACGTCATCCCCGGGGTGACGTTCACCCTCAAGAAGGCGTCGAGCACGCCGGTGTCGCTCCGGGTGGTGACCGACGTTGACCACGCCGTCTCCGCGGTGAAGGACTTCGTGGCGGCGTACAACGCCGCCCTGGACACCATCGCGGAGGAGCTCGGCTCCGGCGGCAGGCTCCGCGCTGACCCCACGCTGGTGGGCATCCAGTGGGACCTCAGGCGGATGGTCTCGGAGCCCGTTTCCGGGCTGCCGTCGACGCTGGACCGCCTGTCCCAGGTGGGCGTCACCGCCGGCGACACCGCCGGCCACCTGACCGTTGACGAGGAGGCGCTGAGGGCAGCGATCGAGGCCGACCCGGCCGGGGTGGCGGCCATCTTCCAGGAGGGTACCGGAGGGGTGGCGGTGCGACTGCACGATTACCTGGGGGCCCTGACCCAGACTGGAGGGCTCATCCTGGGCTCGGCCGACTCGCTGCAGGAGAGGGCGGACCGAATCGACGAGGACATAAGGCAGTTGGAGGCGCGGCTCAAGCTTCAGGAGGAGGCGCTCTACCGGCAGTACACCCAGATGGAGGTGACCATCTCCACTCTTCAGAACCAGTCGGCCTGGCTTGCGGCCCAGTCGAACGTGTGGTTTGGCTCGCCGTAGGCCCGGCCAAGGGGTTTGTGGCGGCCGCCCCGGGAGGGCGGCCCGCTTTTGCCGACAAACTGTCGCCTCACGTCCATAAGTGGCCAGGACGCAAGGCTTTAGGCAGGTGAGGGCCGTGAAGCTCAACGGGATACACGAGGAGATCGTCAAGGTGCTGTCCTGCAGGGCAGCGAGCTACGCCCGGCCTTCGTCCTCAGACGAGATCGGGCGGGCGCTGAACGTGAGCCCGTCATACGTGCGAGGCTGCATCAGGCCGCTGGTCGAGCTCCGCGTGGTGGGGGTGCGGAGGGGGCGCGGCGGGGGCTACTACCTGAAGAGGGTGAGGGACCTTGCGCTTAACGCTTAACGGCTGCACGAGGTCACTGGACGTGGACGCCCCCACGCTGGGCTCGCTGCGCCGGCGGCTGTGGCGGTGGGCGGCGGAGCGCGGGGAGGCCGTGTGCGAGCTCAAGGTTGACGGGGTCTCCCGGCTCTGGGAAGGGGACGGCGAGGACGAGGCCCTGGGGCCGCACGCCCAGGTGGAGGCGGTCACCCGGGGCGTGAAGGAGGTCGCCGCCGAGGCGCTCGGCGAGGCCGAGAGGTACCTTCCCGGGCTGATAGCCGGACTGGGCAGGGTGGCGGAGCAGGTGGGCTCCGGCCATATCCGACAGGGCATGGACCTGTTCCGTGCCTGCCTGGAGGGGCTGGAGTGGGTGTGCGGGCTGTTCCGGCTGATGGTGCCCCTGGTCGGCGGGGACGGCGGGGGGCTCGAGTCAGAGGTGGAAGGGTCGGTGGCCACCCTGGAGGAGGTAGCCGCTGCTCTCCGCCAGGGCGACCTGGTGAACTTCACCGACCTGGTGAACTACCGGCTGCTCCCGGCGCTGAGCGCCTGGCAGCGGCGGCTCCCGGCGCTGGCGGCGGCGCTTGAACGCTCCCAGCGCCGGGCTTCGGGGGAAGGGGGCGGTGGCCTGTGCGGGGGGCATTCTGGGACAGCAACCTGAGGGCGCTGCAGGCGGCCTCTCCCGGCCTGGCTCAGCGGCTGGCCGAGGTTCCGCCGGTCGAGGTCATAGCCGGCCAGCGGGGGCTGCCCACGGTACGGGCGCGGACCCCGCGCGGCTCGCTGGTGCTGCTGCACAGCGCCGTGGACCCCTGGACGGAGGCCGCCGGCCTGGTGGGCCGGGCCCAGGTGGAGAACAAGAGCCAGGTGGTCGTCCTGGGGCTGGGACTGGGCTACCACGTGCGGCATCTCTTGGAGCGGACCCGCTCAACGGCGGCGCGGCTCCTGGTGGTGGAGAGGCACCCCGAGCTGGCCGCGGCCGCCCTGGGCAACCTTGACCTGGCGGGGCTGGCCAACGGCAGGGTGCGGCTGCTGGTCGGGGAGGACCCCGCGGTGGTCGGCCAGGCGCTGGAGGCCTTCTTCAACCCGGCCAGCGTGGGGAGCGTGGGCATTCTGGAGCACCCCGCCTCCGTCCAGCTCGACCCCGAGTACTACGCCCAGGTGAGGGAGGAGATACGGAAGGCGGCCAACGCCGCCCTTGTGGCCACCAACACGGTGATATACTACAGCCACGCCTGGCAGTTCAACTACATCCTCAACCTCCCTTACGCCGTCTTCAGCCCCGGCATAAACCGGCTGTTCGACCGCTTTTCCGGGGTGCCGGCGGTGGTGGTGGGGGCGGGCCCTTCGCTGGACAAGAACGTCCACCTGCTGAGGCGGGCTCAAGGCCGCTCCGTGATCCTGGCCTGCGACACCGCGCTGAAGCCGCTGCTGCGCTGCGGCATCGTCCCCGACCTGGTGATGTCGATAGACGGCACGGAGCTCAACTACCGCGGCTTTGAGGGGGTGGACCCCCGGGGCGCGGCGCTGGTGGCCGAGCCCATGACCTTCCACCGCATCCTGGCCGAGTTCAAGGGGCCGGTGTTCGTGGCCTCCTTCGGCAACCCCGTGATGGAGTGGGTGGAGAAGCACTTCGGGCCCAAGGGAGAGCTGCGCTCGGGGGGGTCGGTGTCGACGGCCGCGTTCTACCTGGCCTACCGCCTGGGGGCGAACCCCATAGTGCTGGTGGGCCAGGACCTCTCCTACCCTGGCGGCCGGACCTACGCCCAGGGCACGTTCTACGCCGAAAGGGGCGGGGCGCCTGCCCTCTCCCGGGAGGACATGGTGGAGGTCCCCGCGGTTGACGGCGGCACGGTGCTCACCCCCCGGTTCATGTACCTGTTCATCAACTGGTTCGAGGAGGCCATCCCCGTACTCCGGGGGGCGGCGCCGGGCCTGGAGGTCATCGACGCCACCGAGGGCGGGGCGCTGATCCGGGGGACGCGGGTCATGACTCTGGCCGAGGCCCTGGACGGCTACTTTGGCTCCCGGGTCGACGTGGCCCGGGCGCTGGCCGAGGCCAGGGCCGGCTACCGGGTGGGGGAGGTGGGCCCGTTTCTGGCCGAGCTGGAGGAGGCGGCCTCCCACCTGAAGGCGATGGCCCAGACCGCCAGGAAGGGGCTGAAGCTGGTGGACAGGCTGGAACGAGCCGCCGCGGGCCAGTCACGCCCGGCGGACACCGAGGTGAGGCGGCTGCTGTGCCAGCTCGAAGAGATAGACCAGGCGCTGGTGTGCCACCGCGACCTGGCGGCGGTGGTAGAGATGGTGCTCCAGCCCACGCTGTTCTCCATCATAAGGCGCAGGGGCGGTGAGGGCGAGGAGGGGGGAAGGGGCAGGGGGAGGGCGGCGCTTCAGGAGACCCGCTGGCTCTACCAGGCGGTGGCGATCGCCGGGGGGAGCCTGGCGCGGCTGCTGCGGGAGGCTGCCTCCCGGGTGAAGGCGCGGGCGGAGTCGGAGAGGGCCGGGGGTGAGGCCGATGCCCGCTAGGGCGTGCAACGGCGGGGCCGGGCGCGGCGGGTTCTACCGGGGCAAGAAGATCCTGGTCACGGGGGGCACCGGGTCGGTGGGGAGCGAGGTGGTCCGCCAGCTCCTGGCGCTGGGGCCCGAGGTGGTGCGGGTGTACAGCCGCGACGAGACCAAGCAGTTTGAGCTGGAGCAGGAGCTGGGCCCCCGCCCCGACGTGCGCTACCTCATCGGCGACGTGCGGGACCTGTCGCGGCTCCGGCGGGCCGTGGAGGGCATAGACCTGGTGTTCCACGCCGCGGCGCTGAAGCACGTGCCCGCGTGCGAGTACAACCCCTTCGAGGCGGTTAAGACCAACGTGCTGGGGGTGCAGAACCTTATCGAGGCCGCGCTCGATGAGGAAGTGGAGCGGGTGGTGGCCATCTCCACCGACAAGGTGGCCAACCCCACAAACACCATGGGGGCTACCAAGCTCCTGGCGGAGAGGCTCATGGCCGCCGCCAACCATTGCAAGGGCCGCCGGCGCACGGTGTTCACCTGTGTGCGCTTCGGCAACGTGCTGGGCTCGCGCGGATCGGTGGTGCCCCTGTTCCACCGCCAGATAGCCCGCGGCGGCCCGGTGACCGTCACCCACCAGGACATGACCCGGTTCATGATGTCGGTGGGTCAGGCGGTGAAGCTGGTGCTGGAGGCGGGCCAGCTCGGCCGGGGGGGGGAGGTCTTCATCCTCAAAATGCCGGTGCTTCGGCTCTGGGACCTGGCCGCCGTGATGGTGGAGGCGCTGGCGCCCCGCTGGGGCTGGGACTCCGCCGGGGTGGAGATCACCCGCGTAGGGCTGAGGCCGGGCGAGAAGCTGCACGAGGAACTGATGACGGAGGAGGAGGCGTCCCGGGCCCTGGAGATGGATGACATGTTCGTCATCCTCCCAATGGTAGGCCCGAGGGCCAGGCACCCCGGGGCCGTGCCGGCGCAGGTCCTGCGCTACTCCAGCCAGGACCAGGAGCCGCTGGGGCGCCGCCAGATCAGGGAGATGTTGGAGCGCGAGGGGCTTTTGGGCACGGGGCCGGTGATACGGCTGGTGCCGCGGCTCCGGGGGGAGGGCGCGGGGGCTTGGAGGCGGGAAGGCCGACGCTGGGCGTGATACCGGCGCGGGGGGGCTCAAAGGGGATACCGCGCAAGGCGCTGTGCGACCTGGGCGGCCGGCCGCTCCTGGTCCACACCGTGGAGGCGGCGCTCTGCGCCCGGGGGCTCGACCGGGTGGTGGTCTCCACCGACGACCCCGAGATCGCCGCGGTGGCGCGGGCGGCCGGGGCGGAGGTGCCGTTTCTGCGCCCTGCCGCCCTGGCGGGGGACGACGCCCCCACCGCCGCCGTGCTGCAGCACGCCCTCTCCTTCCTGGAACGCAGCCAGGGCTTCGCCCCCCGCGCTGTGGTGACGCTCCAGCCGACCTCACCGTTCCGGGCGCCGGGCCTCATCGACCGCTGCCTGGAGGAGTTCCTCCGCACCGGCGCCGACTCGGTAACCACGGTGTTTCCGGCCGAGCACCATCCCGCCTGGATGTGGAGGTTGGGGCCGGAACGGAGGCTGGAGCCGTTAGCCCCCGGCCGGGGCGCCGCGCCCGGTCGCCGCCAGGACCTGGAGCCGGTGTACCGGCTGACCGGGTCGGTCTACGTCACCCGCCCCGCCCTCATCCTGGAGCAGGGCGCGGTCTTGGGCGGCGATGTCCGCGGGGTGGTGGTGGAGGACCCGGCGGAGGCCCTGGACATTGACGCCCCCTTCGATCTGCTGGTGGCCAGGCTGATATGGCAGGTTAGGGCCGGAGGTGGCGGGCGGTGAGGCGGGGGCGCATCCGGCCGGTGGGGATTGGGGGCAGGATGGTGGGTCCGGGGTGGCCGGTGCTCATCGTGGCCGAGGCGGGGGTGAACCACGGCGGCGACCCGGCGCGGGCCCGGGACCTGGTCCGGGCGGCGGCCGCGGCCGGCGCCGACGCCATTAAGTTTCAGACCTTCCGCCCCGAGCTCCTGGTGCGGCCGTCGGCCCCGACCGCCGCTTACCAGAGGGGGGCGGGGGAGGGTCCGGGCCAGATGGAGATGCTTTCCCGGCTCTCCCTGGACCCCGCCGAGCTGGAGGGGCTGTTCGACCTGGCGCGGGGACTGGGGCTGGTGCCGCTGTCAACCCCCTTTGACCCGGTGAGCGCCGACCTGCTGGACCGCCTGGGGGTGCCGGCGTTTAAGGTGAGCTCCGGAGATCTCGGCTATCTGCCTTTTATCGAGTACCTGGCCGCAAAGGGCCGGCCCCTGGTGCTCTCCACTGGCATGGCCGGGCTGCAGGAGGTGGCTCGGGCGGTCCGGGCGGCCAGGTCCGCGGGCTGCCGCGAACTGGTGCTGCTGCAGTGCACCTCGGCCTACCCGGCGGCGCCGGAGGACGCCAACCTGCGGTGCCTGGGGACGCTGTCCCGGGCGTTCGGGGTCCCCGTGGGCTTTTCGGACCACACCCCGGGCGTGGAGGCGGCGCTGGCGGCGGTGGCCCTGGGGGCGTCGGTGCTGGAGAAGCACCTCACCCTGGACCGGTCGCTCCCCGGCCCCGACCAGGCGGCGTCGATGGAGCCGCAGGATTTCGAGCGGATGGTCAGGTCGGTGCGGGTGGTGGAGCAGGCCCTGGGCTCCCCCCAGAAGCGCCGGCTGCCCTCGGAGGAGGACGTGGCCCGGGCGGCGCGGCGCGGCCTGGTGGCCCTGCGCCCCATCCGGCGCGGGGAGGCGCTGCGCCCCGAGGCGGTAGGGGCGCTGAGGCCGGCCGAGGGCCTGGAGCCGCGGCATCTGCCCCAAGTGCTGGGGCGCCGGGCGCGGCGTGACATCGCTGCCGGGGAGCCGCTCACCTGGGAGATGTTCAGGCGGGGGGCGGGGCGCTGTGGCGCGGCCCGTGAGGCGGCCGCGCCGCCGCAGGACAGCGCGGCACGGGGGGCGGGGGCGCATGCCTGAGGGAACGAGGCGGGTGGCCGTGATCACAGGCACTCGGGCCGACTGGGGCATTCTGCGGCCGGTGGCGCGCGCCCTGGCCCTGGAGCCCGGCCTTGAGCCCTGCCTCATCGTGGCGGGGATGCACCTCCTGCCCGAGTTCGGCGGGACCTCGGCCGAGGTCGAGGCCGACGGGTTCCCCATAGCGGCGCGGGTGGACATGATCCTGGCCAGCGATACCCCGGGGGGTATGGCCCGGTCACTGGGCCTGGGCGTCATCGGCATGGCCCAGGCCCTGGAAACGGCGCGGCCCGACGTGGTGCTGGTGATGGGGGACAGGGGGGAGCAGTTCGCCGCGGCCCTGGCGGCCGCCCACCTCAACCTCCCCGTGGCCCACATCCACGGGGGCGAGTGCACGGTGGGCGGGAACATTGACGAATCGCTGCGCTGGGCCATTACCCGGTTCGCCCACATCCACCTGGTGGCCACCCGGGCCGGGGCCGACCGGCTTAGGCGCCTGGGCGAGGAGCCCTGGCGGATCCACGTGGTGGGGGCGCCCGCCCTGGACGTGGCGCTCGGTACCGAGCCCTGGGGCGAGGAACGGGTGCGCAGGCATCTGGGGCTGGGCCCCGGCCGGCCCCTGGTGGTGGTGCAGCACCCCGTTACGACGCAGGCGGAAAGCGCCGCGGCCCAGATGCGGGAGACCATGGAGGCCGTCGTCGGCTGCGGCCTGGAGGCGGTGGTCATCTACCCCAACGCCGACGCAGGGGGCCGGGCCATGATCGGGGTCCTGGAGGAGTACAGAGACCGGCCCGGGATTCACCTCCACCCCACCCTCCCCCACCCGGTCTACCTGGGCCTGCTGAAGATGGCGGCCGCGCTGGTGGGCAACTCCTCCAGCGGGATAATCGAGGCGCCGAGCCTGGGGCTGGTGGCGGTGAACGTGGGCATCCGCCAGCTCGGGCGCGAGCGAGGCGCCAATGTCCTGGACGTGGGGTGCGACCGGAAGGAGATCGCGGCGGCCATAGACCGGGCGCTGCACGATGGGGAGCTTCTGCGCCGCATAAGGGCCGTACCCAACCCTTACGGGGACGGCCGGGCATCGGCCCGGATAGCCGGGATCCTCGCCGGCCTGGCCCTGGGGGAGAGGCTGATTCAGAAGCGCTTTGGCTCGGTCGAGGGGGCGGAGTGACAGGGGGGAGCAGGCGTGAGGGTCATGGTGATCGGTGCGGGCGGGCACGCCCGGGTGGTAGTGGACCTGCTGGGGCTTCTTCCCGGCCTGGAGGTGGTGGGGCTGCTGGACGACGACCCGGTCCTCCACGGGGCGTGGGTGGAAAGCCGGCCGGTCCTGGGCCGCATCGAATCCGCACCCGGGCTGGGGCCGCCGGGGGTGCGCTACGCGGTGGTGGCGGTGGGGGACAACGCACTGCGCCAGAGGCTGGCCAGGCAGGTCCTCCGGTCGGGGCTGGAGCTGCTGCCGGCGGTGGCCCACCCCAAAAGCGTGGTGGCTTCAAGCGCCCGGGTGGGGCGGGGAACCGTGATAATGGCTGGGGCGGTCGTCAACGCCGGCGCCCGGGTGGGGGAGAACGTGATAGTGAACACCGGCTCCGTGGTAGAGCACGACTGCCTGGTGGGCGACTTCGCGCACCTTGCGCCCGGCTGCTGTCTGGGCGGCGGCGCCCAGGTTGGCCGCGGGGCGCTCGTGGGCATGAGGGCGGTGGTGCTTCCCCGGTGCCGGGTGGGGGCGGAGGCGGTGGTGGGGGCAGGGGCGGTGGTGGTGAGGGACGTGCCCGGTGGCCAGGTGGTGTACGGAGTGCCGGCTCGGGCGCGGCCCCGGGTCAAGGAGCTGGCCCGGACGCGCTGAGGCGGCGTGGGGTTCGGAGGGAGAGCCCATGCTGGGGGGAGAGGACGATGGTGCTGAGGAAGCCGTCGCTTTTGGGCGGCAGGCCGGCGTTCGTGGGCCGCGGGGTGCCCGTTGCCCGGCCCACCCTGCCGGAGCCCGGCCTGCTGATGCGTGGCTTGGTGTCCATACTCACGGGTGACAGCCTGACCAACGGGCCCACAGTGCAGGAGCTGGAGCGCCGGGCGGCGTCCTACGCGGGCGTTCCCCACGCGGTCGCCGTGTCAAGCTGCACGGCTGGCCTGACGCTCACCCTGAGGTGCCTCGGGCTCGAGGGCGAGGTGATCCTGCCCAGCTTCACCTTCTGCGCCACGGCGCACGCGGCAGCCTGGAACGGGCTGGTTCCGGTTTTCGCGGACATAGACCCCCATACCTGGAACCTCGATCCCCGGCGGGTGGAGGAGGCCGTGACGCCCCGCACCTCGGCCATCGTGGCGGTCCACGTTTTCGGGAACCCCTGCGCGGTGGAGGAGCTGGAGGCGATAGCCAGGCGGTTCGGCCTGGCGCTGGTGGTGGACGCCGCCCACGCCTTCGGCTCCAGGCGGGGCCCCCGGCCGGTGGGGTGCGCTGGCGCCGCCGAGGTCTTCAGCCTGAGCCCCACCAAGGTGCTCGTGGCTGGGGAGGGGGGGCTGGTGACGACCCGGGACCCGGCCCTGGCCGCGAGGCTGAGGGACGCGCGCAACTATGGGCACAGCGGGGACTACGACTGCCACCTGGTGGGGATGAACGCCCGCATGGGCGAGATGAACGCGCTCCTGGCCAGGGCCGGCCTGGAACTGCTCGAGGTCTGGCTGGCCCGGCGCGAGAGGCTGGTGGGCCTGTATCGTGAGGCGCTCAACGGCCTCGACGGCATCGAGTTCCAGTCCATAAGGCCTGAGGACCGCAGCACGTTCAAGGACCTCACCGTCTGCATCGACCCTGACCGCTTCGGGCTTAGCCGCGACGAACTGGCGGTGGCCCTGGAAGCGGAGGGCATATCTACCAAGAAGTACTTCTACCCGCCCGTTCACGAGCAGGCGGTCTACCGCGGCAGAGGGCTGGCCCTGCATCCGCCCGGCCTTCCCGTGACCGCCCGGGTGTCGAGGCGGGCGCTTTCGCTCCCGCTGTACTCCCACATGCCGGAGGAGGAGATTGCGATCGTAGCCGGCGCCATCCGCGACATCCATCGGGAGCGGGAGGCGGTAAGGCGCTGGCTTCGGGACCACGGCGAGCCGGGGGCAAGCCCGGCTCACAGGGGGGGAGTTGAGGGTGGCTACCAGGTACTGCCAGCAGTATAGGGCCACGCAGGTGGAGACGGCGGGTCCCGTGACCCTGGTGACCATGATGTACGACGGGGCGCTGGGGCTTCTGGCCCAGGCCGAGGACCACCTGGGGGCGGGCCGGTTGGAGCGCGCCAGCCGGGCGCTCACGCGGGCGCAGGCGATCCTCACCGAGCTCACCTGCGCCCTGAACTTCGACGCCGGCGACCTGGCCCGGCGCCTGGAGGCGCTCTACACCTACATGAAGCGCCGGCTGGTAGCGGCGAACCTGCAGCGGGACCCGGGGTCGGTGGCTGAGGTGCGGAAGCTGCTGCAGGAGCTCAGGGACACCTGGGTCCAGGCCACCGGGTCGGTGCAAAAGGGGGGCGGCCCGGTTGGGACCGTCAGGACCACGTGAGCGCGGAACGCTCGGCCCCGGGGGCGAAGGGTCGGCCTTGGGGCCCGAGAGGGAGCTCGAGGCCCTGGGAAGGGGGCTGCGCCGGCTCCTGGCCCTGAGCCGCGCCCTGCTGCGGCTGCTCCAGCAGGGGCGATGGCCCCAGGCCGCAGCCCTGGTAGGCCGGAGGGGGGAGATGATACAGGCGCTCGGGCGGTCAAAGCTGAGCGGCCGGCCGCTGTCGGAGGCCGCCGGGGCGCGGGCGGCTGAGGTTGAGGCACTGCGCGCCCTGGTGGAGGAGCTGCGCCGGCTGGACGACGACTGCCGCCGGGCGCTGAGCTCTGCGCTGGCGGAGGTGGAGCGGAGGATGGCGCTGGTGCGGCAGGCCCGCCGCGCGGCCGCCGGCTACCGCGCCCCCCTGGCCCCGTCCCATCGGCCCTCGCGGCTGTTGGACGGGTATCGCTAGGGAACTGCCGAGGCCCGAGCGGCCGGCCGCCCCGAGGTCGGGCGGCTTGCCGCCGGGGGTGTGCAGCCGCGGCGGTAGGCGTCGTGCACCCTGCGGCGGGGCCACCGGCGCGGGGGATCCCTGCCCCCTCTGGGGTCGCGGCTCTTGCCCAATGAGTCCACAGGCGGCCCCCTTCTATGTTCACTATTCACATAGTTATCTACACAATGCACAGGGGGGTTGTCCACAACCCTCGGTCAAGGTCAGTCGAAGGCAGGGGGGCCGGCCTGGTCGCCCGGAGAAGGAGAACCCGGAGCGTACTGCACCCCGGTTCTCTCACAGGTCAGGCCTCCTCCCCGGGGCTTCCATCCCCCTGGATTACACCCTGACCTGGTTGGCCCTCTTTGGGGCCCAGTGCACTCACAGCTCACGCCGCCTCCGGTTTGACAAATTTTGCCTCGTATGGTATAGTGCTCTTGGTTCTCGATCCAGACCCAAACCAGGGGGAGGAAACGGCATGTTGGGACGGGTCAAGTGGTTCAGCGCGGAGAAGGGCTACGGCTTCATCGAGCGGGAGGATGGGAAGGGGGACGTCTTCGTACACTACAGCGCCATAAAGGCGGAGGGGTTTAAGACGCTGGTGGAGGGTCAGCAGGTGGAGTTCGACGTGGTGGACAGTCCTCGCGGGCCGCAGGCCGCCAACGTCTGCAAAGTCTGAGAGCGCAGACAACCCAGCCCCGGCCCGAGGGTCGGGGCTTTCCGTCTTTTGGGGCCGCCGATAGGAATTTCGGCGCAGCCGGGGAATTAGTATTAGCACCGATAGAGGGGGGGGCTTACCCCGCCCCGCGGATCGAAGGAGGTAGAGGAGATTGCAGTTGACCGTTAGGGGGAAGAACGTTGAGGTTACTGCCGCCCTCAAGGACTACGTGGCCAAGAAGGTCGGCAAGATCGAACGGTACTTTGACCTCCCCGTAACGGCCCAGGTAACGCTCTCCGTTCAGCGGGACCGGCACATAGTGGAGGTGACCCTGCCGCTGGACGGAGGCTTCCTGGTGAGGGGCGAGGAGGCCACCGGGGACATGTACGCCTCCATAGACCTGGTGGTGGAGAAGCTCGCCCGCCAGTTAGAAAAGTACAAGGCCCGCCTCAACCGACACC
>JAIMBG010000040.1 GCA_023511555.1 Acetobacteraceae bacterium | reverse complement strand
TGGCACGTGCACCCCAGCAAGATGCCGCGGGAGTCGACCGACCCCGGCTACACGCTGACCGTGTCCTCGCCCGGCTACCAGAGCCAGAGCCTCAACGTGAAGATCGGCCGGCGCGAGACCAAGACGGTGAACGTGGCGCTGAGCAGGTAACGGGGTGCCGCGCGGCGGCGGGCGCATGCGGGTGGGCCTATAGAGACCCTGCGGGCGGCCGGGTGCTTCACCCGCCGCCCGGCTTCGGCCGGCCGCCGTGGGTGCCGGAGGGCGGCCGGGCATCTTCCGGCCGCCCTCCGGTTGCGCCCTTAATCCCCTGGCGTCCTGCAGGCCCCTTCCGCCCGCCGGCTCGGCCGGCGGAGCCACCCGGCCCCCGCGCCGGACTGCTGCCTGGGCCCGCCGGCGCGCCGGTCTTCTGCCTAGGCTGGCCGGCAGCGGGCGCAGGGCTGGTACTTCATCGCCCGGGCCGCGTCCACGGTTTTGATCAGCAGCCGGTTCTCCGGCCTGACCTGGGCGATGCCGGGGCAGCCCCACCGGTGGACCGTGAGCGTGCTACGGTCGCCGACGTACTTGGCCTCCTTGACCACCCTGGCCATGAGCGTCACGTGGCCGGTGTTGGCCTCCCCTACGTACTGGTCCACCCCGACGCGGAACACCTGGCCGGGGCGGGCCCCCCGGGGAGCCTTGATCCTGACCTGCACCTCCTGCCTCTGGCCGGCCACCAGGTTGAGCGGCTCCACCACCATGGGCCTGGTCACGGCGCCCACCGGCCGGATGGCCGGGGCTGCGGCAACGGCCGCGGCGGGGAGCGCCGGGGGCTCGGCCCGTGGGGCGCCGGGCGGCTGGGTCGCCGCGGGCGTGACCGCCCGGGCTATGGCGGGGCCGAGCTCAACCAGCACCGTTTTGGGGGTGCCGGCGCGGTCTATGGCTAGCGTGGCCTTCCCTTCCAGCTTGGGAGGCGCGCCCACCTGTATCTTGAAGGTGAACTCCATGTCGGGGAGCAGGTCGACCACGTGGACGTTCCTCATGGCGATGTTGTTGCCGCCGCGCACGTCGCCCTCGTGGACGATGGGGTCGTCGGGGCACTCCACCCTCACCAGGAGGCAGAAGTGGCCGGGATCGCCCGCCGTGTCGGGGTCGGGCGGCCACCACTCGAAGGCGTCGGTGACGGCCTCGCCCCCCGCCGGTATGGTGCCTATCACCCTGGTGTTGCCGGCGGCGCCGTCCACCTTGATGCCGTCGGTCTTCCAGTCGGCGGGCCAGACTATGGCCGTAGACGGGTCGGCCCAGTACAGGTGTACCTGGACGTTGTTCGCCGCCTGCCGGCCGCGGTTGCGCACCCGCACGTACACCCAGTTGGCCTGGCCGTGCTCGGGGTTGAGGCCGACGTCGGGGCCGTGGTCGTCCGCGGCGCGGACCCACACGTCGGGCGACGTCCAGGCGTGCGGGTAGGTGTTGGGCACGCAGCCGTTGTCGTCGGCGCAGTCCCGGCACCATATGTCGACGGGGTGGACGGCGATGAACGCGTCCACCAGCCCCCAGCCGGTGGCGTTGTCGAAGCCCGGACCGGCGGCGTCGCCGTTGGCGCTCGAGCCGGCGGTGACGTCCCGGCAGCAGTTCTGGAGCTCCGTCTTGACCTGCGCCGGGGTCAGCCCCGGCGTGTGCTGCAGGATGAGCGCCGCGACCCCGGCCACCTGGGGGGTAGCGCTGGAGGTGCCGCTGGCCACCAGCCACCCGTCGTCCGCCGCCGTCTCGTCGCCATCGGGGAAGGCCGCGCCGCCGTTGTGGAAGTCGCCGTCAAGGTCCGACCCGTCCTGAGTCGGCATGGCGATGTATATGCCGTGGGGGTTGAGGCCCGTGAGCCCGCACACGTCGGGGCACTGCCTCCCGGGTTCGTTGGCGTTGGTCCCCGAGGAGGCGTAGTTCGAGGCCTGCATGGCGCCGTGCTCGTCTATGTAAGTGCCGCCCACCGAGACGACCTCGGCCATCGACCCGGGCCACGCCGCCCCGCCCGGGCCGTTGCCGCAGGCGAAGCACACCGTTATGTTGTGGGCCACGGCGTCCACGATCTCGTCGTGCAGCGCGGCGTCGAACCACCAAGTGCCCCAGGAGCAGGTGATGACGTGGGGGTTGGTGGTGCGCGCGAGCTGGAAGGCGGCCGCCCCGTCCCAGTCCAGCTTGACCCCGAAGAACTGGGCCCCGGGGGCCACGGCCATGGCGTTGGTGGTGATGCCGGTGCCGTGCCCTACGTCGTCGTCGTCCGGGGAGTTGGCCCCCACCAGGGTGATGGCGAAGCCGTGTGCGGCGTACCACTCGTGGGGGTGGAAGCCGCTGTCGATGACGCAGATGCGGACGCCGGCGCCGTTTATGCCCTGGTCGTGCGCGGCGTGGGCGTCGATCAGCCGCTGAACGTCCTCCGGCACGTCGAGGTGGTAGTAGCCGAGCGCTGGGGCGTCGGGGGTGGCGAACCACCTGATGGGCGGGGCCAGCCTCACGTATTCGAGGAGGTCGGACAGGTGCGGCGGCACCGCGAGCTCCCCTTGGGGTGAAAAGTACTTCCGCGTCAGGACCTTCCCCCTCACCCTGACCGGTCGGCCGAAGGGGTGGTAGGTCTTTTGCAGCAGCCTGGCCCGGAACGCCCTCTCGAACAGCGCCGGCGGCCCGGCGATGGAGATGCCCAGCGGGCTTACCCCGCGAATGGAAAAGCCCTCGCGCTCGAGGGCCGCCCTGGCCTGGGCCATCGTCTCCTTGCTGGCGTGAAAGCGGCGGACGTTGTCCACCGTCACGCGCTCGCCCCTGCGCGGCGCTCCGGTCGCCGACTTCAGCGCCGCGTATCCATGGGCCAAAAGCTCGGGCAAGTCCGTCTCCCCCTTGCGGGAAGGATGGGGAACCCAGGTTCCGCGCCAGGCGCGCCCCTTCGGGCCGTGACCCGGCCCTCTCCCTCATCGGCGGCCTTCAGGTTCCCAGTATCTCACCCCCTGCTGGAGCGTGATCTGCTCCACATAGGGCTGCAGGGCTTCAGGGACGGTGAGCGGCCCCTGGGCCGCGTAGCCCGCGGGCACTCCTTCGGGGGAGGGCCGGCCGGTCTTGGGGTCGAGGCGGAGGAGGGTGAGGGGCGCGCCGAACGCCCGCTCGAAGAGTTCCTTGGGGCCGGCGAAACTGACGGCCAGGCGGCTTTGGGCCCGAACCACAAAGCCCAGGGCCCTGAGCCCGTCCGCGGCGGCGGCGGCCGTCTCGGGGGACGCGTAAAACTCATGGACGTTCTGAGGGGGGAGGGGGGCGCCGGGTTCCACGCGGCTTCGGCCGCTGGCCGGGCGCAACAGCGCCGCCGCAACCGGCTGGGGCAGGGCGGTGGACCCGCGCTGCATGGGGGGTGCCTCCCCTCTGGGCCACGACTATCCGGCCGTCCGGCAGTATTCCTATTCCCCAGCTTCTCTTTGATTCCGGCCTTTCCTTTCAAATCAAAGGCGCAGGATCAACGTGCTTTACGGGCCTGCCGGCCTAGGTTCCGCCCTCCCTGTACCTGCGCCAGAACTCCAGAAGCTGCTCCAGGTCCTCCTTGCCCAGCTCATCCACCCCGGCCAGCGACTCCAGGTGGTGGCGGACCTCGTGGAGCAGCGTCTCCCACAGTTCCTCCTCCACCTCCCGCCGGGGGCGCCCCTCCAGCGCCCGGCGGAAGGAGCCGTAGTAAAGGACGATGAAGCGCCCGAGGCCGGGCTCCACGCGGTACTCGGCCAGGGTGTACACCCCGGGCGGTGCGTCTGGCTGGCGCCGGACGCGCCCCGACACGATGATGCCGCCGTTAAGCTCCCGGAGGAACTGGGGCGGGATGCGGTCCACCAGCCGGTCTCCCAGCGCGGTGAACTGGTCGATGTCGGGCATCCCGCCGCCTCCCTGATCGGGCCCTGCGCCCCGCCCCCGGCCGCTGCGCGCCCCGGGCCCCCGCCCCCCGCTCACTTTGCGCCTTGCGGCAGAAGCCGCACCACCCGGCCGTCCACCGCCCCGTACAGCCGCCCTTCGGGCCCGGCCACCAGCTCCTCCAGCCCGGGGTAGACCCGGAACCAGTCCACGACCCTGCCGGTCCTGGGGTCGAGCCTGAAGAGGGCGTCGAACGTCCGGCACCCCGCGCCCTTGCCCACCACGCCGTACACCAGTCCGTCGGGGCCGGCGGCCAGGGCGGTGATGGGGGCCACCTCCTCGCCGCTCTCCGCCCGCAGCTGGGGCAGCGGCGGCCCCAGCCATTCCACGCCGACGCCGGGGCGGAGGCGGAACACCCGGCCCCCCTGGTCGGTGCCGCCGTACAGCGCCCCGTCGGGGCCCAGGGTCAGGGCCAGCACCGTGCCCCCCGCGGCGCCGTCGCCCAGGGCCTCAAACGAGCCCGTCCCGGCGTCGTAGCTGAACCAGAAGGGGGCGCAGATGCGCCCTCCGGGCCCCAGGGCCAGCGGACCGAAGAAGCTGCGGCCCCCGGGGGGCCTGCCCAGGTCCTGGAACTGCCCGTCTTCGCCACTGAGCCGGTAGAGCCGGCCCCCGGCCAGGACGTACAGCCGGCCGGCCTGGTCGGCGCACTGGGCCACGGTGCGGTTGGGGGCCGGGCCCAGGTCGGCGCCGCGGCCCGTCGCCGGGTCGAGCTGGAACGCCCTCACCGCCTGGACCAGGGCCAGGTAGGATCTCGCCGCCCCGGCGGGGCCGGCCGAGACCAGGGCTTCCAGCCCCCGGGCGCCGGGTATGGCCGCCAGGATGCGCTCCTCCATGCCGGCAGGCGGAAGCTCGGGCGCCGCTTCCAGAAGGGCGGCGCGCGTTGCGGCGTCGGGGTCCCACCGCTCCGCCACGCCGATGCCGCCCTCGCCGGTCATGGCCTTGAGCCGGAAGAACCGGCGGTCCGCGTCACACCCCCTCACCTCGCCGTCCGGGGACTGGGCCAGGGCGACGACCCAGCCGGGGAAGGGATACAGCCCCAGGAGCTGCGGCTCCCTGCCGGCCGTGGGCCAGAGCCACAGCTCGCGCCTTTCCGCCAGGCCCAGCAGCCGCGCCCCGCCGTTGGATCCCCTAAACTCCCCCAGCCAGGGGATCAACGTGGTCGCCGCCACCGGGCAGGTGTACAGGGTCAGCGTCTCGGACGCCGTGTCAAGCCAGAAGACCCTGCCGCCCATGGCGCCGAAGACCGCCCCGTTTCCTTGGCGGGACGCGCCCAGCGCCGTGATGCGCCCCGGCGCGGGCTCCTGGGCCTCCATCCGGAGGGCGCCTCCGCTCCCCGGGGTGCCCGCCGCAGAGACGGTCTCGAACCCCGGGAAGGGGGCGAAGCTGACCTCCCAGTGGCTGGGGAGCGGAGGGGGGGCCGGGCTCACCGGGGGTGCGGCGCTGGAGGCCGGGGGCGGGGTGGGGATGATTCCGGGGGGAAGCAGCGGGGCAGAGGTGGCCGACCCTGTTTCAGACGGGCGCTGGATGGAGGCGGGCTCCCCCGGCGTGCCCACCCTGCCCTTCAGCCAAAAGCCGCCGGCGGCCCCGACGACCAGGGCCAGGACCAGGACCACCGTCGGGACCCCGATGGCCCACCTGCGCTGGGTTTCCCGTTCCTCCACGGCGCTTCCTCCTTTGAGGGCCGCGCGGGGGAGGGGCCCCCTTCCAAATCCTCCTGTCTGTGTATTCGCCGCGGGCGTCGCCGCCCCTTCTGGTGCAGCCCAACCTCCGGCTCCCGGTCCCTGCGGTCGTGGCTGTCGAGCCGCCGTGAGCCTTCCATGGGGGCAGGGATCTGGGTCCACCCGGTGAATATGGTTGTAGAGCGCGGGGCGGCCGCCTGCACCCCGGGGCGGGTGAGGGTCCCCACGGCGCCCGCGGCATACGCCAGACCCGGGTGGCGGATGAAAAGGGGAGGCGCCATGAGCTCTGGCAAGGCTCGGGGCCGTCTTTTGCTGGCCCTGCTGCTGGTGGCTCTGCTGGCAGTGCCGGAGGGGCGCGCTGAGGCAGGGCCAGCGGTGAGGCTGGTGGTCAACGGGAGCCTCGTGGCTTCGGACGTGCCGCCGCAGATCTTCGAGGGGCGCACGTTCGTGCCGCTGCGGGTGGTCAGCGAGGCCCTGGGAGCAAAGGTGGTTTGGCACGAGGCGATGAGGGCGGTGGAGGTGCGGCGCGGCGCCACCACCGTCTCGCTGGTGGTCGGCTCCGCCGTGGCCTTCGTGAACGGGGCCCCGCACCCCCTGGACGCCCCCGCCCGCCTGGTGGAGGGCCGGACCCTGGTGCCGCTGCGGTTTCTGGGCGAATCCCTGGGCGCCGAGGTGGCCTGGGACGCCGCGGTTCAAGAGGTCCGGGTGAACCTGGCGCCGCCTTCTGAGCCCCCCGGCCGGTCGGAGATGGTGGCCGGCCTGCTTCGGGCCAACGTGGTGGTCCTGACCGACGCCGGGTCCCAGGGGAGCGGATTCGTCGTGGACAGCAGCGGCGTCGTCGCCACCGCCTACCACGTCATCGAGGATGCGCGCAGTGCCCGGGTGCTCCTGGCCGACGGCCGCAGCCTGGAAGTGGTGGGCCTGCTGGCGGCGTCCCAGGCGGCCGACCTGGCCCTGCTCCAGGTTGAGGCCGAGGGCCTCCCCACCATGCCCCTGGGGGACTCCGACTCCGTCCGCGTCGCCGACCGCGTCCTGGCCCTGGGCAACCCGCTGGGCCTGGTGGGCACGGTGTCGGAGGGCATAGTGAGCGCGCTCCGCCCCCAAACCCCGCTGACCTCGGTTTCGGCCTTTCAGGTCACGGCGCCGGTCTCGCCGGGAAGCAGCGGCGGCGCCCTGGTGAACGAGGCCGGCCAGGTGGTGGGCGTGGTCTTCGCCACCACCGAGGGCGGGCAGTTGCTCAACTTCGCCACCCCGGTCAACTATCTCCGGCCGCTGCTCTCTGAGACCCGGCTGGCCTCGCTCCCCGGCGGGGCGGCCGCCGCGGCGCCGGGTGGGACCGGGGGCGGCGGGGCCACCGTGGAGGAGTACATCGACTGCGCCAACGCCTGGATCGACTCCTACAACGGGCTGGAGGCCGAACTGGCCAGCCTCAGGGAGGAAAGGGCCGGGGATCGAAGGCTGGCCGAGTTCAACGGCAGGGCGGTGAGGGAGCTGGAGCCGCTCACCGACGCGGTCATCAGCGCCGCCCTGCCGGGGGAGTATGCCCGGCTGCACCAGGTGACGGTGAAGTTCCAGGTGGCCATGCTGCTCACCTACGAAATGGCCCGCCGCGCCTACGAGGCTGCGGACGAGGGCCGGGAGGACCAGCTCGTGGCGGGCAGCGACGAGCTCATCGAGGTTGCCGAGCCCTGGCGCCTTGCAGCCAACGAGCTGGGCGGGGAGCTTTCGCCCCCGCCGTCGGCGGGCGAGCGGGGCGGCGCCACCGCCGAAGAGTACCTGCAGCGGCTGGTCGCCTGGGCCGAGCGCTACGAGGCGCTTCAGGACGAGATCGTGGATCTGCAGGAGAGCGGCGCCCGCGATGACGAGCTGGCCGCGGTCAACCGCCGGGCCGTCCGAGATTTGGAGCCGCTGGCCGATGCCGTCATAAGCGCCGCGCCTGCGGGGGAGTACAGGCGGCTCCACCAGTTGAGCGTGAAGTTCCTGGTCGCGGTATTGCTGGTCCACGAACTTCACCGCCGCGGCTACGAGGCGTCCGACCCGGACTACGGGGAGGCCCTCCTGATCGCGGGCGACGAGCTCATCGAGGCTGCGGAGACATGGAGGGAGGAGATGAACCGGCTATGGAGGACCTGAGCCAGCGCGGGGCTCAGGCCTCGCCCACCGGAGCCCGGTCCCCCGCCTGACCACGGGCCGCCCCGCCTGGTGCCCGGGCGCACTCCTGGAGCCACGCCTCGAGCGTCCAGCGGATGGGCGCGCAGGAGGTGCGGCCCCTCGCCAGCTCCAGGGCGCATCCGCCGCCGCAGAGGGGGAGGACGGGGCACTTCAGGCACCGCCTCCGGCGGAAGGGGTCGGCGGCCAGCCAGCGGGTGGCGGCGGCGGACCCGGGGAAGAGCCCCCTCGCCACGTGACCCACCGACCACTCCGGCCGCCCCAGGGTGCGGGTGCACCGGTGCAGCGCCCCCGAGGGCTCTATGGCGAAGGCCCGCTCCCTGCGGTAGCTGCACCCGAAGCGGACCGGGGGGAGGCCGGTGGCAAAGCCGGGGGAGCCCCGGTAGCGGCGCAGTCCCTCGATCTGCACCCGTCCGAACTCGCGCGGGGTGAGCTCCAGTCGCGGCTGGGGGCTCTCCCGGACTCGGGCCACGCGGAACCTCACCCGCCCCGCCAGCCCCTCCTTCACCAGCTTCTCATAGACGTACCAGGCCCAGCCCTCGTTGGCGCGGTTGAGCATGGTCTGGACCACGATGTCGAGGTGCTCCGAGGCCGGGCCCAGGTGGGACCATATGGTGGCGAAGGTGGGCCCCCCGATGGCGAGGGGCCTCCGGGAGTCGTGGACCGCCGGCGGACCGTCGAGAGAGATGACCGCCCCCTCCACGCCGGCCTCCTTGAGGCGCCGGGCCGCCTCGGGGGTGAGCAGCGTCCCGTTGGTGAACAGGTCGCACCTGAACTCGGCGCCGGCCCGGGCGGCCGTGTCGCGCAACCGGCGGCTCAGCTCCTCGACCAGGGGGAGGGCCAGCAGCGGCTCGCCCCCGAACCAGGCCACCGCCAGCGTCCGGCAGCCCTCAAGGCGAGAGTCGGCAAACGCCACCACCCCGTCCGCCACCTCCGGCGGCATCACTGCGCTGCCCCGCGCCGGGGGCCCGCACTTCTGAAAGCAGTAGGTACAGCGCAGGTTGCAGGCCAGGGTGGGCGAGACGTTGAGCACCAGCTCGGTGGCGAGGTGGCGGTCGGCCCAGGTCCGGTTCTTCAGCGCCTCGATCTCGTCGTGGCCGGCCTCGACCAGCAGGCCTGCCTGGAGCAGGCAGTCGCGCCCCTCGGGGTCGAACTGCTCCGGTCGGGGAAGGCGGGGGGGGCGGGACGAAGGGGGCAGCGCCAGCAAGGCCCGGCGCCGGGTCCGGGCCGCCGGAGGGGGCGGGAGTAGCGAAAGCATGGCCCCGGTGGCGCCCGAGAAGGCTAAGACCCCGCCGTCCGGGCCGGGCACGAGCCTGGCGTAGCGGGACCAGCGGTAGGGATGGGGGTGCGGCATGCTCTCTCCTCCTCGGCCGGCGGTTATCGGGGCCCCGCGGCTTTCCTCCGCCTGGAATCCTAGAAGCAGTAGACGTGGGGCAGGCGGCACACCGGCGAGGGATAGATCTCGCAGACTTGGGGACGGAACTCCACGGGGAGCACCTTCCAGGTCACGGCTTTCACCCCCCTGAGGCCGATTTGGCCCCTCCCCCGGCGGGCCAGCGGTCGTGCAGCCGCATGACCTCAGGGAGCAGGGCGAGGTAGGGGGTACACTCGGGCTGGCCCGCCCTGATCCAGCGGGCAGGACAGCCGCCGCTGCACATCGGCAGGATGTGGCACTGGCGGCAGCGGGGCACGGCCAGGGGATCGAGCGCCATCCACTCCTGGAGCACGGGGCCGAAGAGGAGCGGCCGGTCGACGCTCCCCACGGTGCGTTCCCTCATCCCCACCTCCTCCAGGCACCGCTGCATGTTGCCGTCGGGGTCAACCATGACCTGGCTGAGCTGGGTGCCCATGCAGCCCAGGTTGGGGCGGGGGTACATGTCGTCCAGGCCGGCCACGGACCGGCCGCGGTCCAGGCGGTCCCGCAGGCTGGAGAGGTACCAGGAGAGGAACTCGGGGGCGCTCATGCAGGAGGATGCGGCGCTGCGGCACACCCCCGGCGAGTCGGACACAGGCCGGATGAGCACCTGGCAGCGGCGGGGCAGCCGGCGCTGCAGCATCTCATAGAACTCCCAGACCCGCTCCTGGTTCTGGCGGTCCACCGCCACCCGGACGACCAGGTGGAGTCCGGGGGGCAGCGAGGCCAGGTTTTCCATGATGGCCTCAAAGGTTCCCTGGCCCCCCAGCCGGGGCCTCCGCCGGTCGTGGAGCTCCTGGGGGCCGTCCAGGCTGACCTGGATGAGGTTGACCCCCAGGGCCTGGAGCCCCCTCGCCACCCGCGGGCTCAGCAGCAGGCCGTTGGTGATGACGCGCGACTCGTAGTCGGCGCCCCGTGCCCGGGCCTGGGCCAGAAGCCAGCCCGCCAGCTCCTCTATCACCCCTAGGGCCAGAAGCGGCTCGCCCCCGTACCACGTGACCCGCAGGGACGACGCCGCCCTGAGCCGCCGGGAGACCAGGTCCTTTACCGCCTGGATCACGGCCGCCGGCATCACCCCTGGCCGGCGGGCCTGCTCGTAGCAATAGACGCAGGCCAGGTTGCAGTCCAGGGTGGGGGCGACCACCAGGTCCAGCCGGTCGGTAGCGAAGGAGGCGCGGGCCCGTTCAAACCGGTATTGCTGAAGCTCGTCCACGCCGTCGGGCACGGCGAAGTGCCCGAAGAGGAACTCGCGCTGCATCCCTTCCGGGGCCAGGTTGGGGTCACCGTGCTCGGGGTCCAGGTAGCGGCGATAGAAGTCGGGTTGAAGACCCACCATGGCGCAGGTCCAGGGGTTGAACATCAGGGTCTCGCCGCGGTCCGAGGCGGTGACCAGGTTATAGCGGGAAAGGCGCATGGCGGAAAACCTCCTTCCCGGGCGAGCCCGCCCGGGGCCGGACCGGCCAGCCCCGCCGCGCCAGCTTGCGGCCGGGCGGCCCCACCCTCCTCAGGGCGGGGGCGGCCCGTCAGCTTCCTGCGGCCAGCGGTCGCGGAGGCGGAGGGCGTCCTCCAGAATCTCCAGGTACGGGCTGCACTCGGGCCTGCCGAGGCGTATCCAGCGGACCACGCAGCCGCCGCCGCAGAGCGGCAGGATGCGGCACTCGCGGCAGCGGGGCACGGCCAGGGGATCGAGCGCCATCCACTCCTGGAGCACGGGGCCGAAGACGAGGGGCCGGTCGATAGTGCCCACGCTGCGGCCTTTCACCCCCACCTCCTCCAGGCACCGCTGCATGTCGCCCTCGGGGTCCACCATAACCTGGCTGAGCTGGGTGCCCATGCAGCCGAAGCGCTGGCGGGGGTAAAGGTCGTCCAGGCCGGTGACGGGAAGGCCCGCGTCCAGGCGGCGACGCAGACAGGCCAGGTACCAGGAGTAGAACTCGACGGGGCCTATGCAGGCCTGGGCCGCGCTCCGGCACACGCCGGGCGCGTCGACTGTAGGGCACAGCGCTACGCGGAGGCGGCCTGCGAGGCCCAGCCTCAGGAGCGTGCCGTACAGCTCCCACACCCTGTCCCTGTTGTCGCGGTCTACCCCCACCCGGACGTTGATGGCCAGCCGGGCGGGGGCGGCCAGCAGGTTGTGCAGGATGGTCTCGAAGGTGCCCCCGCCGCCCAACCGGGGCCGCCTGCGGTCGTGCACGTCGGGGGGGCCGTCCAGGGTAACCTGGACGGACTCGATCCCCAGGTCCAGCAGCGCCCGGGCCACCTGCGGGGTGAGCAGCACGCCGTTGGTGAAGAGCCGGGCCTGGAAGCCGATGCCCCGCGCCCCGGCCTGGGCGCGAAGCCAGCCCCCCAGCCCCTCTATGACCTCCAGGGCCAGAAGCGGTTCGCCCCCGTACCACAGGACCCGCAGCAGCGAGACGGACCGGAGGCGGCGGGAGACGTAGTCCTTTACTGCCTCCACCACGCCTGCCTCCATGATGCCGGGGCGGCGCACCTCCTCATAGCAGTAGGTGCACCCCAGGTTGCAGTCGAGTGTGGGCGCAAGAATCAGGTCCAGGTGGTGGGTGGCGAAGTCGCTCCGGTTCCGCTCAAAGCGGTACTGTTCAAGCTCGTCGACGCCGTCCTCCACGGTGAAGTGGCTGCGCAGGAACTCCGACTGAAGCTCCGGGGGGGCCAGGTCGGGGTCTCCGCGGACCGGGTCCAGGTAGCGTTCGTAGAAGGAGGGTTCCATGCCCGCCATGGCACCGGTCCAGGGGCTGAAGAGGAGGAGCCCGCCCCGGTCGGAGGGGGTCACTATGTTGTAGCGGGAGACCTTCACCGCCAGGCCGCCTCCATTGCGTCGCGGGGAGGGTAGGGACGAGCGGAGGGCCAGGCCGTCGCCGGCCCTGGCCCCCCAGGTTTCCCATAACCATTATATTCCAGGGCACCGGCAATGTCAAGTTACGGCGGGGTTCTCCTCGGGTCGAAGCCGCTGGGCCTCAGGGGGAAGCTGGGTGGCAGGGGCCCAGCGCGCGCTGCGGGGGCGCCGATGTGAGGGCAGGGGCCGGGCGCCTGAGGAGGCCCCAGGCGCCCGGCTGCGCCGCTCGGACCGGCTAGATGCAGTACCACCTGTTGCATACGGTTCCGACATAGCAGGCCCAGCAGGGGGGCTGGTAGTCAGGCCAGTCGCAGAGGGCTACTGCGCTTTCGGGCTTGACCTTCCAGATCACCGTGCTTCACCTCCCGACCCCCGGTTATCTCTTCGTCCTGGCGGTCCTCTCTCCCGGAAAGACGCAGAGGGGACGGGCCGGCCCGCCCCCGGTTCATTTCCATTATATGGCAGGCAACGCGGGATGTCAAGGAGTCTCCAAGACAGGCGGCGGCACACTGCCTCAGTCCCCGGACCACACGGCCACCTGTCCCCGTACGGGCCGCTGCCCTCCCCTGTCCGTCTCCCCCCCGCCGTGGTATAATAGGGGTGCCGCACAGGTGTTCGCCCGGTAGCAAAAGCAAGCCCGGCATGCGGACGGGCCGGTGCCGGACGGCCCCGGCAGACCCTGGGCCACGGGCGGCTTCTGGGCGGAAGGTCCGGGGGTGCTGCGGCGCGGTGCGAAGGGCCAGGCCGGCGCGGCTGGCGGATTAGGGAGCCCAGGTCGGCGGCCGGGGCCCTTGGGGCGGCCACCGCCCGGCGCGGCGCCCGGGGCGGGAGGGGGACGGTTTTGGTCCGGGACGTCATCGCGGTGAGGGGCGCGAGGGAGCACAACCTCAAGAACCTGGACGTGGACATACCCCGCGGCCGGTTCGTGGTCATCACCGGCCTGAGCGGGTCGGGGAAGTCCTCCCTCGCCTTCGACACCATCTTCGCCGAAGGCCAGAGGCGGTACGTGGAGTCGCTTTCCGCGTACGCGCGCCAGTTCTTAGGCCAGATGGAGAAGCCCGACGTCGATTCGATAGAAGGGTTGTCTCCTGCTATTTCCATTGACCAAAAGACCACCAGCCGCAATCCGCGGTCGACCGTGGGGACGGTCACCGAGGTCTATGACTACCTGCGCCTGCTCTTTGCCCGCATTGGCCGGCCGTTTTGCCCACACTGCCAGCTGCCGATTGCGTCACAAACGGTAGAACAGATGGTTGACCGTATCCTGGAATACCCGGAGGGTACGCGGTTGCAGGTGTTGGCGCCGGTTGTGCGCGGGCGCAAGGGAGAGCACCAAAAACTCCTGGAAGAACTGCGCAAAAGCGGTTATGTGCGGGTGCGTGTGGACGGCGAGGTGCGCGACCTGGCCGAGCGGATTGTCTTGGAAAAAAACAAGAAACACACCCTCGAGGTGGTCGTTGATCGCATCATTGTCCGGCCGGATGTGGCAACCAGGCTAGCCGACTCGCTTGAGAATGCGTTGGAGCTGGCAGGCGGTCTGGCGGTGATTGACGTCATCGGCCTGGAGGAGTTGCTGTTCAGCCAAAACAACGCCTGTCCCGAATGTGGTTTCAGCGTGGGGGAACTGGCACCGCGGCTGTTCTCCTTCAACAGTCCGTTTGGCGCCTGTCCGGCTTGCAGCGGGTTAGGCGTACACATGGAAGTCGACGCAGACCTGGTCATCCCAGACCGGCGTCTAAGCCTGGCAGAAGGGGCGATTGCCCCGTGGGCCGGGTCTACGTCTACGTATTACCCGCAGCTGCTGTCAGCCGCCTGCCAAGCCTTCGGCATCGCGACCGACGTACCTGTGCAAGACCTGCCTGCCGAAGCGTTACACAAGCTGCTTTACGGAACTGGGGAACGCGTGCGCTTTGTGTTTGAAAACGACTTTGGTCAAATCAAGACGGCCGAGGTGCCTTTTGAAGGGGTGATTCCCAACCTGCAGCGCCGTTACCGGGAGACCGCTTCCGAGACCATCCGCGAATTTATTGAGGGGTTTATGGCAGCCCGTGCCTGTCCTGACTGCGGCGGGCGGCGCTTGCGGCCTGAAGCTCTGGCGGTCCTGGTGGGCGGCCGGAATATTGCAGAGGTCACTGAACTGACCGTCCAAGAGGCGCTAGCGTTCTTTGCCGGTCTTTCGCTGACGGACAAAGAGGCGACCATCGCCCGCTTGGTGCTCCGCGAAATTCAAGCGCGGTTGGGTTTTTTGCGGGATGTAGGTCTGGACTATTTGACGTTGGCGCGCTCAGCGGGGACGTTGTCGGGCGGCGAGGCCCAGCGGATTCGCTTGGCCACCCAGCTCGGTTCCAGTCTGACTGGGGTCCTTTACATCCTGGACGAGCCGAGCATTGGACTGCACCAGCGCGACAATGAACGTCTGATTCACACCCTGTTGCAAATGCGTGACCTGGGCAACACGGTGATTGTCGTAGAGCACGACGAAGACACCATGCTCGCAGCAGATTACTTGATTGATATGGGTCCAGGCGCTGGCGAGCAGGGCGGCCGAGTGGTCAGTGCCGGTACACCCGAAGAGGTGATGGCAGACGAACGTTCGTTAACCGGGTTGTACCTGTCAGGGCGCCGTTTTATACCGGTTCCGGCAGACCGTCGTCAACCTGACGGGCGTTGGCTGCGGGTGGTGGGGGCACGTGAAAACAACCTGCGCCACGTGGATGTGTCCTTTCCGCTGGGGGTGTTTACGTGTGTGACAGGTGTGTCCGGGTCTGGCAAGTCGACGCTGGTCAACGAAATTTTGTACAAGGCGTGTGCCCGTGAACTAAACCGTGCGCATGTGCGGCCGGGTGCGCATGACCAGGTGGTGGGCCTGGAGCAGTTAGACAAGGTCATTGCGATTGACCAGGCGCCCATTGGTCGAACCCCGCGTTCAAACCCAGCGACATATACTGGCGTCTTCGATGAGATCCGCGACCTGTTTGCCGCTACGCCTGAGGCGAAAATACGTGGTTACCGCAAGGGCAGGTTCAGCTTTAACGTTCGCGGCGGGCGTTGCGAGGCGTGTAAAGGGGACGGGATTCTCAAGATTGAAATGCATTTTTTACCGGATGTGTATGTTCCTTGTGAGGTCTGTAAGGGACGCCGCTACAACCGCGAGACGCTGGAGGTGCGGTATAAGGGGAAAAACATTGCAGAAGTGTTAGACATGAGCGTGGAGGAGGCGTTGCGTTTTTTTGACGCCATTCCGCGGATTCAGCGCAAACTGCAAACACTTGTGGATGTCGGCTTAGGCTATATGAAGCTTGGTCAGCCGGCCACCACCTTGTCCGGCGGGGAGGCGCAGCGAGTGAAATTGGCCACAGAGCTGCACCGGCGCAGCAATGGCCGGACGCTGTACATTCTCGACGAGCCGACCACCGGTTTGCACGTAGCGGACATTGAGCGCCTGCTGGTGGTGCTGCACCGTTTGGTGGACCAAGGGGATACTGTGGTCGTGATTGAACACAACTTGGACGTCATCAAAACGGCCGATTATATCATCGACTTGGGTCCAGAAGGGGGGGCTGGCGGGGGCCAGGTGATTGCCACCGGGACCCCTGAGGAAGTGGCGCAAACCCCCGGATCGCACACCGGCAGGTTTTTGGCTCCTATTTTAGCGCGCGACCGCGCTCGCGCAGCCGGTCAACCGGCAGTCAGTGAGCGCAGTCGGGCTGGTGCTTAACGCGGCGTGAAAGGGGATGCAAAGACGGCAGATGAGCAAGAGGGTATCCTGTGCAACCGCCAACAGAGACGGTGAGGCTGGCCGAAATCCAGGGCGGTAGGGACCGTTTGGCCCGTAGGGCAATCAGGGAACAGGAGGTCTGGGTATGGCACGTGTTCGCTTGGATAAGATTTGGAAGCGTTACAGTGGGGGTGTTGTGGCCGTTAAAGACTTTAACCTCGATATTCAGGACAAAGAGTTTGTCGTCTTTGTCGGACCATCGGGCTGTGGCAAGACCACCACGTTGCGCATGATTGCGGGCTTGGAAGACATCTCGGAAGGCGATTTGTTTATTGGGGACCGGCGTGTGAACAACGTTGCGCCGAAGGACCGGGATATCGCCATGGTGTTTCAAAACTACGCCCTGTATCCGCATATGACGGTATACGAGAATATGGCGTTCGGTTTAAAGCTTAGAAAGTTTCCGAAAGCGGAGATCGACCAGCGGGTGCGCGCGGCGGCCAACATTCTGGATATCGGGCATTTGCTGGAGCGCAAACCGAAAGCCTTATCTGGCGGGCAACGGCAGCGCGTGGCGTTAGGCCGGGCGATTGTCCGCGAACCGGCTGTGTTCCTGATGGACGAGCCTCTGTCCAACCTGGATGCCAAACTGCGCGTGCAAATGCGCGCGGAGATTCGCAAGTTGCATCAGCGCATCCAGACCACTGTGGTGTACGTCACGCATGATCAGACGGAAGCCATGACGATGGGTGACCGTATTGTCGTCATGCGCGACGGGGTCATCCAGCAACAGGCGACACCGCAAGAGGTGTATCATCACCCGCGTAACCTGTTTGTGGCCGGGTTCATCGGATCGCCTGCAATGAACTTTTGGCGGGGAGACCTGGTGGAAGAGGGAGGGGCGATTTGGTTTCGCGCTCCTGGAGTCAACATTCGCCTGCCAGAGGGGCGGTACCCGGCGTTGCGCCAGGCGGGGGTACCTGGCCAACCGGTGGTACTGGGGGTACGGCCGGAAGATTTGCACAACGATGAAGTGATGGCTCAGACATATCCAGACGCGGTGTTGCGTACGCGCGTGGACGTCGTGGAAAACATGGGTTCAGAACAATACATTCACGCCGATCTCGCGGGCCAACCGGCCGTGGCGCGCGTCAGTGCCCGCTTCTCCTACCGCCCCGGGGATACGGTTCAACTCGTCCCAGATTTGAACCGGGTGCACGTGTTTGACGCAGCCACGGAACTGGCTGTTCCGTTTGCACCGGAGTTGCGGGGTTAAAATGAGCAAGACGCGGACCATCCCCGTTAGCGAACTGGTAGAAGGGCTGCAGCTCACGGTCTTTAACCCGGGGGCCAATGTAAGCCGGCGCATTGGTACGATGGATATCAACCGTCCTGGTTTGGCGTTGGCCGGGTATTTACGGTATCACGCGGCCGAGCGGATTCAGCTACTGGGACGCACGGAACTCTCGTTTCTACGCGGCATGGACCCGCGGGAGCAGGAATTGCGCCTGTTTGCGTTTTGCTCTTATGAACAGACCCCTTGTGTGATTATAACGCGAGCTGAGACACCGCCAGAGGCACTGTTGCGCGAAGCGAGTGCACGCGGCTTGCCTGTGCTGGGGGCGTCGTTGGTGACAACGCGCGCGGCCGCGGTCATCTCCTCTTTTCTTGAAGCTCGCTTGGCGCCGGAGACCTTGGTGCATGGGGTCTTGGTGGACGTATATGGGATAGGCATTTTAATCACGGGCGCCAGTGGCATCGGC
>JAIMBG010000235.1 GCA_023511555.1 Acetobacteraceae bacterium | reverse complement strand
GCTTACCACCACCATGGTCATGCCCTCCTCGGCCAGCCGGCGCATGACCGCCAGTACCTCCCCGATCATCTCCGGGTCCAGCGCCGACGTGGGCTCGTCGAACATCATTATCTTGGGCTCCATGGCCAGGGCGCGGGCGATGGCCACCCGCTGCTGCTGGCCGCCGGAGAGCTGGTCCGGGTAGCTCCTGGCCTTTTCCTTGAGCCCCACCTTCTCCAGGAGTTTCAGCGCCAGCGCCGTGGCCTCCTCCTGGGGGCGGCGCTTTACCACCCGGGGTGCCAGCCGTACGTTGTCCAAGGCGGTGAGATGGGGGAAGAGGTTGAAGAGCTGAAAGACCATGCCGATCTTCTGGCGCACTAGATTGAGGTTGACCTTGCGGGGGTTGAGTTCTACCCCATCCACCACGATGCGACCCGCCTGGGGCTCCTCCAGCATGTTGAGGCACCGGAGGAACGTGCTCTTGCCCGAGCCCGAGGGCCCGATGATTACCACCACTTCCTGCTCGTAGACAGCGAGGTTCACGCCCTTCAGCACGTGGAGGCGGCCGAAGTGCTTGTGCAGCCCGGTCACCTCTATGATAGGGTTCCCCCCCCGGGCAGCCTTTTCGTCTCCCGCCCGTTTCGGTCCGGCAGGGCCGGCTCCGCCGGTCCTATCTGATGTCACCGGTTCTCAGCCTCCTCTCCGTCTTCTGCAGCAGCCAGGAGAAGAACAGGGTCATTATCAGGTAGATGATGGCGGCGGTGAAGAAGTCCTCAAAAGAGCGCATGTTGGAGCCGTTGAGCAGCCTGGCCCGCCACATGAGCTCCTCGATGGAGATGATGGACACCAGCGAGGAGTCTTTCAGCATCGCGATGTACTCGTTGCCCAGGGGGGGCACCACCCGCCGCACCGCCTGGGGGATCACCACCCAGCGCATGGCCTGGCCGTAGGTCATCCCCAGTGACCTGGAGGCCTCCATCTGGCCCCGCTCGATCGATTGAATCCCGGCCCGGTAGATCTCTGCGATGTAGGCGGAGGCGTTCAGGGTGAGGGCCAGAATGCCGCTGGCCCAGGCGTTGGGGGTGTAACCCAGCAGCCGGGGCAGCCCGTAGTGGATGAGGTAGAGTTGAGCCAGGAGCGGCGTCCCGCGGAAGAAGTCGATGAAAGCGCCCGCCGGAAAGCGCAGGATCGGGCTCTTGGAGATGCGGGCCAGCGCTACGAACAGGCCCAGGATCACCCCCAGCCCCACCGATATGGTGGTGAGCTCCAGGGTGAGCACCGCGCCTTTGAGAAGGTAGGGCAGGATGCGGGCCACTACGTCCATCCTGAAGTCCACGGCTTCATCTCCTTTCGCTGCCCCAAAACTAATGCGTAACCGCCGACCGCTGGTTACGCATTAGTTGGGTTCCGGCCTTGGGTTGAGCCCCGGGGCCGGCGCCCCGGCCGCCCCAGGGTTAACGGCGGTCTAGCCCTTTCCGAACCACTTCTCGTAGATGGCCTGGTACTCGCCCGAGGCCTTGACCTTGGCCAGGGCTTGGTTTATCTTGGCGTGAAGCTCGGTGTCCTCCTTGCGCATGGCGATGCCGTAGTACTCGACGGTGAACGCCCCGCCGATCGTGGTGACGTTGGCCGTGGGATTGTTCTTGATGAACTCCAGCACCACCGGGATGTCGGCAACCACCGCGTGCACGGAGCCGTTGATCAGGGCCTGGAAGGCGTCGGGGGTGGTCTCAAACTTGGAGATGTTCTCGTCCTTCATGCCCTCGATCTTCTGCACCGCGTAGTGGCCGGTGGTATTGGCCTGCACGCCCACCTTGACGTTGACCAGGTCGGCCACGCCCTTGATGGTCGACCCCTTCCTGGCGCAGATGACCTGGCCGGCCGTGAAGTAGGGATCCGAGAAGGTCACCACCTGGGCCCGCTCGTCGGTAATGGTCATGGCGGAGATAATGCAGTCTATCTCCTTGTTGAGCAGGGCCGGCCGCAGCCCGTCCCACGCTATGTTCTTGATCTCGACCTTGACGCCCATCTCCTTGCCTATGGCGTTGATGAGGTCGATGTCGAACCCCCTGTACTCGCCGGTCTTTTCGTCCACGAACTCGAACGGGGCGTAGGCCGCTTCGGACCCCACAACGTGCACGAGAACTACGCTGGCAGCTTTGTCAGCGAGCGGATCATCTTCTCGACGTGGTTCAGCGGCGGTATGCGGATCCACGACATCAGCAACGCGGACCGACCGGAAGAGATCGGCTTTTTCGTCCCCCCACCCCCCAACGGGGAGCCGACGATCCACATTAACGACCTCTACGTCTGTCTATTATAAACATCTCCGAGC
>JAIMBG010000234.1 GCA_023511555.1 Acetobacteraceae bacterium | reverse complement strand
TGGACGCTGTCCAGGAGGCGTGGGAGGCTGAGCGTTCCCTCGGGGAGCCGGGACTCCGGTTGCGGCAGGGTCCCCAGCGGGTTATGGGTGGTCTCCGTCGTCACGTACACCCGTTCCAGCAGTGACTCCCTCTCCGTCAGGTTGGCCAGGGCGGGGATCCCCCCCAGATGGGCGCAGGTGCCGAACGCCACCAGGACCCTGGCCTTTTCCCTCATGAGATGCGCGATCTCCACCTGCTCGGAGTTGCGGAGTGCCCCATTGAAAAAGGCCACGTCCACCGAGCCCCTCTGCAGGGCCCGCAGGTCGCTGTACTTGAAGTCCAGCGCCACCGGCCAGAACACTATGTCCGCCAGGGCGGCGACGTCGAGGATCTTCTCGTGGATGTCGAGGACTGCTACCTCGCATCCCCCGCAGCTTGCCGCCCAGTAGAACGCGAACTTGAGCTTAGCCACCTCCCCCACCTCCCGCCGCCCCCTTCCCTGCCACCGCCGGCGAGCCGCCCGCCTCCCCGTGGTCGGGAGCCTCGGCGGGGTGGCGGGGCCTGAAGCCTCCCAGGGGACCAAGGCTCTTTATCTGGGCCACCAGCGACCTCACTACCTCGGCGAAGCGTTCTCCCTCGCTTGCCGAAACCCAGGTCAGGAGGAGCCGCTCTTTCTCTATGCCGAACTGCGGCAGCAGCGCCTCGAGGAGCGCCTTCCGGCGGAGCGCCTTGAAGTTCCCCTCCTTATAGTGGCAGTCGCCGGGGTGGCAGCCGCTGATGAGAACCCCGTCCGCCCCGGCCGAGAAGGCCTTGAGGACCATCTCCGGCTCGACGCGTCCCGAGCACATGACCCGGATGATGCGGAGGTTAGCGGGATACTGTATCCTCGACACGCCGGCCAGATCGGCTCCGGCATAAGAGCACCAGTTGCAGAGGAAGCCGATGATTTTGGGCTCAAAGCCCTGCCGAGCGCTCATACGGCCACCATCCTCTCGATCTGGGCCATGATCTGGTCCCTCTCGAAGTGGCGTGCGTGGAGGGCTCCCGACGGGCAGGAGGCCACGCACGTCCCGCAGCCCTTGCACAGCGCCTCTGTGACCCGGGAGACCTTCGCGGCCTCGTCGAAGGAGATGGCCGCGTACGGGCACAGCGGCAAGCAGATCTTGCAGCCGCCGCAGAGCTCTTCGTCTATGGAGGCGATCACTGCCGAGACGGGGGCTTCGCCCCGGGCCAGGTACTGCAGGGCCCGGGCCGCGGCGCCCGCCCCCTGGGCCACGGAATCCGGTATGTCCTTGGGCCCCTGGCACGCCCCGGCGACGTAGACGCCGTCGGTGGACGTGCCCATGGGGTCCAGCTTGGCGTGGGCCTCCAGGAAGAAGCCGTCCGGGCTCCGCTGCAGCCCGAAGAGGCGGGCCACGTCCTGGGCGTCCTTCCGCGGGATGAGGGCGGGGCTGAGGATCACCATGTCCACGGGGATCTCCCGGTACACTCCCAGCAGGGTGTCCTCCGCCCTCACCACCAGCGCTCCGCCCTTCTGGGCCACCTCAGCGCCCTTGCCGCGGATGAAGTGGACCCCCTCTTCCTGGACTCTCTTCCAGAACTCCTCGTACCCCTTCCCAAAGGTCCTCATGTCGATGTAGAAGTTGTACACCTCAGCCCGCGTCTTCTCCCGGACGAGGTGCGCCGTCTTCACGCTCGACATGCAGCAGATCCGGCTGCAGTGCTTGTAGTAGTTGTCGTCACGGCTGCCGATGCAGTGGAGGATGGCCACCCGCCTGGGCGTGGAGCCGTCCTTGAGCACTATCTTGCCCCCCGTGGGGCCGGAGGCGTTAGTGAGGCGCTCAAACTGGAGGGCGGTGATGACGTTGTCGAAGCGGCCATACCCCCACTGCGGGGCGATGGCGGGATCGAAGGTGTCGAACCCGGTCGCGACCACCACCGTTCCCGCCCGCACCTCGACCCGCTCCGGTTCGTCGGCGTGGTTCACCGCGTTCCGGCCGCAGGCCGCCACGCACTCCAGGCACTCGGAGCAGACGGCGCAGTCGAGGCAGCGCGAGCTCTCGCGGGCCACGTCCTCTTCGCTGAGGCGCCCCTCCACCTCGGTGAAGCTGCTCACCCTGAGGTAGGGCTCAGCCTCCGGCGGGCTGGCCCGCCCGCTGCGCTACACCACGGGGGCCTTTGTCATCGGTGCTCTGGCTCTGGCGGGGATCCCGCCGTTTGCCGGGTTTTTCAGCAAGGACGCGGTCCTGGAGGGGGCGTGGGAGCACGCCGCGGCTGGGGGGAGCCCCCTGCCCTTCCTCCTGGGGTTGGTCACGGCGCTGGTGACAGCGGTCTACGTGGC
>JAIMBG010000233.1 GCA_023511555.1 Acetobacteraceae bacterium | reverse complement strand
GGCAGGGGCCGGCGGGGCCGCCGGCGGCGTCGGAGCCCCTGAGGCTCGTCTCGGCCGATGGGCTCGCCATCCTGGTGGGCAGGAACCACCGCCAGAACGAGCAGATAACTCTCAGGGAGGCGGGGCCCGACGACGTGTGGCTCCACGCCCGCGGCGTACCCGGCTCCCACGTGATACTGCGCACCCTGCCCGACGGCTCTTTCCCCGAGTCCAGCCTCCTTGAGGCGGCGGCGCTGGCTGCCTACTTCAGCCGGGCCCGCGCCTCGGGCAAGGTGGAGGTGGACTGGACCCGCCGCCGCCATGTGCGCAAGCCCCCGGGCTCAAGGCCGGGGATGGTGATCTACGACCACCAGCGCACCGTGGTGGTGAGGCCGTGGGGACCTATGGACGGCGGCGGCCGAGGGGCGCCCGCCCGTCAGGGGGAGTAAGGCTGGTCAGGCACCCGCCCCGACCCACCCCCATATCCTGCTTCTGGCCGGCTCCGTGCAAGGCTGTACCAGAGGGGTTGAAGGCGGGTCGGGGATGAACTGCAACTGGAAGCTCATAGCAAAAGTGGCGGCGGTAGTGTTCCTGTCCGAAATGGGTGACAAGACCCAGGTCACCACTCTGCTCCTGGCCGGGGCCAAGCCGCTTTATGTGCTGTACGTGGCGCTGGGCTCGGCCTCGGCCCTGGTGTGCACGGCCCTGCTGGAGGTCACCATAGGGGCCCACATCCTCGGCCGCCACCTCAAGCCTGCGGTGATAAGGCTGGCCTCGTGCCTGGCCTTCATCGCCCTGGGCATCCTGCTCATCCTGGGCGTCATCGGCCGCATCGAGCTACCGGCCTGAGGAGGGCCCGTCCCATGATAAAGCTGCTGACGTACCTCGGGACCTTCGTGATCATCGTGCTCTGCGAGCTGGGCGACAAGACCCAGTTAGCCACGCTGATATACGCCAGCAACCACCCTCAAGAGAAATGGCAGGTCTTTGGGGCCGCCGCCCTGGCCCTGGTGTCCTGCGTCGCCCTGGAGGTGACGGTGGGGCTCGCGCTGGGGCGGTTCATAGGCCCGGCGCTGATCAACCGGATAACCGGGTGGGTATTCCTGGCCATCGGGCTCTACACCGCCGCAAACCTCGTCTTGCAGCGGCGCAGAAGGCTCAGCGGGGCGGCGCCGGCCCGGGCGTCCCCGACCGCGAACGCCTCGGGCGCCCAGGTCCGCCCCCGCCCCGCCCTTCCCGCAGAGGCAGACCCCGAACCGTAAAACGAAGGCCGGGAGGACCTCCATACCTGCCCTCCCGGCCTCTCGGGCCGCCGCACGGCCTCTATTTAAGCGGGCGCACGCCCGGAACCCGGCTTCGTTTCAGAGGGCGGTCAGGCGCTCCTTCCCCCGCCGCCTCCGGCTCCGCCACCGGCCCCACCGGCCCCGCCAGCCCCGCCGGGTGCACCGGCCCCGGGCTCAGGGGCGCGGCCGATGCCGCTGGTCCCGGGAAGGGTCCCGCCCTGCTGGGTCAGGCTCCTCTCCGCCTCAGCGATCATGCGGCGCACCATGTTGCCCCCCACCGCCCCGCAGTCGCGGGACGATATATACCCCCAGTACCCGTTCCTGATCTGGGGAGCCACGCCGACCTCGTTGGCCACCTCCATCTTGAACTGGTCGACCGCCTGCCAGGCCTCCCCGACCAGGAGCGTGTTCCGCTTCTGCCCTCTACCCATCTGTTAGGCACCTCCCTCAGTCCGCGGCCAGGGCTGACGCCCCCGGCCGGCGTTGTGTCGCTGCATCGGATCAGCGCCGCTGATTCAGTCTTACCTTCAGGTCCGAGACTAGTTTTCCTCGCCCCGATGCCGATATGCTATAGTACTACTGTAAGAAGTGCCGCTAGAGCCCAAGGAAAAGGCGTAAGCGCAAGGAAAATTAAAAAACTCAACATAAAAAGAAAGGCAGGGCGGTCTCTACTCCATCCCCGCCCGCCGCCCCCCTCGGCGGCCCGGTACGTCCCCGCCGCTACCGTCCCCGATCCATCCGATTCCCCATAATTCGCCGCCGTAAACAACGCCCCCACTCGCGCATCATTGTTAATCAAATTCACTATACCCTGAGCCGTGCTCGCCGCCGTCGCCGTAATACTCAATGTCTTCGTGTCGTGATCGTAACTCACACTCTCCGCCCCACCTATCGTCAAATTTACCGTCACCCCGTTAAACTCCTCACCCTTCCCATTCGCTATGATCTGAATCGCATTGTTCGTCCCCGCTGGATCTAACACCCCACTCGCCGCCTCCCACTGCCGCGTCCCTAATCGAACCTCAATCAGACCTGGGGCGCTACCCGTAGGCGACGTGTAAGTAACAC
>JAIMBG010000039.1 GCA_023511555.1 Acetobacteraceae bacterium | reverse complement strand
TGCACGACGGCCCGCCTTACGCCAACGGCGACATCCACATCGGCACGGCGCTCAACAAGGTGCTCAAGGACATCGTGGTCAAGTTCGCCACCATGGACGGCCACGACTCGCCCTACGTGCCCGGGTGGGACACCCACGGCCTGCCCATTGAGCTGCAGGCCCTGCGGGACCTGGGGGTGGACCGCCACCAGCTCAGCCCGGTGGAGCTGCGCCGCTACTGCCGTGAGTACGCCCTGCGCTACAAGGACGTTCAGCTCAAGCAGTTCAAGCGTTTGGGCGTGAGGGGGGACTGGGAGCACCCCTACCTCACCCTGGAGCCGGGGTTCGAGGCCCGGCAGATAGAGGTCTTCGGGGAGATGGCTCTCCGGGGCTACATCTACAAGGGGCTTAAGCCCGTGCACTGGTGCCCCTGCTGCGAGACGGCGCTGGCCGAGGCCGAGGTGGAGTATGAGGACAAGGTCTCGCCCTCGATCTACGTGGCCTTCCCCCTGGAGGACCACCGGGGCGCCTGCCCGGTGCCCGGCGCCCGGGTTGTGATCTGGACCACCACCCCCTGGACGCTGCCGGCCAACGTGGCGGTGGCGCTGCACCCCGACGCGGAGTACGCCTGCCTGGACACCCCCGCCGGCCCGCTGGTTATGGCCCGGGCCCGGGCGGCGGACGCCCTCCGCACCATGGGTCTCCCCCCCGAGGCCCGGGTGCTGCAGGCGTTTCCGGCCAGGGCCCTGGAGGGGGGCTGGTGCCGCCACCCGTTCGTGCCGGAGCGCCGCTCCCACCTGGTCCTGGGGGAGCACGTCTCTCTGGGCGAGGGCACGGGCTGCGTCCACACCGCCCCCGCCCACGGCCCGGAGGACTTCGACGTGGCCAGGCGGTACGGCCTGGAGATGGTGAACCCCATAGACGGCACCGGCCGGTTCACCGCGGAGGGGGGGAGGTTCGAGGGCCTGTTCTACGAGGAGGCCAACCCCGAGGTGCTGGCCGCGCTCCAGGACGGCGGCGCCCTGCTGTTCAGGGGCGAGATTACGCACCAGTACCCCTACTGCTGGCGCTGCAAACAGCCTCTTCTGTTCCGGGCCACCGAGCAGTGGTTCGCCTCGGTGGAGGGCTTCAGGAAGGCAGCGCTGGAGGCCATAGGCCGGACCACCTGGATTCCGGAGTGGGCGCAGGAGCGCATTGCCGGCATGGTGGCGGAGCGGCAGGACTGGTGCATCTCCCGCCAGCGGGTCTGGGGGGTGCCCATCCCAATCTTCTACTGCTCGGCCTGCGGCAAGGAGCTTATCTCCCCGGAATCGATCCGCGTGGTGGCCGAGCTTTTCGGTCGGGAGGGCTCCGACGCCTGGTTCCTCCGCGAGGCCGAGGAGATACTGCCCCCGGGGACGGCGTGCCCGGCCTGCGGGGCCGCCAGCTTCCGCAAGGAGACCGACACCATGGACGTGTGGTTCGACTCCGGCACCAGCCACGCCTCGGTGCTGGAGCGGCCGGGGCTGAGGTGGCCCGCCGACGTATACCTGGAGGGCAGCGACCAGCACCGGGGCTGGTTCCAGTCGTCGCTGCTGACCGCCGTGGCCACCAGGGGCGAGGCGCCCTACCGAATCGTGATCACCCACGGGTTCGTGGTGGACGGCGAGGGTCGCAAGATGTCTAAGTCCCTGGGGAACGTGGTCTCGCCGCTGGAGGTCATAGACCGGTACGGCGCCGACCTGCTGCGGCTGTGGGTGGTGTCCTCCGACTACCGCTCCGACATAAGGGTTTCTCCGGCCATGCTGAGCCAGCTCGCCGAGGTCTACCGCAAGGTGCGCAACACCTTCCGGTTCCTCCTGGCCAACCTCTACGACTTCGACCCGGAAAAGGACTCTCTGGCCTGGCCGGATCTTCAGGAGGTGGACCGCTGGGCGCTGAGCCGCCTTCAGGCGCTGGTGGAGCGGGTGGGCCGGGCCTACCGGGAGTACCAGTACCACGTGATCTACCACGGGGTCAACAATTTCTGCTCCACGGAGCTTTCCGCCTTCTACCTGGACCTGCTGAAGGACAGACTATACACCTGGGGGCCTTCGTCCCGGGGGCGGCGCTCCGCCCAGACCGCCCTCTACGAGATCGCCTCCACCCTGGTGCGGCTTCTGGCCCCGGTGCTCACCTACACCACCGAGGAGGTCTGGCAGCACCTGCCCCGCCGGCCGGGGGACCCCTGGAGCGTCCAGCTCACCGACTTCCCCCAGCCGCGGGCCGAGCTCAGCGACCCCGGCCTGGAGCGCCGCTGGGAGGCCATCCTGGACGCCAGGGAGCAGGTGCTCAGCGCGCTGGAGGTGGCGCGGGCGTCAGGGCTCATCGGGGACTCGCTGGAGGCCCGGGTGGAGCTGTATCCCCTGGAGGAGGGGGAGCTCTCCCGGGAGCTGGCCCGAAGCCTCCACCTCCTGCCCGAGGTGTTCATCGTGTCGGCGGTGGAGGTTTGTGCCGCAGGCGAGGCCCCGCCGCCCGGGGCCTTCTTGAAGCCGGGGGCCAAGCTGGCGGTGAGCGTGGGCAGGGCCCGGGGGGGGAAGTGCCCTCGCTGCTGGCGGTACGTGGAGGGCGTGGCCCCTGGGGCTCCTGGCACGGGGGAGGGGCGGGGCGCCGGCGGCGCTGAGGCCGGGTCTGGAGCGGCCCGCGCCGGGTCCAGGGACGACGGGGCGGCGCTCTGCCCGCGCTGCCGCGAGGTACTAGAGCAGTACTTCCCCGACTGCATGGGGGAGGGGGGTGAGCCGGGCCGCTAGCCCGCGGCGGCCGCGGCCCCTGTCGCCCTTCCCCCCCGGCGGCGGGGCGAAGGGGGGACCGGGGCGGTGGCGAAGAAGACGGTGGGCATCCTGGGGGGCATGGGGCCGGAGGCGTCAGCCGACATGTTCCTGAAGATCCTGCGCGCCACGCCGGCCCGAAGCGACCAGGACCACCTGAGGATAATCGTGGACTCCAACCCCGGCATCCCCGACAGGGCCCGGGCGATGAGGGGCGAGGGCCCCGACGCCCTGCCGGAGCTGGTGGCCACGGCGGTGAACCTGGAGCGGGCGGGGGCTGAGCTCATCGTCATCCCCTGCAACACCGCCCATTTTTTTACCGCCAGGTGGCGCTCGCGGTGGGGGTGCCGGTGCTCCACCTCATCCGCGAGGCGGCAAGCGAGCTGGCACGGCTCTGCGCCCCCGGGACGCGGGTGGGACTTCTGGCCACCTCGGCCACAGTGGAGGCGCGGCTGTACCACCAGGCCCTGGAGCCCTTTGGGCTGGAGGTGCTCGTTCCCGACGCCCGAGGCCAGAGGCGGGTGGACGACGCCATCTACCCTCCCCACGGGATCAAGGCAGGCCGCTATCGCTTACCGCGGAGATGGCTTCTGGCCGAAGCGAGGCGGCTGACCCGCCGCGGGGCGGCCGTGGTGGTGGCCGGCTGCACCGAAATACCCCTGGTGCTGGGGCCGAGGGACGTCCCCAGCCTCCTGGACCCGACAGAGGTGCTGGCCTGGGCGGTGGTGCGCGAGGCGCTGGGTGAGAAGGCATCTGCCCCGCCCGAGAATCCCGCGGGATCGAGCCCGTGGCCGGAGGAGGAGGGTCGGGGGCGGGGACCCGGCTGGCTGCCGGAGGAAGGGCGGGGGCGGCGACCGGGCCCGCGGCGGGAGGAGGAGGGTCGGGGGGCGGGGATTGCGGCGACGGGACGAGGAGGGCTGGTATGGACCGTGCCAGCGGTGACCTGCGGGAGGGGGGGGCGCGGCCCCGGCGGGCGGGGGGGAAGGGGCGGCCGTGAAGCAGGGACGGAGGGGTGAGGCGGGTGACGGGCGAGGGCGCGGGCTGCCCGCCGCCAGGCAGTACCGGCGGTGAGGCCCCTGGCGGCCCGTGGGGAGACGGCGTGGCGAGGGAGGGTGCGGAGTGGCGGGACGCCTGGGAGGGGTGGGGCCGGCTGCCCCGGGCGGAGCAGCGGCGCCTGGAGCGGCTGGCGCGTCAGGCCCGCCGGCTGGCCCTGACCCTGGAGCGCATGCGCATCGCCGAGTTCGTGAGGCTCACCGAGAAGCCACGGCACCTCTTTTATGTTAACTTCTTGGCGGGGCTGGGACGCGGGGTGGGGATAGCCGTTGGCTTCAGCCTGCTGGGCGCCCTGCTGCTGTACTTTCTCCGGCGGGCGGTTATGCTGCACCTTCCGGGGATAGGGACCTTCATAGCCGAACTGGTCATGATCGTACAGAGCCAGATACGCCCCTGAGGGGCAGTGTTGGAATGAGGCCGAGGGAGGGGTCGCCGCGGGCGATTCGGACCCTCGGTCGGGGCGGGCGGCGGCGCGGGGGGCCGCCGGCACGTGGCGGGTGGAGAGGGGGTGCGGCGTGGCAGACGGTCCCGGGGGGTCCGGGAGGGGCGAGCAGGGGGGTGGGGGCGGGCGCGGCGAGGGGCCGGGCGGCAGGGAGGGCCGTGGCCTCGAGGCGAGGCCTGACACGGGGCGGGCCCGCGCCCGGCTGGAGGCGGAGCGGCGGGCGCTGCTGGCCAGCCTGGACCGCCAGCGCCAGGAGGGCCGACTTGTCTCGGAGCAGCTTGGGGCCCAGGAGCTTTCCGGCTACGACCAGCATCAGGCCGACCTGGGGTCGCAGGTGGAGCTGAGGGCAAAGGAGCTGGGGCTGAGGCGCCGGCTGGAGGAGGAACTGGTCGAGGTCGAGGCGGCGCTGGGACGCATCGACGCCGGCACCTACGGCTTCTGCCCGGACTGCGGCCGGCCCATTCCCCCCGCCCGGCTGGAGGCGATGCCCCGGGCCGCCCGCTGCGCGGAGTGCCAGGCGAGGCAGGAGGAGAGGGGCGGGCCGTCCTGACGCGCTGCCGATGGAAGGGGGGCGCTGGCAGGCGGTTGCCGCCCCCTTGGCAGGACCGGCGGTTCCTGCCGTCGAAGGAAAGCTGGGACCCCGGGGGAGCCATGCGGCCCCGCGTCCATGCCGCCCCGGCTCCCTCGGGATCGGCACGGCCCGGCGCTGCGCCGGCTTCGGCCGGGCACTGGAGGTAGGCTCATGCCCCGGTACCGGGCGTTCGTCACCCGCCGCATCCCCGATTCCGCCTTAAGCATCGTGGAACGGGCGGCAGAGGTGCGGCTTTGGCCCTGCGACGATGAGCCTCCGCCCCCCGAGGAGCTCCGCCGGGAGGCGGCGGAGGCCGATGCCCTGCTCTGCCTTCTGACTGACCGCATCGATGGCGCCCTACTGGACGCAGCCCCCCGGCTGGTCGTGGCGGCCAACATGGCGGTGGGGTACGACAACATCGACGTGGCAGCGGCCACGGCCCGCGGCGTGCTGGTGACCAACACCCCCGGCGGCTCACCGAGACCACGGCCGACCTGGCATTTGCCCTGCTCCTGGCGGCGGCGCGCCGCGTGGCCGAGGGCGACGCCCTGGTGCGGGCGGGGAAGTGGCGGTCGTGGGGGCCGATGCTGCTCTTGGGGCGGGACGTGCACGGGGCCACGCTGGGCATAGTAGGCATGGGCCGCATCGGCCGGGCCGTGGCCCGCCGCGGGCGGGGGTTCGGGATGCGGCTGCTCTACACCGGCACCAGGCGGCACCCCGAGGTGGAGGCGGAGCTGGGGGCGGAGTACTGCGATCTGCCCGAGCTGCTGCGCAGGTCCGACTTCGTCAGCCTCCACGTGCCGCTCACCCCCGCGACCACCCGCCTCATCGGGGCCAGGGAGCTGGCCCTGATGAAGCCTGATGCCGTCCTGGTCAACACCTCGCGGGGGCCGGTCGTAGATGAGGCTGCGCTGGTGGAGGCCTTGAACGCCGGCCGCCTGGGCGGCGCGGCGCTCGACGTCATGGAGCGCGAGCCCATCGGCCCCGGCCACCCGCTGCTTTCCGCCCCGCGGGTGGTGCTTACGCCCCACATCGGCAGCGCCAGCGTCGTCACCAGGACGCGGATGGCGGAGATGGCGGCCGAGAACCTGGTGGCCGCGCTCAGTGGCGACCGCCCCCCCAACCTGGTCAACCCCGAGGCCTGGGAGCGGCGCCGCGTGCTGGGGGTAGCGGGGAGGGGCGGGCGGTCGGGGCCCTGTCGGCAGTCGGTGACTGGCGCCGGCTGAGCCGGCACTGTGGAATCTTCGTGCCAGGCAGGGGAAAGGCGGAGGGGGCGAGAATCAGTAGCACCCGCTGGGGGCGGGCGGGGCGGAGGGATGGGGGATGCGGAGGCTTGCGCCGAGGGCGCGGCTGGGCCCGCTTGGGGTCCTGGGCAACGTGCCCTTCGCCGTGTTCTGGGGAGGGCAGACGGTGTCCCGGGTGGGCGACGCCGTCCGCTACCTGGCGCTGTCGTGGCTTGCAGCCGAGATGACGGGGTCGGCCGCGGCGGCAAGCCTGGTGGTCACCCTCGGCTACCTGCCGTGGATCCTGCTGGGCCCCTTGGCGGGGGTCTTCCTCGACCGCTGGAACCGGCGCACGGTGATGATAGCGGCGGACACCGCGCGAGCGGCCCTCGTAGCCCTGGTCCCGGCGCTGGGTCTCCTGGGGAGACTTGCCCTGTGGCACCTCTACGCGTGCGCCTTTCTGCTGTCGGTGTGCGGGCTGTTCTTCGAGGGCGCGGCCGAGGCGGCCGTCCCCAAACTCCTGCCCCGCGGCCAGCTCATGGCCGCCAACTCCCTGCTCCAGTTCAGCGACATGGCCAGCCGGGTGGCGGGGCCCGCGCTGGGCGGGGCGCTGGTGGCGTGGGTGGGGGCGGCGCCGAGCCTGTACGCCGACGCGCTGTCTTTCCTGGTGTCCGCGGGCACGGTGGCTGCCATCGCCATTCCCGGCGCCCGGCCGGAGTCGGCGGCTGGAGGGCGCCTGCCCGCGGCCTCCGCCGTCTGGTCTGAGCTCGCCGAGGGGTGGCGGTGCCTCCGCGGTGACCGTCCCGTGTTCACCTCCACCCTGGTGCTGGCCGCGGGCAACATCGCCTTCGGGGCGCTCTCGGCGCTATACATATTCCACATGGAGCGGGTGCTGTGCATCACCGCCGCCCAGGCGGGGACGGCGCTCGCCGTTGGGTCGGCCGTCTCGGCGGTCGTATCGCTGTGGGCCGGGGGGCTAAGGCCCACCCTGGACCCCGCATGGCTCATCATGGCAAGCGCGGCGACAGTGGCGATAGGCTTCGGGATGTTTGCCCTCGCAGGTGGCGTGGCCCTCCTGGGGGCGTCGATGGCGGTCATCACCTCGGGCCTCTCGGTGGCGCAGATCGCCATAACCACCCTGCGCCAGATCCGGATCCCCAACCAGCTCCTGGGTCGCGTCCGGGGCACGGTCCGCGCCTTTGCCTGGCTGATGCTGCCTCCCTCGACCTGGGCGGCGGGGCTGCTGGCGGAGCGCTTCGGCACGCGGCCGGTACTGGCGGTCGCCGGCGGGGTGATGTTCCTCACGGCGGTGCTGGCGGGGTGCTTCGGCTTCAGCGGGGGCGCGTCGCGGCGGGCTTCAGCCCGGTCCGCGGCGCCGCCTTCGGGGAGGTCGCCGGCGTTCCGGCGCTGAATCCCCGGCCTGGCATGCTTGCCTGGGGCTCGGGCCCTGGCGCAGTCGCTGTACGAGGTACTGGCCGATTCACACCGACGGCAAAGGGGAGACGAGGGGACAGAGGCTCGGTGAGGGCAGTTCTCAAGGTGTCGGTGTCAGGTTCCAGGAACAGCCTGCGTTCGCCCTCACACCCGAAGCCTTGTGGAGGCCGTTGTGGCTGGTTCCAGCCAGGTTGCTTTCCGGCGGCCGGTTCGGTGGCGCGGTCGTCCTCTTCGCAGAGCCCAGCCGTTTCGCACAGCGTTCACTCCGGAGATGACCGAGACAGGGCCGCCCGCCGGGCGTATTTGGGTGCCGTTGATTAAGGCTGGTTCTTGGAGCTTGTTGCAAGCGTCTCACTGGCACGGCAGCCGGCTCTTCTACACTCTCGATCGTACCCGCCAAAACCTCTTGGAAAATAGCCGCGTCAAACACACTGCCCCGTTGCCCCCATGTCGGCGCGAACCGCCACGCGGCCAAACCCGCCTCTGGTTCGCCTAAGAGGCGCGGTCCCGTCTCAAGCCGTGGGGCGTCACTTCCGCAAGCAGGAAACCCTACCCATACCGCCGAATCCGTTCCAGGGCCGCGCCTGAGCGGCAGGGCTGAAGAGGCTCCCAGGAAGGCGCGGGCGCGCGCGAATCGGGTCGGCGGGGGGCGGCGACTGTGGCAGCCACACCTTCGGTCACGATCACTCTCTGTGTCCGCAGGGCGGGGGGCGGCGCGCCGGCCGCCCTGCTCTACCACCTGCTGGTCGACGGGGTGCCGGTGGCGTCCAACCTAGCGCTCGATGGCGGACAGGTGCAGGCGGTGGAGGGGATCTGGGGCCGCTACTCTTCCCTCCTGGAGGACACCCCCAGCCCCGCCGCCGTCGAGGAGGCCCTGGCCGAGCTGGGGACGGGGATGTTCAATGTCTGGCTGGGTCCGCTTTGGGGCCGGGCCGCGGCCCGCGTCCCCGTTGGCGCCCACCGCCTGCTGGTCATAGCCTCCGACCTGCCCCCGGCGCTCAACCTCCCCTGGGAGCTTCTCCGCCCGCCCGGGGGCGACTTCCTGGGGCTGGACCCCAGGTTCAAAATCCGGCGGCTTCCCTGGCCCGACCGCCCGCTGGGGCCCCCGGCCGGCGCGCTGCCGCCGCGGCCGCTCCGTATCCTCTTTATGGCCTGCGCCCCCCAGGACCAGGTGCCGCTGGACTACGAGCGGGAGGAGGAGGCGGTGTTCAAGGCCGTCTCCCTGGCTGGGCCCAACGTGGTGCTGGAGACGGCTGACCTGGGGACCTTCGAGGAGCTTCGCCAGCGCATCAACGACTTTCAGCCCCAGGTCGTGCATCTCAGCGGCCACGGGATAGTAAAGGAGGACGGCCTGGGGTACTTTTGCTTTGAGGACGAGGACGGCAGGACCGACCTCCGCTCCTCGGTGGAGATCAGGCAGCAACTCTTCGCGGGGAGCGGCGTACAGTGCGCGTTTATCAGCGGCTGCCAGAGCGGCCAGGCCCCGCCGATAGCCGCCCTGGGGGGCGTCTGCCAGGGGCTGGTGGGGGACGAGGTGCCGCTGGCCGTGGGCTGGGCGGCCTCGGTGCTCGACGTGGACGCCACCAGGTTCGCCGCCGCCTTTTACAACACCCTGGCCTCGGGCCGCCCCGTGGACCGCGCCCTGGTGCAGGCCCGGCAGGCCATCCGCAAGAGTGAGTACCCCACCTGGACCCTCCCCGTGCTTTACGCCGCCACCGCCCAGGGCCTGGTCTTCGACCCCGACCCTGCCCGGCCGCCGGCGCTCCCGCCGCGCCCCAGCGTGGTCCAGCTCCCGCTTCCGGGGATGGTCCAGGGCGGGGCTGAGGCGTTCGTGGGCGCGCGCCGCCACATCCAGCGGCTCCTGCCCGCCCTCCGTGACGGGCGCCTTCAGGCGGTGCTGCTCACCGGGGAGGGAGGGGGCAAGAGCGCGCTGGCCACGCGGCTGGCGCGGAAGCTGGAGGCGGAGGGGTTCTTGCCCATCCCGGTGGCGTCGTCCCCCGAATCGCCGCTCGGCGCAGCGCGGCTCTTGCAGTCCTGCGGCGACGCCTTCCTCGCTGCCGGCCTGCGTGACGCCTACCACACCCTTCAGGACCCGGCGGTTCCGGTGGACGCCCGGCTGCGGTACGTGGTGTCGGTGCTGAACCGGGGCCGCTTCGTGCTGGTGCTGGACGGCTTTGAGGCCAACATGGACCAAACCACTCGCCGCGTGTTAGACCCGGAGCTGGCGGGGTTTTACCTCCACCTCCTCACCAACCTCTCCGGGGGCTCCCGGGCCATCGTCACCAGCCGGTTTCCGCCGGCCGACCCGCCGCAGGCGCCGCCCACCGTCCATGAAGAGCCTCTGGCGGACTTCCCCCCGGCCTCTTTCCTCAAGTCGCTGCTGCTGGACCCCGAGGTCCAGCGCCGCTACTACAGGGGCGAGTTGCCGCCTGACCTGGTGAGCCGGCTGTACGGCTTGCTGGGGCCCGCCCCCCGGCTTCTCCCCCAGCTCCGGGCGGCCCTCAGGACGGCAAGCCTGCCCGACCTGGTGGCGGAGCTTTCGGCGTTTGAGCTTCCGGCGGGGCTGGATGCCCCCTCGGCGCGGAGTGCCCGCGAGGGCCACCTGGAGCGGGTGCTCGTGTCCCGGCTCTATGACTCGCTTGCCCCCGCGTCCCAACGGGCGCTTTGCCGGGCTGCGGTCTGCCGCCTCCCGCTGAGCCTCGCCGGGCTTGGGGCCGTGACCGGCGAGCCGGTGGACCGGCTTTCGCCCCTGGTGCAGGAGTGGGGCCGGTGCGCCCTGGCTGCTTCCCAGCGCGGAAAAACCGGCGGGGAGCTGTGGGCCATACCTGCCCAGGTGAGGCGGTGGCTGCTCCAACCCGAAAGGCTCAGCCCCGAGGACCGCCGCGGGGCGCAGCTTGCCGCCGGCGACTTCCTCCGGGGGCTGGAGGGGGAGGGCCGGGAAGGGGAGCTGGACCTCGCCTGGATCGACTGCCTGCTGGAGGCCCGGGCGCAGTACCTTTCGGCCGGCGCCTGCGACCGGGCCCGGGAGGTGACTGACCGCCTCAGCGGCCGCCTGGCGGCGCGGGGGCTGTACCAGGAGCTGGTCCGGATCAACCACGACCTCCTGGCCTTCGAGGAGCACCCCGGCCCCATGCGCTGGATAGGGCTGGGCCACCTTCGCCGGGGGGACTACGCCGGGGCTCGGCGTTGGTTTTCGCGCTGCCTGGAGGCGGCGGGGGACGAGCACCCTGCGGAGGCGGCGGGTGCCTGGTCGGGCCTGGCCTCCGTGGATCTCGAGCAGGGGAGCTACGGCGAGGCGCGGGAGAAGCTGCTCAAGGCCATCGACATAAGCCGGCAGGCGGGCAGTCGCTCGGGGGAGGCTGCCGCCTGGCACCAGCTCGCCACCGTCGACCTCCACCAGGGCAGCTACGGGGCGGCGCGGGAGGGGTTTCTGAGGTCGCTGGAGATCTCGCGGGGGCTGCGAGACCGCGCCGCCCAGGCCTCGGCCCTCCACCAGCTAGCCACCCTCGACCTGCACCAGGGCTGCCTGGATCGGGCACGGCAGGGGTTTGAAAGCTCCCTGGCGCTTAAGGTGGTGCTCGGCGACCTCCCCGGTCAGGCGGTCGCCTGGCACAACCTGGCCTCTATCGACCTGCGGGAGGGCAGGCTCTCTGAGGCGAGGGAGAAGCTGGAGAGGTCGCTGAGCATAAAGCGGCAGGTGGGGGACCGGCCGGGGGAGGCCGTCGCCTGGCACCAACTGGGGTCCTTAGACCTGGAGGAGGGGGAGCTGCAGGCGGCGCGGGAGAAGATGAAGCGGGCGCTGGCCCTCAGGCAGGAGCTCGGCGACCGGCGGGGCGAGGCGGTGGCCTGGCACCAGATGGCTTGCATCGACCTGCGTGAGGGGAACCTTGTTGCCGCCCGGGAGAGATTCCTGCGGGCGCTCCAAATGCGCCAGGAAATCGGCGACAGGGCGGGAGAGGCCGCGACCTTCAACCAGCTCGGGGTGCTGGCGGCGAAGCTTGGCCGGCCGGCCGAAGGGCTGCGGCTGGCGGCGCTGTGCTACCTGATCGACAGGTCCGTCGGGCACGGCGACGCCGAAAGCGACCTTAAGAACCTGCAGGACATGGCTGCCTCGCTGGGCTGGCCGGGGGAGCAGCTTCAGGCGGTTCTCCAGGAGGCCGAAGACGCCTACGCCCGCGACGGCGGCCGGGGCCTGCTGGAGGCGGCGCTCCCGGAGGGGCGACGGGCGTGATGGAGTTCCCGGACGCCGTGGAGCTTCGTATGGCGGACGGTTGCCGAGGCGCGTCAGAGCAGGGCACGGAACCCCCTGGCTCCGACCCGCTGCAGAAACACGGTGACCGTAGAGGGGTCGAACACCTCGTCTTCTCAGGCCGAGGTAGAGGAACCGGCGGAAGGGCAGGTTCCCCTTCCGTTCGGCGTCATCCCCTTTCCTGCGCCCAGGCTGCACCTGCGCGCCGGGAGTCTGGTCGACTCCCGACCCGGGGGCCGTAGCCCTCCGTCCCTATGGTGACGCGCTAGCCGTGCTGCGGTTCCGTGTGCCTGTGCAGCGCTGCCAGGTGATTCAGTCCGCAGTGCGTACCAAGAGATTCCACTCCCGAAGAACAGGCACTGGCCGCGGTCGTCCCACCGGCAGTGGGCACTCTGGCGGTTTCTAGCCACATCCTCGGGCACAGGAAACAGGAACTCAACGGAACCGGAGGGGCTCATCTGCTTCACCCACGGCCTGCCTTCGTGCATCTCAACCACCGTGACACAGTCCCGGCGGAGGAGTGGAGTGGCTACCTGGGAATGGGTTTGCGTCCTGGCCCAGCGGGCGTCAGTAATGTAGTCCGCTTGCGCTAAAACGTCATTCTCTTCGACGGCATCATGGTCCAGGTGCGCGTAGTTGGAGAAGTACTTGCCGCCCGAATGTGCCAGTATTACTCCGCGATGTTGCTGACCTCGAGAAGCTTGCTGTTGATCCCGTAGTAGGTGTCCGAGTAGTGGGGCAACCTGGCGTTGCCGGAGACCACTCGCGTCGCTCCGTCGGGCAGGTATCCGTTCCTATACTCTATGTCGTGCGCGATCCAGTCGCCGGGGCTCCGAGAGGATTCCAAGGCCGCAGTCGACGAGAAAGTCAAGGTACAGGTCGCGGCTGACGACGGTTCGCCCGGAGACGTCCGCCTGCCAGTTGTACCTGATCCCTGGCTGGGTGGTGTGCTCCATCGGGATGACGGCCCGGGCGATGTCGCCCAGCAAGACCGCCGGGGTTTCATGCACATCGTCGTAGCCCAGACGCTCATATACCAAGCGGACCGCCTCGGTCCCGGGCGGTGTCTTCACCTCAAGCTTCACGGGGCCTTCCAGGGACGTTCGGAGCGGACGACTGAGACCTCACTCACGTCCCATGCGGCGGACTCCACAGCGCCGGGACCCTTCTCCGCCACTGCTACACCGCACAGGGAACACACCACGACACCGATGAGCACCGGCACAAAGCACTTCCTCATTACTAGGCCTCCTCTCGGGCCTTGCTCACCAAGACTTGTTGAGGTGCCAATGCCCCCATTCTACCACCAAACCCGGTTTCCTGCCACAAGGTGGCAGCCGCCGGCCGCGGTTGCCCCTCGCCCCGCCTTGTGTTACAATGAAGGGCAGGGCTGTCCCCCGCGTGGAGATGGCGGCCCCGGAGGGGCCGGCTGCGGCGCGGCCGCGGGTGCCTCGGTCCCGCCCCCGCCCGGTCTCTCAGCTCCGGCCCCACCCTGAAACCCGGAGGCGGTGCCCTTGCCCCTCTTTGCTGCGGCCGCGGGCGTCCTTGCCCTGGATCGGCTGTCAAAGTGGCTGGTGCAGGCCTACCTTGACCCGGGCCAGTCCGTCCCGGTCCTCGGCCCGGTGATGAACCTCACCCTGGTGCACAACCCCGGCGCCGCCTTCGGGCTGTTCCCGGGGCAGGCGGCGGTGTTCACCGCCCTGAGCCTGGCGATCCTGGTCATCCTGCCCCTGTTCGCCTTCAGGTTCGAGCGGGGGCGGCCGGGCCCGCAGGCCGCCCTGGGAGCGGTGGTAGGCGGGGCCGCCGGCAACCTGCTCGACCGGCTTTGCACCGGGGGCGTGGTGGACTTCCTCGACTTTAAGGTGTGGCCCGTCTTCAATCTGGCCGACGCCGCCATCGTGACCGGGCTGGGGCTGTTCCTGCTGGGTCTCATCCGGCTGGCGGCCCGCCGGCCAAGAAAGGAGGCCTGAGCGTGCGCCCCGTCCTCTTTCACGTCGGTCCCCTGGCCGTCCACGCCTGGGGTCTGATGTTCGCCGTGGCGTTCGCCGCGGGCACCATCTGGGCCTACTTCCGCGCCCGGCGGGCGGGCGAGCCCCAGGCGGAGCGTATCATCGACCTTGCCGTCTGGGGAGTGGTGGGCACCCTGGTGGGAAGCCGCATCGGCTACGTGCTGCTTGAGCCGGCCTACTACCTGGCCCACCCCCTGGAGGCGTTTAGGCTCGACCTGGGGGGGCTCTCGTTCCACGGCGGCCTGGCGGGGGGGCTGCTGGTCATCTTCCTCTTCACCCGCAGGGTAAAGCTGCCCGGCTGGAAGGTGCTGGACTGGATCGCACCCCCCGTGGCGCTGGGTTACGCTGTGGCGCGGATAGGCTGCTTCCTCAACGGCTGCTGCTATGGCGTGCCGTCGAAGGTGCCCTGGGCGCTGAACTTCTTCGACGTGCCGCGGCACCCCACCCAGCTTTACAGCCTCCTGGGGGCGCTGCTGGTGCTGTTCGGGCTCTTGTGGCTGGAGCGCAGGATAAAGCCGCTCCCCTTCCCCAGCTTCCTCTGGTTCATGTACATGGGGATGTACAGCGTCACCCGGTTTATGGTGGAGTTCTGGCGGGAGGCCGTCCACATCTGGGGGTGGCTGACCGTGGCGCAGGCGTTCAGCCTGGCCCTGGCCCTGGCCTCGTTCCTGGTGGTGTGGGTGGGCGTAAGGAGGGCCCGCGCCCGGGCCCGAGCCGCGGGGGGGCTGGAGAGTGCCGCACCGGTGGGAGAGCAGGGTGCCCCGGGAGCAGGCGGGTGAGCGCCTGGACCGATTTCTGGCCCAGAGCTCCTTGGGACTGAGCCGCTCCCGGGTGCAGCAGCTCATCGATGCCGGGGCGGTGCTGGTGGACGGCCGCCCCGCCCGGCCCAGCCAGAGGGTTCAGGCCGGCCAGCCGGTGGCGGTGGAGGTCCCCGACCCCGCCCCAGCCCGCGCCGAGCCCGAACCTCTCCCGCTCGACGTGGTTTACGAGGACGCCGACCTCCTGGTGGTGAACAAGCCCCGGGGCCTGGTGGTCCACCCCGCGGCCGGCCACGCCCGCGGCACGCTGGTGAACGCGCTTCTGGCCCGCTGCCCCGACCTGGCCGGGGTGGGGGGGGTGCTGAGGCCCGGCATCGTCCACCGCCTGGACCGGGACACCACCGGCCTCATGGTGGTGGCCAAGAACCAGGCGGCCATGGACGGCCTGGCCCGCCAGATCAAGGCCAGGCAGGTGCGCCGCACCTACCTGGCCCTGGTCTGGGGGTGCCCCGAGCCTCCCTCGGGCCGGGTGGAGGCCCCCATCGCCCGCAACCCCCGCGACAGGAAGCGCATGGCGGTGGTGGCGGGCGGCCGCCCCGCGGCCACCGAGTACGAGGTGGTGGAGCGGTTGGGCCCCTGCTCCCTGCTGCGCCTGCGGCCGGAGACGGGCCGCACCCACCAGCTTCGGGTGCACCTCGCCCACATCGGCCACCCCGTGGTAGGGGACCCGGTGTACGGGCCGCGCCGGGCGCCGCGACTGGGCCTGGGCGGTCAGGCGTTGCACGCCGCCGTCCTCGGATTCTCCCACCCCCGGACCGGCGAGGCGGTGGAGTTTGACTGCCCTTTGCCCGAGGACATGGCCCGGGCCCTGGAAGCGCTGAGGGGCGGGGAGGCGCCGGGCGGACCAGGGGGGTGAAAGGGTTGGGAGAAGGGGCGGCACGGGGTGAGCGGGCGGAACCGGCAAAGGGGGCCGCTCTGAGGCGGGTGCGCGTGATGCTGTTTGACCTCGACGGCACCCTGCTGGACACCCGCCGGCTTCACCTTCAGACGCTCCGACACGTGTTGCGCAGGCACGGCAGGCGGCCGGCGACCCCGCGGGAGGTGGCCCGCCTCTACGGCCTGCCCCTGGAGGAGATTCTGGCCCACTTCCTGCCGCCCGAGCCCGGCGCCGAGATGCGGGCGGCGGTGGCGGAGTTCGTGGAGTTCTACCTGGCCCACCGCCGCGGCAGGGTCCGGCCCTACCCGGGCACCGCCGGGGCGCTCCGCGCCCTGGTGGGGGCGGGGGTGCGCCCGGGGGTGGTAACCTCCAAGCGGCGCGGCCCGGCCCTGGGCGACCTGGAGGAGTCCGGCCCGGCGGAATGGGTGCGGGTGGTGGTGGCCCGCGAAGACTCCGCCCGTCACAAGCCCGACCCCCTGCCCCTCCTCCTGGCCATGGAGCAGCTTTCGGGCCTCCCCGGCGAGACCCTGATGGTGGGCGACTCCTGGGCGGATCTCCAGGCGGGCCGGGCGGCAGGGGTGGCCACAGCGCTCGCGCTGTGGGGGGCACAGGACAGGAGGCGCGTGCTGGCGCTCGGCCCCGACTTCACCCTGCGGTTCCCCCGAAACCTGCTGCGGTTCCTTCCCTCCCCTCTGTCCTCCGGGGCGTAACCCGGCCGTCGCCTGTTCCTTTCCCACCCCCCGTTCCAGCCGGGTAGACCTTGCCCAGTGCCCGCTGTGGTTGCCGGCCGACGCAGTTGCGCACCTCCCGTTTATGCCCTGCCGTCCTCGCTCGTCCTGCAGCACGCGCGGCGGTGGGAGCTCTGCCCCTGCGCCCCCCACGGATAGACGATCGCGCGCGTGATAGGCGATCACCCGCGAGGGCGTCGGCTGACGACGTGGCACAGAGGCAGACGGGGCGCAGAGGGTTCCCCATAACCGACGGGCGCCAGCCTTGAGGGGGTGAAAGAGGGCCTGAAGACCCTGGGGCTGGGCCCTGCGGATGGATGACCGGACTTGGTCGAGTCTGCCTGAACCCCTAAGCTCAGTCGGGTTGTCTAAGAAGTCTAGAAAATGGTGGCTTGAATCCTATGGGGTGCCAGGGATATACTCGGGAGAGGACGGACTTGCCGCAGGGGAGGGATGAAGGAGTAGTGCCTTCGAGGGGTTTGACCGTGTTCCTGGTCGCTGCGGTCTTCCTTGCATGTGCCACCTCGGCCGCCTTCGCCGGAGAGGTGGGAGTGCTGGGCACGTTCACTGACCCGACCCCGAACCTGTTCGACCCCACTACCCAGACGACGTCCATGACGTACGTTTTCGACACCTCGCAGTATGCGGGCGAGTACATTGTGAACCGCTTCCACGACATGGGGCGAGTCACGTATACCAACTGCTACGGCGGTGCGGACGCCGTCACGTACTACACCGAGGTCGTAAAGACCATCAACGCCAACAAATGGGTCACGGCGGGCGTCGTTCAGACCGTAACCTGAAACGGGACCACTGATGCGAGTGGAACCGACGTTTACGGAGGCACTTTCTACTTCAAGATCGTCCCTAAGTCGGCTCAGTCATACACCACGTCCAAGTCGGTCACGGCGAGCGTTGGAGGCATAGAGAAGTGGCGGGCGTTCATCAGGCACTGCCGTAGCTGGGCAGGGCTGACGCCCTATGCCGCCGGCGGGGTTTCCCGCGACTCGGGCAAGGGCACCGACTGCACCGGGTTCCTCATCACCGCGCTGCGGGAGTTCGGCACGGACTACGACTTTCCTTATCCGGAGTGCGACGTTCACGGGCTGTACAACGTGGTGTCCGGAATAAACCACCCGGTGGGTCGTGCCCTGACCACCAAGAGAGGCCGCCTGAACAGCATCACCCTTTATCAGTCCAACCTGTTCTGCTGGGACGTGGGCTCGTCCACCCCGGACGGCGTCCTGGACCACCTGACCATGTACACCTACACAGACGGCTCGTCGAACAAGTACATCATCCGTTGCAGCGCTGCCAACAACGGCATTGAAGAAGAGGTGGTCCCGTCGTGGTACTGGACCCGCGACGCCAACCCTTACGTGTGTTACTTTAACGCCATAGGTATCGGCGGTTAGGAGGTTTGAAGGATGAACCGGAAGTGGAAGGTGGCGGTGGCGGTAATCGGGCTGGTCCTCGCGGCGGGTATCGGCTACGGTGTGAGGACGCTCGCCAGGCAGCCCCTCGAAAGCGGCATTGTGCTGAAGGCAGCCTGGGGGGACGGCCAGGACCAGGTAGGGGTGAAGCGGTGGGAGACCGAGCCCTGGCAGGGCCCGGGGACGTTCACGACCGACGGGGCGAGGTTCTTCCTGGCCGATGAGGTAAATCACCGGATCCAAGTCTACGAACGGGGCCGGTGGGTCAGGTCCATCCCCCTGCCACCGGAGGTGGCCCACATTAAGGAGCTCTGCCTTAG
>JAIMBG010000038.1 GCA_023511555.1 Acetobacteraceae bacterium | reverse complement strand
TCCGGGTGCTGGTGTTCTCCGTCGACCCCCAGGCGTCGCTGAGCGACATCTTCGAGCGCAACATCTTCGGCCAGGGCGAAGTTGAGATCCTGCCCAACCTTTACGCCTGCGAGATCGACGCCGACCGCAGGATAAGGGAGTACCAGGGGGAGGTCAGGCAGCGCATCATCGACATGTACCAGATGGAGGCCATTCCCGAGGAGATCGAGAACTACATCCAGGCCGCCTCGGCCGAGCCGGCCATGGAGGAGAGCGCGATCTTCGACGAGGTGGTCAACATCGTGGTCAAGGGCGGCTACGACTACTACATCTACGACCTGGTGCCGCTCGGCCACGCCCTCTACTACCTCAGCATGGCCTCGGTCTACGACGCCTGGATCAGCAAGATCACCGGGCTGAGGGAGAAGATGCAGGAGTACGACAAGGTGGTGAAGACGCTGAGGCGGGAGAAGGAGACCGAGGAGGACAAGATCCTGAACGAGCTCATCTACATCAAGGAGCGCATCAACAAGTCCTCCGGCATCCTCACCGACACGAGGCGGACGGCGTTCTTCTTCGTGCTCACGCCCGAGGAGATGACCATACTGGACACCGCCCGGGCGGCGGAGATGTTCGCCCGCTATAAGGTTCCCATCCGTGGCTACATAGTCAACCGCGTCATCCCCGAGGAGCTGCTCCAGGAGAACATCCCCGACTACCTGCGGCATCGCATCGCCATGCAGCGGGGCTTTCTGGCCCGCATCGACCGGCAGTTCGGGGCCCAGGTGATGTCGCGGGTGAAGGAGTTCTCCAGCGACATCCGCGGCCTGGGGATGATCCGCGCCATGGCGGAGAGCATGTTCGGGGAGGTGCTGGGCTGATGCCGGAGCAGGGGCTTAGGTCCGGCGGCATGGTGGCGTTCGTCCGCGAGCACCCGTCCCTCCGCTACGTGTTCTTCGGCGGAAAGGGCGGCGTGGGCAAGACGGTGATGGCGGGGGCGGCGGCGGTGTGGTTCGCGCGCCAGGGGAAGAGGACGCTCCTGGCCTCAACCAACCCGGTGCACAGCCTGTCCAGCCTGCTGGGGCAGGACGTGTTCGGTCGCCACCAGGCGGTGGCGGGGGTGCCCAACCTCTGGGCCTACGAGATCGACACCGCCGACACCATCAAGCGGTCTAAGGAGGAGATAAAGGAGAAGATCAAGTGGTTCCTGAAGTTCGCCGACATCCCCACCCGGGCCGACGACTTCGTGGAGACGGCGGCCATGAACCCCGCCTTCGAAGAGTCGGCCATGTTCGAGAACATGATCAACCTCATCTTCGAGGGGCGGTACGAGGTCTACGTGTTCGACACCGCCCCCACCGCCAACGCCCGAAGACTGCTGGGGATGTCGCGGGTGTACTCGCTGTGGGTGAACAAGATGCTGGAGAGCCGCAAGGAGGCCCAGGCCATGCGGCTGCAGCTCTCCTTCCGCAAGAAGGAGGAGAAGGACCCGCTGCTGGACTACCTCCTGGGCTTCCAGGACCGCATCGGCAAGGCCAAGGCGGTGCTCACCAACGCCGACCAGACCGCGTTCTTCTTCGTGACCCTGGCCGAGGCCCTGCCCATTGCGGTCATCCGCCGGTTCATAGGCTGGTTCAAGGACTTCGGCATCCCGGTGGGCGGGGTGATAGTGAACGGTCTCATCCGGCGGGAGGACGTGACCGCCGAGAGCTCCGAGTTCGTGCGCAACCGCCTGGAGATGCAGCAGGGCTACATGAAGCAGGTCTATGAACTCTTCCCCGACGTGTTGGCGGAGGTGCCGCTTTTCGAGCGCGAGGTGCGCGGGGTGGAGATGCTGGACCGGGTGGCTGCGGCGACTTTCGGGGCGGCGTAGGCGGCCGCCCCCGGCCGGCGGACCTGCGGGCGGCGGCGAAGCGGGGGCGGCCGCCGCTCCAGCAGGAGGGGGAGGCGCCGGTCGCGAAGTGTGGAAGCAGCGCCCGGGCCCCCGCGGGGTCGGGGGCCCGGCCTTTGCCCGCCTGGCGGCTCGTCCCTCGGGGCGGGGGTGGGCCGGGGCGGGCCCAGCTTGGGGCAGGGGGTGCGGACGGTGCTGGAGGCGCTGCTGCTGGATCTCGACGGGACGCTGCTCGACATCGACTTTCAGGCGTTTCTCCGGGACTACCTGGCCCGCCTGGGACGCCACTTCGCCTCCCGCTACCCGCCGGACCGCTTCTGCGGCTGGGTGATGGCCTCCACCCGGGCCATGATAGACGACAGGGACCCGGCCCGCACCAACCGGGACGCGTTCTGGCAGGACTTTGCGCCCCGGGCGGGCTGCCCGGTCGAGGAGCTGCTCCCCGGCTTCGAGGCGTTCTACCGGGAGGTCTTCCCGCGGCTCTGCGTATACGGCCGTGCGGTCCCGGCGGCACGCCCCCTGGTGGAGCGGGCGCTGGCCAGGGGGCTCAAGGTGGCCGTGGCCACCAACCCCGTGTTTCCACTCATGGCTATCCAGGAGAGGCTGCGCTGGGCAGGCCTGGCCGACCTCCCCTTCGCGCTGGTCACCGCCTACGAGGACATGCACTTCTGCAAGCCGCACCCCGAGTACTACCTGGAGACCGCGTCCCGCCTGGGGGTGGAGCCCCGCCGTTGCCTCATGGTGGGCGACCGCCCCTGGGACGACATGTCCGCTGCCCTGGCGGGGATGCGGACCTACCTGGTGGAGAGGGAGGCTCGCGGGGAGGCGTGGGGAGCAGGGGGAGGGGCGGGGGAGCACGGAAGCGGTGCGGAGGCGGCAGGGGAGGAGGGGCCGGAACGGCTGCCCGTCCCCGACCACCGGGGGCCGCTGGAGGGGGTGCTGGGGCTGGTGGGGTAGGGGGGTCCTTCCCCTCGGTGTGGAGAGGCCACCGGTGTCCTGCGTGGCCGTCTTGGCCTCGGCTGACGGACAGGAGTTTCAGGCCTGGAACGTGGTGAGCGGCGAATTGGGGAAGACGCTCAAGGCGCAGTCGTGCTGGCCCCAGACTTCGGCACCCCTGCTTTCAGCAGCCCCCCTCCTCCAGGCACATCTCCAGGCACCTCCTCAGGCAGGTGTCCACCTCTGGCGTAGGCCCCGGCAGCGTCCCCCGGCTGCGGAGCAGCTCCACATACTTTACCAGGTCTTCGCGGCTCTGCTCCACCAGGACGTCAGGGCGCGTGTGCGCCTCCTCGTTGACGCTCCAGTCGGCATTGAGACCCATGGTCAGGGGGAACCTTACCAGCATGCCGCTGTTGGGCAGGGCCACCACGGCGGGATCGTGACCGATGCCGTCGCCGCCGGTGCAGCCTCCCACCACCGTCGCCCACCCCGTGGCCTTGCAGAACGCTGCGAACGACTCCGCGGAGGAGTAGACCCCCCGGTCGACCAGCAGGAACACCTTTCCGCGGTACCCGACGGCGCTCGAGGTGTCGATAGGGTACTCGAAGTGCCTCGGGCTCTCAAAGCCGGGGGCCAGGAGCTCCGGCGGCAGTACCCCGGGGGGGATGGCATCCGGCGGGACGGGGGGCAGCATGGTCAGCCCTTTAGCCTCCACAAAGGGCTTGAGGAACCGGCCCGTCCGCCAGGTCACATAGAGCTTTGACCGGGGCTTCCTGACCCTCTCCGCGCGACCCAGGAGGCCTACCAGGTTCTGCGTCCAGTAGTCGTCGTTTCCCCCGCCGTTGCCCCGTATGTCGATGATGAGGGAAGGGAGGTCCCTTACCGACTGAAAGAACTCGAAAAGCATAGCCTTATCTTGGCCGGCGTCCGCCGCCATCTGCGGCACTCGAACGTAACCCACCTTCCCCTGCCCGATGACGGCGGTGAGCACGCGGTTTCCTTCGCCGTACCAGGGCAGCGGCCTGTAGCTCATGGGCCAGTGTAACGCCGGACGGGGAAGCTCCGTCTCGCTGCCGCGGCCGTCGGGCTCCTCCAGGGTTACCGTCACCGTGTCGGCGGCGCCTGTCAGCTTAAGCACCTCATCGAAGCAGCCCTGGCGAAGGGGGTCGTACCAGAGAAAGCCCCTGCCCCGGTGAGCGTTGACGTAGCGGTGGACGGGGACGCCGTCTACGGCCAGCACCCGGGAGCCCACCCTGACCCTGGCCTGGGTCTCCTCCGCCGGCGCGACCTCTACCACCACGTAGTCCCCGGCGTGGTACACCGCCAGGAAGGGGTCGGGCCTGAGCGGGTCATCCTGGGCCAGCCTGAACCAGTAGTCGACCGTCTCCCGGGAGGTCTTTTCTCCCTCCCTGGCCCAGGGTCGCGGTAACCCCTTAAGATAGTCCCACTGGCGGCCGCCGACGATAGCGGTGTGGCCGTTGTTCACCAGCGCCACAATGCGTTTCATGGCGCGGGCGAACTCCTGGTTTCCGCCCGCGGCCCGGACCCAGGCCTCAAACTCCGGCAGGGAGGCGAGCCAGTCGCTGCCCTCTACGCGGGCCTTGAGCGCCAGGTAGGGGTGGTTGTCCCTGAAGACCTCGAAGAGGTAGCGAAGGTCCTCCAGCTTCTCCTGGGTGGAGAGCTCCCGCACCTGCGCCTCCCCCCTTGACCAGCCTGAGGTGCCATACACTCCTTGGGCATTACTCCACCACGACCCGGATTCCTCCCTGCCCCGACCGCGGGGCGGGCGGGTGCGAGGGGCGGCTGGAGTCCGCCCCCGCGATCGCCTCGGGGTTTTTGGGGGGCTTCCCGGACGCTGTCGAGCTCAAGGGACGGCGGGGCCTGCCTTCCGCCCGCTCGCCCCGGGAGGCATGGCCTCCCCTCCCGCCCTGTATAACTGAACCGGACGAAGGTCTGCCGGGGCGGGGCAGGGGAGGGGCGGCCGGTGTTTCAATGAGGCCAGCGACACGGGGGTTTCCGGATGCGCTCCGCCGGCGCTGGCCGGGGGCGGCCCGGCGTGGGCCCGACCGCCTCCCCCGGCCCGCGGCCGCCTGGGAGGTGGCGGCGCTGTATGTGGGGTCGGTGGTGGGGGCGGGGTTCGCCTCGGGCCGCGAGGTGGTGCAGTTCTTCGCCGTCCACGGGGTTTGGGGGCTACTGGGGGCGGGGCTGGCGGCGGTGGGGTTTCTTGCTGCCGGGTCCCTGGTCCTGGGAGCCGCCACCAGGCTGGGGTCGGCCAGCTACCGCGAGCTTCTGGGGCGCGCCTGCGGGCCGCGGGCGGCGGCGGCCGTGGAGCTCCTGCTGCTGGCATTCTCCTGGGCGGGGCTGTCGGTGATGCTGGCCGGGGCGGGGGCGGCGGCCCGCCAGGTGGGGCTCCCCTTCGCCCTGGGCGCCTGGGGGACCCTGGGGGCGGTGTGGTTCTGCCTGCGCCGGCGGCTGAGCGGCGTGCTGGCGGCCAACCGCGTCCTGGTGCCGCTGCTCACCGCCATCCTGCTTCCCATCCTGTGCGCTGGCCTGGCACGCTGGCTGCAGGCGCCTCCCTCGGCCTCCACCCCTGCCGCGGCCCCGGCGGCCCCCCTCCCGGCGTCGCCGCTGCCCCTGGCCCCGGCCGCGTCGCTGCCCGCCCCCACGCCCCCCGGCTGGCCCCGGTTCCGCCCCGTACTGCTTCCGCCCTCGCCCGCCCTCGGTCTGGGCTGGGCTGCCTCAGCGGTGCTCTATGTGGGCTACAACTCACTGGTGGCGCTGGTGGCCCTGGCCCCGCTGGGAAGGACTGGATGCCGCAGGCGGGCCTGGGCCGGGCCCGCCGGGGCCGCCGCCTGGCTGGGGGGCCTTCTGGCCCTGGAGTGCGCGGCCACGCTGGCTCTGGGGCCAGGGGCCTGGCGGGACCTGCCGGTGGCCCTCCTGGCCCAGCGGGCGGGCCCCGTGGCGTCGGCCCTGTACCTGGTCGCCCTGTGGTGCTCGCTGTTCACCACCGCCCTGGCGTTCGCCTGGGGTCTGGAGGCCAGGCTGGGGCCGCCCGGCGGGGCGTCGGGGGCCGGGAGCCCGGCGCGGCGGGCCGGCGGCGGCTGGTCCAGACCGGCGATGCTATGCCTTCTGGCCTCGGCTGCGGCGCTGGCGCACTCCGGGTTCGGGCGCCTGGTGGCGCTGGTCTACCCCGCCTCGGGCTACTTGGGGGCGGCGGTGCTGGGGCTTCTCCTGATGCGCTTCCCCCGACGGGCCCCGCCCGGTGCCAGTGCCCCACATTCTCCCAGGATTACCGTCTCCGGCGAAGAATAGCCCCTTGGGGGAGGGGTGACTATGGACAGGCGCTGGACGGAGCTCAGGGATTCGGTGGGGCTGGAGCCGGGGCTGGCCTATCTCAACACCGGGAGCCAGGGGCCCACGCCGCGGCCCGCGCTGGAGCGGGCCCGCCGCTGGCTGGAGGACGAGGCCCGACGGGGGCCGTCCTCGCCCAGAGTGGGTGCGGCCGGCGAGGAGATCCTGGCCGCGGCGCGGGAGCGGCTGGCGGCGCTGGTGGGCTCGCCTCCCGAGGGGCTGGCCCTCACCTTCAGCACCAGCCAGGGCATGGCCCTGGCCGCCCAGGCCCTCAACCTGGGGCCGGGGGACGAGGTCATCCTGACCGACCAGGAGCACTCGGGGGGGCTCCTGCCCTGGTATGCTCTGGCCCGGTGGCGGGGGGTGCGGCTGCGCTGGGCGCGGTCCGAGTACGGCCCGGGAGGGGCCGTCCTCCCTGAGCGGCTGCCGGGGCAGATCGCGGCCCTGGTCACGCCCCGCACCCGCGCTATATCCTTGAGCCACGTCTCCTTCTGCACCGGCGCCCGGCTGCCCGTGGCGGAGGTGGCGGAAGTGGCGCGGCGGGCGGGGGCGGCACTGGTGGTGGACGGGGCGCAGTCGGTGGGGGCCATCCCCGTGGACGTGGAGGCGATGGGCTGCGACTTCTACGCCTTCCCCGGCCAGAAGTGGCTCCTGGGGCCGTCGGGGACGGGGGGACTGTACATAGGCCGCCACCGCCTCCAGGGCGACCTGGCCCTGCCCTTTGCCGGCTACATGTCGGTGGGGTCCTACGACGTGGAGGGGGGGTTTGAGGCCAAGCCGGGGGCGGGGCGGTTCGAGCAGGCCGGCTACAACCCCGGGCTCTGGGCGGCGCTGGACGAGGCGGCGGGGGTGCTGGCCGGCCTGGGGCGGGGGCCGCTCTCACCCGCGGCGCTGGCCCCCGTCGCCGAGCGCTCAGCGGGCCTGGCCTCGCGGCTCAAGACGGGCTTGCTGTCGCTGCCGGGGTTTACCGTCGTCACCCCCCTCGAAGCCGAACGGTCCGCGGGCCTGGTAGCCTTCGCCCTGCCGCCCCAAGGTCCGGATCCCGAGGCGGCCAGGGAGCGGCTGGCCCGGGAGCATGGCATAGTGTTGCGCACGCTTCCGCGGCCGCGGCCCATGCTCCGGGCCTCGCTTCACGCGTTCAACACCGTCGACGAGGTCGACCGGCTGCTGGAGGCGCTGGCGGGGATGGCGCGGGGCAGGTAGGGGGCGGCTGGGTGCAGGTTTGCGTGGTGGGCCCGACCCGCGCACGGCTTGCCCTCGCCCACCGAGTGCGGACTCACCCTACCATGTCTCAGGGTACCCGTACAACTTCCAGAACTGGGGTCCGTGAAGGCGGCCAACTCTGCATGGTACCGAGGTTCGGTTCGAGCAGACGGTGGTTCGCAGTGGGCCTACTCCTCGGTTGTGCGGCCTTGTGCCTTTTGCGGCAGGAATAATTATGGCCAGGGGCCACGTCGCGGCGGAACGGCCCTTTGCACTGTAATGGAGTGGTTTCGAGGTGACAGGGGGGAGGAGCAGGAAGATGAAGCATGGTATAGAATTGCTATGTTGATCACGAATGTTAGGTCCCCAGAAAACCTTCTCGGATGCGGCTTTCAGGCAAGAGGGTGGTGATAAACTGGCGAGTGCCCTAACCGCCTCAGGCCCGGCACGGAAGTTCATTCAGCAAATGGTTGGATACCCCCCTTAGGGAGGTAGGCTCATGAAAAGGCGTCCCAGGATGCTGGCACTGCTTGTTGTTTTGAGCCTGTTGTTTTGCCTGGGGCCGGCTGCGGCCTCGGCCGCTGACGGGACTGCACAGCCTGTGGGCGGACGCTTCGCCGATGACCCTTATGACCTGTTGGAGGGTGACTTTTTCGACTTCGCGCCACCGACCCCCGATGTTCTCGAACTCGTCCAGCCCGACGGCACCGTTGTTCAGGCCCGCTTGAACCCCATGGAGGTGGGAGGGTGCCTCGAGACTCTGGACGGGTACACCATCGTCCAGAACGAGGACGGGTGGTGGGTTTACGCGGAGTTGGGGGATGGTTGCCTCAGCTCGGCGGGGGAGCTTGTGCCCTCAAGCCTGGTCGTGGGGGAGGACGTGCCCTACGGGCTCGAGAAGAAGCTCGGCCTTACCCCGTCGATCTGGCTTGACGCCAGCGGCAACGACATTCGCGAAGAGGTCTTCGCGGCCATTCACGACATCTCTTCACCGAATAACTCTATCTTCACCGCCGGCGATCCAGGCACCAAGGTGTACCGCTACGTGGTGTTGCTCGTGGAGTTCCAGGACGTCAAGCTGGATCATCCGAAGGAATGGTTTGAAGAGCGCCTCTCCGGCCTCGGCACCAGCCCCACCGGCAGCGTGAGCGACTTCTACTATGAGAACTCCTATCACCGCTTTCTTCCTCTCCTGGACGTCTATGGCCCTATCACCAGTAGCTATAATATGGCCTGGTACGATTACCAGCTTGCCGGTGGCCACAACGTGGCCTGGATGATCAACAATGACATCGGCCCCAAGGTCAAGGATCTCATCAATTGGGATCAGTACGACAACGACCGTGTCGTCACCAGCGGCTACCGCACGGTTGACATGGTCGTGGTCATCCACGCCGGCCCGGGGAAAGAGGCCACCGGCATTCCCGGCCAGATTTGGTCCCACGCCTCTACAGCCAACTTCCGTACCGGGTGCTACGGCGCGGATGGCTATGAACTGCGGATCCGCGCCTGCAACACGAGCCCCGCGGTCGGCTTCAACATCGGCGTTGTAGGCCATGAGATGGGCCACAGCATCGGTGAACCAGACTACTACGCCACCAACTACAAATCAATGGGTACTGGCGATTGGGACATGATGGCCGGCGGGTCGTGGCTGGGGAGCAATCCAGCGGGCTCGAACCCGTCCCACTTCAACCCGCACTCGAAGATCAACCAGGGTTGGGTCACGCCCCAGGTCATCACGGACACGACTCTGGGCATACAACTCCGGCCGCGGGCCTTGTATCCGGACATAGTCCAGATTCCCCTGGGCGGGAGCGGCAGCGGCTCGACAGGGGCACTGGAACGCTTCTATATTGAGTACGTCTCCAACCGCGTCCCGGGAGCCATCTTCGATCGTGCCGTCCCGAGTTCAGGCATCCTCATCTGGCACTATGATGCTGGTGGCTCGCAGAACAACCCTGCCCGCTACCGCGTGGCACTAGAGGAATACGACTACCGCGACGGCACCCAGGACCTGCGACTTAACTTTAACCGCGGCGAACCTACTGACCCATGGGTTGACACCGCTATCGGCATGACCCCGGAGACCAGCCCCAACACGAGCCGCAACACTCCGCTCGGCGGGACCGAGTACACGGGCTGGAACTTCGTCAACATCTCACCGATAGGCCCTACCATGAGCTTGGACATCGTTAAGTCCGGCGCCATGGACCGTCTGGCCATCGACCGGCCGGCGTTCGTTACGGAGCCAGTCATCGTGGGCCAGGGGCCGGCGTTCATCACAACGACGGTCTTCAACAACACCGCGGACACGCTCCACGATGTCAGCGTTCAGTTCTGGGCCGATCTGGGCGGGAGGCAATTGCTTCTGAGTGAAACCCTGGTGCCGTCCGTTGCCCCGGGCGTGCCCACTCCGGTCACCGCAGCCTGGCCCGAGCCCTTTGCGGGTAAGTTCAGGGTCACAGCCCAGGCCTGTGTCGGCGAGGAGGACACGTTCGTGGTGTGCGAGGAGGGCGTTCTGCGCGTCTTTGAGCGCCCGGCCCCGGTACTCATCGTCGACGACGACGACGGCTACAGTGCGGAGGAAGCATACGAAGGCGTGCTGACTTCGCTCGGCGTGCCCTACGTCCTGGTCACACACACTGCCAGCCTGAGCACCCTGAGCCAGTACCAGCTCGTGATCTGGCACGCGGGCCAGGCCGGCAGGCAGTATGGGCAGCTCACCAAGAACGAGATCGCCGACCTCAAGGCATACCTGAACGCCGGTGGCAAGCTCTGGATGAACAGTCCGCGCCTGGCCGCGGCGCTCGCAGCAACCGGCTCCGCGCCCGGCGTGGATCCCGATATGCTGCGCGACTACTTTGGTGCGTACTATCCCATGTCCTGCCAGGACTCCGGCGGCAGCCTTCTGGGCCTTGGCCACCCCATCGGCGGCGACGGCGTCTACCGCATGCGGCCCTACCCTGGTCGTCCCATCCAGGACTTCTTGCAGCCGGCCGTGAGCCTTATCGGCACCGCCACTCCGCTGTTCAAGTGGTCACTGGGGGATTACCTGGGCACCGAGGTCATCGGCGACGCGGCGCACAACAACTTCCACGTAGTCTACTTCGGGTTCTGCCTATCGCAGATCATCTCCGGCGCGGATCGACTTCTCCTGGCGCAGCAGGTGTTGGACCGCATGGGCATCCCCACCGTCTACTTCGGCGACAGAACCTACCTTATGCAGAAAGCTGGGGCTGTCAAGGTCTTCCTGCACGACCCAGTCGCCCAGTCACCCCAGGTGGTGGTGACGAGCGAAGCCAATCCCATCGGTGTACAAGTGAACCTGGAGGCCAGTGATATACCTGGCACGTTCATTGGTGTGGTTAACGTTCAAAAGACCGGCTCTCAGGGCAACGTGTTGCAGGTCAACGACGTTGACACCCTTCGCGTCTCCTACCTCGACACGCTCGGCCGGATGTTCTGGGCGACGGCGGAGATCAAACTCCGCGTAGACAAAGACCTTCCGGCCACGATCCATCATGACGCTATCTTCAGCGCCACCGACGCCGAGGACCTCGAGGTGGGGGCCGTGGTTACCGACGACATCCGGGTGCGTCGGGTGGACCTCTTCTACCGGGTGGCGGGCAGCGAGTCCTTCACACCGGTGAGGATGGCAGAGCTGTCCCGCAGCGCGTACAATGCAGTGATTCCGGCGGCGGCCGTCACGCCGCTGGGGGTCGAGTACTACATTACGGCCACCGACTCCAAAGGCAACGTGTCTTTCCGCTTCGTACCCAGCAACCCGCAGTTCATCGCTGTTCAGCCGCGCACGCTGGGTAAGTAGCAGGCCGCTGTACTCCGGCCCATAGTGGGGGCCCCGAAACGTTCGGGGCCCCCACCATTAATACTGTCCACCCGGTCGGGGCTACTGCCACTCGGTGGTGGCCGGCGGCTTGGAGGTGGCGTCGTAGACCAAGAGGTCCAGGCGGGGGTGGCGCCGCACCCACTCGGCGATCTCGTCGACGCACTCCCAGGGGATGACCGGCCCCAGCGGGGCGGGGTAGCCGGTCATGTAGTCGTTGGTCATGAACACCCTCAGTCCCACGGAGAAGCGCGGCTCCGGGGCGGCGTGCAGCGGCACCAGCACCGCCAGTATCTGGCTGGCGGCCCGGGCCACGCCGTGGCGGGTGCAGGCGGAGACGACGAAGTCGTCGACCTCGCGGCAGAGCTCGACGGAATCCCGGTCGAGGCGGCTGCAGAAGGTGCGGAGCTCCTGGCTGCTCCGGTGGCCGGAGAGCACCACCGCCACCCGGTTGAGGTAGGGGACGCCGTCCACCAGGCGCTTTGCCGCCGCGCGCACCCCGTCCCAGTCCTGAAGCGGAAGCGAGGGTCCGGGGTAGAGCAGCGCCAGGTGGCGGTAGGTGCGGCTGTCGCCCTGGACCCCCACCGTTTCCACCGGGGTCAAAACGGCGTCGAGCCCCTGCTCCTGGGCGGCGCGGCGGAACTCCCGGGCCAGGGAGGGGTAGGTGGGGGGCGGCGGCGCCCCGCGGTTGAGGACGCGTATCGCCAGCCCCGGGCCGGGGAAGGGCTGGCGGGAGGCGATGGCCTCGGGCAGCCCCAGCTCCCGCGCCAGGCGGCGCACCTCGTCCTTGTGGAGGTCGCGGTTGGTCTCCACGATGAGGTTCTTCCTCCGCTGCTCCCGGATGATGTCCACGTCGTTGTGGTGCGTCTTTATCCGGCTGGCGAAGCCGCTCACCTCAGGGTTGCCGCTCTCTATGAGGTCGGGGCGCAGCGTGCCCTGGGCCAGGAAGGTCTCGTCGAGGTCGAGGCGCCTTCGGGCCAGGAATTCCCTCACCACCTCGAGGAAGTGGCAGCCGATGAGCATCCGCTTGTGCTCCGGATCCGAGGCCTGCTCCAGGGGGCCGATGGTCTTGCCGTCCCACTCCATGGTGGCCTTCATGAAGCCCGCCCCGGCGTCGATGAACTCCAGGTTGCCGAACCCCAGTCGGGTGAGCGACTCCATCACCTCGGCGCTCTCACCCTTGCGCATGAACCCGTTGTCGATGTGAAGCGCGATGACCTGGTCGGGGCGCAGCGCGCGGTTTAAGATGACGTAGGACACGCAACTGTCCACCCCGCCGCTCACCAGGATGAGGACCTTCCTCCCTCCCACCTGCTCTCTCACCCTGCGGACGGCCTCCTCCAACCGGCTCTCCAGCGTGAAGTCCCGCGGGCAGCGGCAGACGCGGAAGAGGAAGTTGTCGAACATGCGTCCCCCATTGATCGTAAGGTCCACCTCGGGGTGAAACTGCAGGCCGTAGATGGGGAGGTCCCGGTGCTTTATCCCCGCGACGCAGGCGGGGGAGCGGGCGATGACGTCGAAGCCCGGCGGAAGGCGGAGCACGCTGTCGCCGTGGCTCATGAGCACGATCTGGCGCGGCTCCAGGCCGTAGAACAGCTCCGAGCCGGTGTCCACCTCCACCCAGGTCTCGCCGTACTCCTGGCTGGGGATGGGGGCCACCTCGCCGCCGAAGTGCTGGCAGATGAGCTGCATCCCGTAGCAGATGCCGAGCACCGGCACGCCCAGGGCGAAGATGCCGGGGTCGAACGGTATCTTCGCCTCGTAGACGCTGTGAGGGCCCCCGCTGATGATGATGCCGTCGCAGCCCCCGATGGCGGCGGCGGGGGTGTCGAGGCGCAGGACGTCGGAGCGGACCTCCCGCTCCCGGACCCGGCGGTCGATGACCTTGGTGTACTGGGCGCCGCACTCCAGGATGACGATGCGGCTCAAGGCGCCGTCACCTCCCCCTGCGCTGGCCGCCGCCTGCGGGCGGGTTGCGGAAGCGCGGGACTGCCATGGCCCTTGGGGATTCCGGCCTCAAGCTGATGATAGCACCCACCGCAGAGAGGCGTCAATATGCTCCTTGACACGCGCTGCCGCGCCTGTTAGTATAGAGGCAATAACACCAGAGGGGGTGACGGCCCGCCCCGAGGCCCGACCCTTCGCGGCGGCTTGGCCGGCGCGGTGCCGCTCAGTTGGGGCGGGCGGCGCGATGAGGCGCGCGTGGTACGACGTGGGCGCGGCGAGGAGCGGCTGGCGCGACGTCGAACCGATGAGGCGCGGCCGCCGGCGGCGCGCCGTGGCCCAGGGGGCGCCCCGCAATGCATATCCCCGAGATGGACCGCATCCTGCTGGACGAGTCTGAAATCCAGGCCAAGGTGGGGGAGCTGGCCGCGGCCGTCTCCCGCGACTACAGGGGGAAAGAGGTGCGGCTGATCGCGGTGCTCAAGGGCGCCGTCATCTTCATGGCGGATCTCGCGCGACGCCTGGAGGTGCCGGTGTCCTTCGACTTCATGGCCGTCTCCAGCTACGGCCACTCCACCCAGTCCAGCGGGGTGGTGCGCATACTCAAGGACCTGGACGAGAGCATCGAGGGGCGCCATGTGCTGATAGTGGAGGACATCGTGGACACGGGCCTGACTCTGCGCTACCTCCTCGACCTTCTCGAGGGGCGGCGGCCCGCCAGCCTGAGGGTGTGCGCGCTCCTGGACAAGGTGGGCGGCCGCAAGGTCGCTGTGCCCATACACTACCGCGGCTTTGAGATTCCCAACCAGTTCGTGGTCGGATACGGCCTGGACTACATGGAGCGCTACCGCAACGTCCCCTTCCTGTTCATCATGAAGCCGGAGGCGCAGGCCGCCGGAAAGCCGGCGGTTTAAGGCTTTAGCGGGCCCGCGCCTGAAGGCGCGGGGCGCCGCAGTGCGGGTTGGGCACGTCCACCCCGGGGCTTGCGGAGTGGGAGTCTTCCCCGGACGGCCAGCGGGGTACCCCACGCAAAGATGCCCTGCGCGTCCGTTCAGCCGGCCGGAGCGGGGAGCCACCCGGGGCGGCGGGGGCCCGACTAGGGGCGCGGGAGGGGTCAGGGCCCCTTTCCCGGGCCCCGTTTTGTGCCGCAGGCCGGCGCCCCGCCCCGCGGCTCGCCCCCGGGGCCGCCGGAAACGCCGCCGGGGGCTCGGTGCGGGGGCCGGCGTCGTCCGCCACCATCCACCGCGCGGCCCGTAGGGTGCCCCGGGACCAGAAGCCCCGGGGCACCCCCTGGTTACCTCCCGCCCACAAGGCGGACGGGCGCCGGCCTGCCGCCGGCGCAGACCCGCCGCGCCGGGGCGGCCACCCGCCCCCGACCCTAGGGCGCCCCGTACTTGGCCCACTCGATGGCGTTCTTGAGGATCTGGAAGCCGTTGGGCGTCCAGGCCGCGAGCTGGGTCCACGGGCAGGCGCCGAAGGAGCCCAGCACCACGTGGCGGGAGCCGGTGGGGACGGAGCGGTTCCTGACGCCCACCATGCCGGGGTAGCCTCCCGGCATCAGCGAGTTGCCGATGGTCGTCCCGGTGTAGCCGCTGTACGTCTGGTAGTCGTTCTCACCGCCGTTGATGATGGTCACCGTCGACCCCACTGGGTACCCCGCCAAGACGGGGTGCGCCTGGGCGACGGAGAGCCTCACTGTGCCCTGGAGCCAGCTCTGGGCCACCGCCGAGGGGTCCAGCCGGCGGGCCGACAGCACGCCCATGCCGTGCGAGGCCACCGGATAGGAGCTCATGAACACCAGCCCCCGTCCGCTGGTCTCGGCCTGCGACAGCAGGCTGTCGAAGCCGGAGGCATTGTCCACCTTGTGGAGGAGGACGACGTCGAAGTTCGCCAGGTTGTTGATGACCCCAGTGTAGTCCCCGGAGCCGAACGACGTGACCCTATACCCCACGCCGCTGAGGTACTGCTTGATCTGGTCGTTGTAGTCACCCATAAGGGCCACCCGCGCCCGGCCCGGCGGTGGGCTCTGGCCTCCGGCGGCCCACTCGACGGCGTTGACCATGACCTGCTGGCCGTCGGGGGTCCAGTGCCGGGGGTTGGTGTAGTAGCAGGCCCCCAGAGAGCCCAGCACCACGTGGCGGGCGCCGCCGGTCTGCTGTCTGTCCTTAACGCCGATCATGTAGGGGTAGCCCGAGGCCATGTCGTTCCTGCCCAGGTCGGTGCCGGAGTACCCGTTGTAGGTCTGGTAGTCGTTGTCGCCCCCGGATATCAGCGTGAGCTGCTGGCCGGCGTTGTAGCCCGTAAAGACCGGGTGCGCCGCCAGGACCGTGGTCTTCACCGGCCCCTGGCCCCAGTTTGCGGTGGTCATGGAGGGGTCGGACCTTCGGGCGGCCAGCACCCCCATGCCGTGCGAGGACACCGCCCAGCTCCCGCAGAAGATCAGGCCCTTCTGCTGGAGGTTGGCCGCGTCGTAGAGGCTGTCGAAGCCGCTGGTGTTGTCCACCCGGTTCAGGATGACCACGTCGTGGGCGGTCAGGTTGGCCACCACGGCGGCATAGTCGCCGCTGCCGTAGTTCCTCACCGTATAGCCCCAGCCCTCCAGCAGGTTCTTGATGGTGCCCATGTAGTCGCCCATGACGGCGACCCGCTCCACCGGGGCCGGCGGCTCCTGCGCAACCCCGCCGGTCACCACCAGGGCGAAGTTGGAGACCGGCTGGGGGACGTTGGCGGCGGTGACGATGACGGTGTACATGCCCACGGGCAGGTTGCCGGGGAGGCTGCGGTTGGGCACCAGGTGCACGCCCTCCACGGTGTCGCGCCGGTTGAAGTTGCCGCCGGTGATGGAGTAGCCCGGGTTGAGGCCCGTGAAGTTGTTGCCCCGGAACACTGCTCCGTTGGGGGTTATGACCCAGAGGTCGAGGTCGTTGACCAGCGTCACCGCCGCGCCGGGCAGCGCCGGCGCGTCGGTCCAGGCCAGGGTGATCTTGGCCTCCTGGGAGCCGTCGCTGACGTGGAATCTGCCTACCCAGGAGAGACCGGTGGTGAGGTTCGCGGGGTTGTCCCAGACGATGACCCTCCTTGCATCTCCAGCGAAGTAGAGGCTGCGGTCGAGGTCGATGCGGCCCCAGCCCTGGGCGCTGTTGGGCCACCTGCCCTCGTTGTTCCAGTCCGCCCGCAGCCCGGTCATCTCCTTGGCGCCGTTGATGAGGACGGCCTTGACCAGGGCCGCCCTGGGGGTGAAGGCGTTGGCGGGGACCGCCTGGCCGGTGGGGTAGTACCCCCTCATGAAGTACTCCCGCACCAGGGCGGCGGAGCCGGTGACCTGGGGCGCGGCCATGGAGGTGCCCGACATGTAGACGTAGCCGTCGGGGTCCCCCCGCTGCGCCGAGCAGACGGGTGCGCCGGGGGCCATCACGTCGGGCTTGATGCGGCTGTCATCGGTAGGGCCGCGGCTGGAGAAGTACGCCACGTTCTCCGGGGCCGGGGTCTCCGTGGCCCCGACGGCGATGACGTTCTTCGCGCAGGCCGGCGAGGCTGTGGTGTTGGGGCTGCCGGTCCCGCCGTTGCCCGCCGCCATCACCAGCACGTAGTCCCGATGGTCCCAGGCCACCAGGTCGGCGTCTCGGTCGGACGCGGTGTAGGCGCCGCCGGTGTATATCCCCCATGAGTTGTTGTTGATGCGGGCGCCCCGGTCATTGGCCAGGTCCCAGATGACGTAGTAGTTGGCGCCGCCGGCCCATATCCCCGCGTTGGTGAAGACCTTCACCGGCACGGCGCGGGAGCCGAACGCCTGGCCGTCATGACCGTTGTAGGTGAGGTAGGCGCCGCCGTAAGGGGCGTCGCCCCAGGCGCTGCAGCCCACGTGCGTGCCGTGGCCGTCGCCGTCGCCTTGGGAGAGGAAGCCGTCGCCGGCGATGTCGATGAAGGAGACGACCTTGCCCGGCTCGCTTACGCACTCGTGCGGCAGCCACATGCCGGTGTCGGTTACGGCCACGATCTGGCTTGAGGGCCGGCCGTTGATGCCGTTTCCGTGGGCCACGTCGGCGTTGATTACGTCACGGGCCACGTTGAGGAGCTCGGGAGCGCCATACTGCTCCACGAAGCTGACCTCGTCCAGGGTCACGGCCTGCTCGATGCTGGCCACAGTCCCCTCTACTATGGCCTCGTCCCCATCGGCCGACAAGACCTTGAGGCCCATCGCTTCCAGCTTGGCCAGCGTCTCCGGCCCGCCGCGGCCGGGGAAGAAGGTCATGAAGAGCGTGCCGTCCTTAAGGCCGGGCGCCAGGCGATAGCCGGGGTGGTAGGGGCCGACCCAGTGCACGAACGGCCAGGCAGCCACGGCGGCCCGGCCGGCGGCGTCCAGGTAGGCCAGCAGGGCGAAGTTGGGGCAGTACCCTACCACCTCGCCGGTGGCCTCGAGCTGTGCCCGCCACTCGTCCTTGATGGGGCCCTTGAACTGGACCAGATACCAGCCGTCGATCCCGTCGGGGTTGGTCAGGTGGGGAGGCAACGGCGGCTCGCCGTCCGAGGTGTCAAACTCCCCGCTCTCCAAGCAGATGCGGCTGATGTTCTCGATCGCCTGGACGACGATGCCCCCCAGCTCCAGCCGATCCCGGTCCAGGGACGAGATGTCGGCCATGGCGAAGCTGCCGTAATCCTCGGTGACGGGGATGTTCAGGCGCTCCTGAAGGCTGGCGCCGTCCACGGTCTCACCGTAGTAGATGAGGGCGGGGCCGGAGCTGGGGCTGGGGCGATCGTCGGATCCCCCTTCCGCCGCCGGCCCCCCGGTCACCACCGAGAGGCCCGCCAGCAGCATGGCGGCGGTGAACGCCGCCAGCGCGCGATACCTCAGTATCCTGGACATAGCGAATCCCTCCCTGGTGCTTTTGTGACGCGGGCCGCCGCTGCGCCGGGCCCGGTCCGCCGCGGCCGGATGCCAGCCGGTCCCGCGGGGCCGGCCCGGCCGCGGCGCTATCCCCCCTCCGCCTCGGCCGGCCCGGCTTCGCCATGGCCGACATCTCGTC
>JAIMBG010000232.1 GCA_023511555.1 Acetobacteraceae bacterium | reverse complement strand
GCGTATTACCTAACCAGCCGTGTAGCGGCCAAGTTCTAAGGCGTCAAGCAACCGCTGCTGAAGCGGGGTGCGCTCGGAGAGGGTCAGGGGCGGTTGTTTGCGCCGGCGCAGGCCCGGATAGACAAATAGCACCTCCCGAACCTCCGATAGGTTCTCGATGATCGCGGGGATGCTGAGGTCGATGCCCTTGGCGTGCAGTTCCCGGCGCAATAGCGCGCATAGGGTCAGGGCCAGCACACAGTAGAAGGCATGGACCCGTATCTTCTGGTCGGTCCAGTGGAACATCGGGCTCCAGTTCAGGAAGTGCCGGTCCTTCATGCGCTTGAAGGCTTCCTCCACCGCCGCCTGCCCGCGGTAGGCGGCCACGATCTCCTCCGTGCTCCAACGGTGGTTGTCGGTGAAGAGGATCGTCTTCCCCAGGGTTTCCTCCCGCAAGCGCTGGAGGGCCTGCCGGTCGATCTCGTAGGAGAGATTCACGCGGCCCTTGCTCCCCTCGACCTGGTACCGAATCAAGCCGGCGATGCGGCGCCTCTTCAGGAGCCGGTCGATCAGCCGGCTGACGCTTTCCGGGGTTGGCGGCCGGCCTTTGGTCACCCTGCCCGCCGCCCGGTCCCGCAGCTTCCGCTGGAGTTCCTCAAGCGCAGCTTGGGCCTTCCCCAGATTGGCGTTGATCCCCTGCATTTGGCCTTCCAGGAGGGCCTCGTTGCGCGTTACGACCACGGTCCGCTCCACGCCGAACACCTTCTTGGTGGTCCGGTAGGCCGTCACCCCGCGAAACCGCTCGCCCTGCAGCGGCTCAAACTCCGAAACCGGCACGGCCAGCAGGTCCCTGTGCTGGGACGGGACTAGAGATCCCACGAAGTGGTACGGACTCTCCTCCACCGCCCGCAGGTTGGCCTGGGAATTGTTCCCCTTGTCGAAGACCAGCGTGACCTCCTGACACCCCTGAGCTACCGCCGCGTGCCTGGCCACCAGTTCCTCGGTCAGCGCCCCGAACTGGGGAGCATCCGGCACGTTGCCCGGATAGGGGGTATGGAACAGCGGCACGTGGAAGTCGGTACTGACCAACAGCGCCAGGTTGACCTGCCGGAGATCGTTCCGCTTGGCCTTGCTGTGACCACGCTGGGGCAACTCGCTGGCCGTCCGGGTGTCGATGTAGGTGAAGAAGTTGGTGGCGTCGTAGACCAGGCACCGCAGGTCCACCCCGTACTCCTGGACCAGCCGCCGGGCAAGCTCTTCCTCGATCCCGCGGATCTCCTCCGCGCCCAGGTAGCCCATGTGGTCCCAAAATCGTTGACTGGTGAGGTGATCCGGCTTGATACCCAACAATCGGCGCAGGCTGGTGGAAGCGTACCATTCCGCCATCCGCCGTTTGCTCCTGGGCGCCACGCAGCGGTTGATGGCCGCGATCAGCAGGTATTCCCCCACCGTCACACCCTGGGCACGCTTGTGCACGTGCGCGTTAATCGTCTCGACCAGCCGCAGGCGTTGCGCCACAGCATACAGGGCGGCCACGGCTCCGAACGCGAACGTATGCACCGCTTGCGGTTTGAGATCCTCGGTCATGGCACGCACGATATCTTCCGCTCGACCCAGATACTTCTGCCAGACGATGCGTGGCTTACCGTCCACCCGCTTGCTCTGGACGGCGTAGTAATACATCCGGCCGTTGACGATCTTCTTGATCACGCTGGCCACCGGCGGAACCCTCCCTCTCCCGGGACGATCGGCTTAGGTAATACATTCACCGCGCAAAGGCAAATTCCTTCTATGACACGGGCATTGTTCGGATATCTCTGTTCTGTCATTTAGGTAATACCGATTTGCGGCTCCAACCTATGATAGGCAGGGGGGTATTCGATTGGCGGCGGGTTGGCAATGCGGTAACAGCAAGCCTAACCAGCATCCAACAAGACCAACCCCGGAGGGGTATTACTGTGATTACATAATATGGCTCCCAACTAGGAAAGTGCCGCTAGGACACCACTGGTTCAGGGTGGCCATTACGTGGAAAGGTGGAAAGGTGGAATTTCCACCTGCCACTCAAGAGGATGTGTGACGCCTGCCACAATACCGTGGCCGCCGGTGACATGGAGGAAGAAGTCGAAGAGGACGGCGAAATCGATCCCCGGGCCGTCGTCAGGAAGTTCAAGGAGGGGCGCGAGATACCCTCGCAATGTCCCGCGTGCGGCAGCGGCAGGCTCAACCTGATGATACGCTACTGAGTGCCACCTGCATCTGCGCTTCTGCAGCGCGTGGGCCTTCGGCGCTTTTCCGCTTCACAAATCTTTCAAGATGTGCTATCATGTAAAAAAATGAACGACTGCGTTCTCCGAGCCGGACGGCCTACCGGTGCGATTCGTTCGCGCCAACGGTCCCCGGCCGACAGGGTAA
>JAIMBG010000037.1 GCA_023511555.1 Acetobacteraceae bacterium | reverse complement strand
CTACCGTAGCCCGAGGCAGGGGGGTGGGTCAACTCCCAACCGGCGCCAGTGGATCAATTCTGTCCCGGCGTTGACACTGCCTGCCCCCGCGGTCAAAGCGCAGGTTCGTTCAACTCTCGACCTTCGAGGCGGAGTTCGCCCGAGCCCAGCAGCGCAACTCGACCGCGCGCTACCGTCGGCTGATGCGCCGGAGGAAGGTTGTTGTCGAGGGGGTGGTCGCCCACCTCAAGGAGTTGGGTTTTAGGCGGGTTCGCAGGCTGGGCCTGTCCCGTGTACAATGCGAAGGCTACATGGTGGCGTTCGCCCTCAACATCCTCAAGACCATCCGGCAGCTGGTGGGACCGTGCAGCGGGGCCGCCACGTCTCCGTCAACGACCGCCGTTTCGATGCGGGCGTCCTCTGGCGTCAGGGTGGTCTTCCAGCCCACTCCCTAACCCGACTTTTTCAGTAGCCCCCTTGCGCCGGCGTTGACAGCATTAAGCCGCCAGGCGTCAGCTCATCTCGCTTCCTCATCTGGATCACCCTCAATAGTGGGCCGTTTCTGAAACCGGCTTCGATGACGCCGTACAACGTACAGGACCGCCAGTACGGCATTCGTCCAGAGCAAGCCGGAGGTAGCCAAGAACCCTGCCTGGAGAGAGATCGACCCCAGAAGCCCTCCCAGGAGAGGACCAGCCCCGTTGCCCAAGCCAATCGTACCGTTGAGGAGCCCCATGGCGCGCCCTGTTAACCCGGTTGCTTGGTGGGATACCTCTACAAACACACCGGTCCACGTAGGAGCGGACGCAAAGCCGAGACCTACCATTGCTAGGGCCAACTTCCATGGAACAGCCACTCCGGGCAGGAGCAGGACCAGGAACCCATACAAGAATTGGGCGATCGCTACCGCGTGCAAACCCTTCCTCCGGTCAGCGAGGCGGCCGCAGAAGCCCTGGGCCGCCGCGTAAGCTACGCATTGTACTGTAAGCATGGTTCCGATGAGACCTTCAGCGAACCCTCTTGCCTGGAGCTCGATGGTCAATAAAAGGATCCACGCCTGGAAGGCAACGAAGTCGATCAGGTTGACCGTGCCCAACAGGTACACCCGCCAGGTCAGCCTGGCTGCCATACCTCGAACCGCTGCCGCGGCTGTCGGCACAGAAGCCGGGCTGCCACGGCGTGGTAACGCGAAATAAACAACCAATCCCCCGACCAATACCGCCAAACTCGATAACCAGAACGCGCAACGTACTCCAAGAAACTGCATGACTCCGCCGCCCACACCCGGTCCTAAAACCATGCCAATAGAGCCCCACTGGTTGACAACTCCTGCCAAACGGCCCTTCTCACGGCCGCTGAAATCAGCCATGATGACCATGCCGGCCACGGCCGACAGAGGCGCTACCAATCCCTGGGCCAGGCGTAGCATAGTGAAGCCCAATCTGGTACTGGTAACCGTGTACAAGGCGCAGACCACTGAAGACAGAAAGGACCCCACCAATAGCGCGAGCGCCTATCAATCCGCTCCAAGGCAACACCCGCAACCATGCTTACCGCCGTGCTGCCAATCGCCGATAGGGCCACCAAAAGACCGGTGTCAACTACCGTGTACCCGAGCGACCTGAAGTATAGCGGAAACACTACCATGGACATCCCGTTGACCACCATGACCAGAAAGGATCTGATAACCAGTGAAACTGTAAACGCTTGCCTAGCCATCGACCGTGGAACGCCGGCCATCTCAGCGTACCCCCGATCCTCCAGCCTTCTTGGAAAGGAGCGCGTCCATGTACAAACGCCTCACCTGGGAGAGCGTAAGGCGGTTGGTCCCTGTGACAGGAGTACGTAGATCAAATAGGTGATAGCGCTCCGGTAAAACTGGCGGCACGAGGGCCGCGGCCGGCGATCCAGGAAATGGAGTGAAAGGTTGGAACCAAACTGAGTCGGCCTCCTAGTGTCGTCCGTCTGTCTGCGGTATAAGTCCAACCGCAGGCCCTCGCGGTCGGCTTGCACACAACCGGGCCACCAGCTTGGCGTAACTCGTTTTGCTGTGAGAGGGCCGCCACCCCGCCAGCGCTGGGGTTGACTTCGACATGGAGGTCGGGAATGCCTTCCAACATCGGCATCACCTAGTGGATCCCGGGCAAACAAGCGGTTGGTACAACCAGGAACCATGGTGGACATAGAAGCGCATGGGCTCGGCGCCGGCACGCGCTGAGCAGCGCGGGTCCCGATGATCAGACCCTCGATTCTGAGTTGGGAAGGATGATGGCAAGCCGGCTCTTGCCAGCGGTGCCCCCGCTGTGGCCCGCACCACCCGATAGGGTGTCCGCGCAGCGGGTGCCCAGGGAGGCCGGCCCCGAAGGGACTGGCTAGACTGCATGGCTGGCATGTGGCAGGGCAGGCCGAGTCCGCCGTCGCAAACATCGAGAAGTCGAGGTCAGACCACGGGCCGGCAGGCGCTTTACCCGTGTCGTAGCCCCGGGCCCTGCGGGGGGCATCTACTCGCTTTCTTCCGACGGCCGCTACCCCCGGTCCGCCTCACCGCCGCCCCCCGCCCCCTCCGCCTCCAGCCTCTGCCGCAGGTAGGTGTGCCTGCGTTCCACCTGGTCGTTCTTCACCGCTATGGCCAGGGCACGGCGCTCCCCGGCCAGGATGAGGTGCCGGCGGGCCCGGGAGATCGCGGTGTAGAGCAGGTTGCGGCGGAGCATGATGTAGTGCTGGCTGACCAGGGGCATGAGCACCCAGGGGAACTCGCTGCCCTGCGCCTTGTGCACCGTGACGGCGTATGCCAGGGTGACCTCGTCGAGTTCGTCGCGGTAGTAGCCTACCCGCCGGCCGTAAAAGTCCACCACCAGGCACGGGGCACCCGCCCCGCCGGTGGAGCCACCGCCCTCGCCGCCCCTGCCGCTTGCACCCTCCCCGCCATACGGCTCGGCGTCTTCGTCCTCCCCGTCATCGGCCCCCCAGCCCCCGGGGCGCTGGGCGCCGCGGCCGGACCGGCCCGCGTCGACGGCCGCCACCACCCCGATATCGCCGTTGTAAACCTCCTTCTCGTAATTGTTGCGGAGCTGCATCACCTTGTCGCCCAGCCGGAAGGCGTGCGCGCCCGCCCTGAGCTCCGGGCGCCCCGGGGCGGCGGGGTTGAGCGCCTCCTGGAGCGCGGCGTTGAGCGCGTCCACTCCCGCGGGCCCCCGATACATGGGCGACAGCACCTGAAACTGGTCCAGGCCCAGCCCGGCCTGCGCCAGCGCCCGGCACCGGTCCACCAGGACGCGGGCCACCGCGTCCGGGCCGGAAAGCTGGAGGAAGGCGAACTCCGGGTCGCCCGAGCCCGCGGTGGGCGGCGCCTCCGGCATGAGCCCCGACCGAACCCGGTGGGCGTTGGCCACGATCGCGGAGCCCTCCCCCTGGCGGAAGATGCGCAGCAGCCGCACCGTCGGGACCCGGCCCGAGACCACCACGTCCCTCAGCACATGCCCCGGCCCCACCGAGGGGAGCTGGTCGGCGTCGCCCACCAGCACCACCTGCATCTCCTCGGGCACCGCCCTGAAGAGGTCCCAGGCCAGGAGCACGTCCACCATGGAGAACTCGTCCACTATCAGCAGGTCCCCCTCCAGGGGGGAGTGCTCGTCGCGCTCGAAGTACCAGCCCATCGGCCCCGGCCGGTAGCCCAGCAGCCGGTGGATGGTGGCCGCCTCGCGGCCGGTGGCCTCGGACAGGCGCTTGGCCGCCCGCCCCGTGGGGGCGCAGAGCAGCACCCGGCAGCGGGGGTTGAGGGCCAGGAACGCCCCGATGATGCCCTTGACCACCGTCGTCTTGCCCGTGCCCGGCCCCCCGGTGATGACGGTTATCCAAGAGGAGGCGGCCTGCTCCACGGCGCGCCTCTGCTCCGGAGCATAGTCCAGCCCGGCCTCCGCCTGGGCCTGGTCTATGGCGTCCGCCACCAGGCCGGGCCGGCGGGCCAGGGGCGGCGGCTTATCCCTTTCGGCCAGGCGGCGGAGCGCCCGCGCGAACTGCACCTCAGCCCTGTGCAGGTGGGGGAGGTAGACCCTGCCCTCCTCCACTATGGCCCGCCCGTCCTGGGCCAGGGCCGCCAGGGCCTCCTTGATGTCGTCGGCGGTGACGCGACCGGAGGCCGCGGGCGCCGCCGCGGACCGCGCCGACCCCTCCGCCTCCCCGCCACCCGCCCCGGCGGAAGGCCCCCGCGCCCCCCCCTCACCGTCCCCCGTCGCGGACCTCGCCGTCCCGCTGTTTGGCCGCGGCCCCGTCTCCGTGCCCTCGCCCTCCTCGGCCCGGCTCAAGAGCACCAGCGCGGTGCAGCTCAGCTCGCCCTGGGGCAAGAACGTGTGGCCCGCCGAGGCCGCGGCCTCGCTGAGCGCGTGCCGCAGGCCGGCCTGGACCCGGAACGGCGAGCGGGGGGAAAGCCCCCCGGCCAGCGCGATGCGATCGGCGGTGAGAAAGCCCACCCCCCACAGGTCCTCGGTGAGGCGGTAAGGGTTCTCCTGCAGCACGGCGATGGTCTGGGCGCCATAGCGCTTGTAGATGCGCGAGGCCAGGTGCGGCGTGACGCCGTGGTCGTACAGGAACACCATCACCTCCTCCAGGTCGCGGTGGGCGGCGAGCGCCCGGGCGATGGCCTCGGCCTTCTTGGGGCTGAGGCCCCTCACCTCCGAAAGGCGCGCGGGGTCCTCCTGGATGATGCGGAGGGTGTCGGCGCCGAAGTGGGCCACGATCTTCTCGGCGGTGCGGGGGCCCACGCCCCGCACCAGCCCGCTCTGGAGGTAGGCGGCGATCCCCCGCGGCGTGGACGGCTTCACCCTCTCGTACCGGGCCACCTCGAACTGGGGGCCGTAGCGGGGGTGGGTGACCCAGTGCCCGAAGATCCTCATCTCCTGGCCCTCGGGGCTCTGGGGGAAGTAGCCCTGGATGGTGATGGAGCGAGGGGAGGCGCCCGAGCAGGAGAGCGCGGCGGGCCGGGGCCTGGAGAACATGTCGCCCTGGTCCAGCCGCGACCCCGCGGCGGGGGACGGGATGAAATCGGCCACGGTGTAGTGGGTGTCGGGGTGGTGGTAGCGGACCTTGCGAACCACGCCCACCATCTCCAGCTCGGGGCCGCCTGGAGGGGCGCTGGGGCCCCGATGACGGGGGGAGGCGGGTGAGGACGAAGGTCGACGCGCCATTTCTCGGTCACCTCCAGCCAGGCCACGCACCGGGCCGGGCGCGGCCGGCCTCCCCCCCTCATTCTCCCCCGACCGGCTGGAAACCTGCCAGACGCTGGACTGCACCACCGGTTGACGGGGAACGCTTCATCTGGTACTATTTGCTTGTAGCGTGGGAACGGTGGCAGCAGAGAGGCGAGGGTTGGGGGGCTTTAGGTGTGAGGGTGAAAGCAAGGGGCGACGGCAGAGACCGATCTGTGGAGGCGCCGGGACCCGCCACTCTCCCTGCCGCCGACCCGGGCAGCGCGATCACGTTCCTCACCGGCGTGCGCGAGTCGGTTCCGTTCATGCTGAGCTGCTCCCCCTTCGCCTTCGCCTGCGGCCTCATGGGGTCCCAGGCGGGGCTGAGCCTGGCCGAGCTGGCCGCCATGTCCATGATGGTCTACGCCGGGACGGCCCAGTTCATAGGGATAAGCCTGCTAATGGCGGGCGCGGGAGCGCCGCTCATCATCCTCTCCTCGCTGGTGGTGAACCTGCGCTACCTGCTGCAGGGGCTTTCGCTGGCGCCGTTCCTGTCCTGGCTTCCGCTGCGGTGGCTGATGGCGCTCGCCTTCGGCCTGGTCGACGAGACCTACGCGCTCAGCATCAACCACTACCTCAAGCTCGGCCGCCCGCGCGGCGACCCCATGTACTTCTTCGGCTCCACGGCGTCGCTGTTCGTGGTCTGGACGGGGTCGTCGGTGGCGGGTGCGGCGCTGGGGTCGACCGTGGGCGACCCCACCCGGTGGGGGCTGGACTTCGCCATGCCGGCGGCGTTCATCAGCATAGTGATGTCCCAGCTCACCGACTTCAGGGCCTGGTCGGTGCTGATCGTGTCGGGAGCCGTGGCGCTCGCCGCCAAGGAGCTCACCCCCGGCACCACCTACCTGATACTTGCCGCCGTGGTGGGAAGCGTGATGGGGGTGCTGCTTGAGGCGTGGCGCCGCGGGCCTGAGGCAGGCGTCGGGGCGCCTGGGGGCGCTGGGGGCGGAAGGCCTGGGGCGGGACGGCCGGCGGTGGCTGGGGCTGGTGCTGGGGGCAGCGGAGGGGCTGCCGCTGGCGCCGCGGACAGCGGAGGGAGCAGCCCTGGGCCCGCGGCGGGGCTGCCCGCTGCCGGAGGCGGCAGTGGGGAGGGCGGAACTGCCGGCGGCCGCAGGAGGGCCGGCACCGGGTCCGCTACCGCAGCTTCAGGTCCAGGCGGGGGGTGTGGGGCTTGAGGCTCAGCATGCTGCTGCTGTTCCTGGGCATGGCCGTAGCTACCTACATCACCCGGGCCACCTTCCTGATCTTTGGCAAGCGCATCAACTTCCCTCCGCTGTTCCTGCGCTCTCTGCGGTACGTCCCCATCGCCATGCTGGCCGCCATCATCTTCCCCGCCGTGCTGGCCCCCCGCGGCCACATCGACCCCTCGCCCACCAACCCCTACCTTCTGGCCGCCCTGGCGACGGTGCTGGTGGTGAAGCTCACCAGGAGCAGCGTGGCGGGGATGCTGGTGGGCATGGCGCTGATTCTGGCGCTGAGGGTGTGGATGTAGCCGAGTCCGGGCGGGCAGGAGCAACCTCGGCCTGAGCCTCCGGTGGCAATCGCCTTGAAAACAAATCCCTTTGTCAGAACGGGACGTCTTCCCCGACCAGTTTTTCCTCTTGGACCCCCTCCAGTGTGACACCCGCCAGGTGGAGCAGCAGTGCGATCATCTCGTTGATCTTTTCGTCTGAGATTCGGCCCTTGGCCCGGCCAAATCCACCTTGCAGACGGGCTGGATCAGCCCGAGCCTAAGGAGGCAACGCTCCCTCACTCGATCAGGCTCTGGCTGCAACTCCAGGTCACAGTCCTTTCTCATGTCAACCCTCGTTGAAAGCGGCGCCACTACTACTATCGGATAGGTGGGTTCAGAGTTGTACGGATGGCTAAACACAACAACGACTGGTCTTGTCTTGCCTGGAATTCGTTCCCCCGCAAACTTTGAATCGGGAATGGAGATATTGCTGTCCGCCGTCACGTAGATCTCTCCCTGGCGGAATGGTCGGCTGTCGATTCCCTTTTCCCTCAGGGCATCCCTTACTCGCTGCATTTGGTTGCTCGCTTTCTCAGCTCCGCCATCTCCGCCATTTCCTCTAGAACCACCTTGGCGTACTCTTCGTCCGACCCCCGACTCTCAAACTTGAGCCTGGAGAACGCCTTCCTTATCTCGGACAAGGACCTTTTGGGGTGTTCGGGCCTTGCCTTTTCCAAGTCTAGCACCGCCCCCACGGGGGACCAGCTTGAAGCTGCCTCCTTAGCCAACGCATCACGCATCGGTCCTTTATTGCAGTAAAACTGAGGTGCTGCGTCTGAGCCAGTACAAAGTATGCTGCCCTTTCCTCGTCAATGCCCAGCTGCCAAAGATCGTGAGTGCCCTGGGGCAAGAGGCTGTGAATGTAAGTGATACCCCCGTGGATATTCTTCCACTCCTCAATCCCGATTAGCCCTTCGCTCCCAAGAGCGCGGATAGCGCGAGGGATCTCTTCGCAATAAGGACCGTATAGGCCCCGCCTGAAGGTCAGGCCGGTCAGTGAGCGGCCGCAGACCTTATAGTGCTGAACGTCGGTGAGGTAAACGAGTTTGACCAGCTCCGTGCGGTTCAGAGGGCGAGGAAACTTCTCTATGAAGAAGAGGAGCAGGGCTCTGAGCTTGTCTATGGCCGTTCACCCCGTACTTGCCGGCAGCCTGAACGCTCAACCTCCTATTTGTTTCTTTCTTCCTTTTTCTTGATTCTCCTCCTTAAGAGTGCGTCGGACCAAGAAAAGCACGGACGGCCTGCCAGTCCAATCAGAGCAAGCAGCGCAAGGACTGCTTGCGACAGCAACGAACGCGGCCCGCCGTCCTCCTCCCTCCCCTCACCCCACCTCCAGCCTGAACGCCGCCTGCACCGCCTCCACCGCCCGCCTGAGCCCGGCGTGGTCGTTTGCCCTCAGCACGCACACCCCGCTGAAGAACACGGAGGTGAGCTTCTCCTGTATCAAGTCCCCCGGCCCGTGGTACAGCTTGGCCCGCGCCACGCCCGGCAGGCGCTCCAGCTCCTCCGCGGGGGTGATGTACCTCACCCGCCCGTTCTTCGAGGGCAGCCCCAGCGCCCCGACCGCGTCCTTTATGGGCGCCAGCCTGAGCCGCGGCTCCAGGCCCTGGGCGGCCCGCACGAAGGCCTCCTGGAGGTCGTCCCCGTACTTGAGCCGCAAGGCGTCCTGGATCCCTCCCCCGCCCGGCCTCACCGCCACCTCCCCCACCAGCAGCCCCCCCGCGGTCTTGAACACCTCCAGGTGGGTGACCGCCGCCTCCAGCCCCAGCGCCTTGAGCGCCCGGCGGTTTAGCTCCAGCACCCCAGGGACGGCGGGGTCGTCCTCGGGGTCGCAGAGGGCGCTCCCGCCCCACCCCTGCTGCTTCAGCGGCGGCCAGTGGTAGCGCCCCACCGCGGCAAAGCGCACCTCGCCCCCGAACACCGCCGAGTCGCAGTGGTACTCGGCCTCCATGTCCACGTAGCGCTCCAGCAGCAGGGGCACGCCCAGCCCCAGGATGGCGTCGAAGCCGCCTGAGGCGCGGAGCCGCTCAAACTCCGCCTCGTCCTCAATCACCCTCACGTGCATGGTCCCCGAGCCCATGGTGGGCTTGAGCACCACCGGCCAGCCCAGCAGGTCTGCAGCCCGGGGCAGGTCGTCGAGCCGGTCGAGCCGCAAAAACCCCGTCACCGGAAGCCCCGCCCCGCTGAAGCACCGCTTCATGAGGTACTTGTTGGTGCAGCGCAGGCACTGCTCGAAGGTCAGCCCGGGAACCCCGTAAAACGAGCGCAGAAACCCCCCCGTGAGCACGGCCCGCTCTATGGGGGTCACGATGGCGTCCACCGGGTGGCGCTCCAGAATGCGCAGCATGGCTGCCCGGGCCTGGGCCAGGTCGGCCACGTCGTCCACCGTCCACACGTCGGCCTTGCCCTCGTACAGGTGGGCGTACTTGGGCTTGCACATCGCCGAGACCCGCACCTCAGGGTCGGAAAGCAGGAGCTCAACCGGCTCCATGCGATCGGAGCCTATCACCAGCACGTGGCGCAGCCCCGCCACCCCCCTTCTTGCGCCACCCCTCCCCGCCTGCCGCCCGTGCAGGGTGCCGTCCCCCAAGCACCGCCTACCCCCTCACCCGCGCCACCACCCGGCCCGCGGGACGTCCCGGCCGCCTCCTTGCAGACGAACCTCCGTACGCCGCCCGCCCCCTGCCGGCCGGCCCACGCCTCACCGCGTCACAAACCGCACCTCCCTCTCCAGCCGGTCGCAGACGGCGCTGGCCGCCTCCGCCGTCTCCGCGGTCACGATGACGTGGCCCAGGCGGTCGCGCGAGTCCCGCACCTCGTTGACTCTGTCGCCCACCTTAGCCTCCAGCTCGTACGTGTGCACCCCCGGCTCCCTCTTCAGGGCGTCTTCGCCGATCACCTCCACCACCGTCCCCGGCGGGGCCACGAAGAACCGCACCGCCGCGCCGCACCGAGCCGGCCGCGACTCCAGGGTCTCAAGCCCTGGCTCCCCCAGCCCAAAGAGCACCTGGTAGGACAGGGTGTAGAAGTCCACCCCGTAGACTATCTCCACCAGGTCGGTGATCTTGTCGCCCCCGGCGCGGTTGTGCGACTCCACGATGCGCGGGCCCCGGGCGGTGAGCTTCACCTCGGTGTGGGCGGGGCCGAAGACCAGCCCCACCGCGTCCAAGAACTCCCGCACCAGCCGGCAGACCGCCTCCCGCTCCTGGCCCCTAAGCCGCGAGGGGATGCTATGGCCGATCTCCACGTAGTTGGGCAGGATGCGCTTGTCGGTGACGGCCACGATGTAGTGGCGGCCTGCGGCGCTGAACGACTCCACACTCACCTCCGGCCCCTCCAGGAACTCCTCCATGATGAACCGGACCACGCCCAGGGCCGCCAGCCTCCGGCACGCCGCCCCGGCCTCCCCCGGCCCGTCCACCCTCACCACGCCATAGCTGGCGGTGCCGTCCACCGGCTTGAGCAGCGCCGGCCCCCCAACCTCGGCCAAGAACGCCCGCACGTCGGCCTCGCAACCCCCTGGCGCCGCGGCCACGGGGCTTATCCCGCTGCGGTTGAGGAGCTGCCTCATCTCCCACTTGTCCCGCAGCACCATCACCGTGCGCAGCGGGTTGCCATACAGGCCCAGCTCCTCAGACAGCCGGGCCGCCGGCACCAGCCCGTGCTCGGTGAACGACAGCGCAAACGAAAAGGGCAACGCCCCGAAGATGGCCCGGCCCAGGCCGCTCAGGAGCGCCGGGTCCTCGTAGTCGAAGAGGAAGGCGTAGTCGGCCGCCCTGACCTCGGCGCCGGCGCTGGCCTTCTTCTGCACCAGCGCCACCTCCAGCCCCAGGGCCCGGGCGCGCTCCACCGGCTTCCTCTTTCCGCCCACGATGAGCAGCCGGCGCCCGCCGCCCCTCGGCCCGCCATCGCACCCGCCGCCCGGCCGCCCCGCGCCGCCGGCCGCGTCCGCCGCGGCCGAACAACCGCCACCACCGACGGGACCGTCGCCAGGGCCACCGCCCCGCCTCCCTTCACCGCCGGCCTCCCCGCCTACGGCGCCACACTGCCCGCGCACCTCACCGCCTCCCCCCGCGCCCGCCAGATGTACCTCCAGGCCAGCGCGCCGCCCGCGGCCATCACCCCTGCCTGGAACAGGTAGAGGTAGCGGAGCGACACCACGTCCCCCAAAAACCCCATGGCCGCGTATATGCACAGCGCCAGGAGCGACGAGAACACGGTGAACACCGAATGCACCCGCCCCTGGTAGTTGATGTCGGTGAGGTGCTGGGCCTGCGTGAGGTACATGATCCTCACCTGGAAGGTGATGCCGATGAACAGGTACCCCAGCATGGCCACCGGCAGGCCGCGGGACAGGGCGAAGAGCAGGAGGCTGCCGCCGAGCGCGAACATGCCGAAGGTCATGGCGGCCCTGTCCCCCAGGTAGCGCGACCACAGCCCCAGCGAGAAGTTGCCCAGGATCGCCCCCACCGCGAAGGTGGCGTCGATGTACCCGTAGCCCGTGGCGCCTACCCGGAGCACGTTGCGGGCGAACGGCGGCAGGAGCACGTTGATGGTGCGCAGCGTGCTCATGAGGAACAGCATGAGCAGGTAGCAGACGGCGATGCCGCGGTGCCGGCTGATGTAGGCCACCCCGCCCTTAAGTTGAGTCAAGAACCGCCTGAACCCGTGCCCGCCCTCCCGCCCCGCCGCCGGGACGACCAGGCCGCGCCGCATCCCCAAGGTGCAGCCCGCCGAGAACAGGTAGGAGCCGGCGTTGAGGATGGTGACGGCGATCGGCGAGGTCGCCGCCACCATCACCCCGCCCAGCCCCGACCCCAGGAGCGCCCCGATCTGGTTGGACACGGAGGCGTTCGAGTTGGCGTAGAGCAGGAGTTCCGGCGGCACCACCTCGCGGATCAGGGCCAGGGCGGTGGGGTTGTAGACCTGGTCCCCGACGGCGATGAGGAAGCTCACCAGGTAAACGTGCCACGCCTGAAGCCAGTGGAAGTAGTAGGCCGCCGGCAGCACCAGCAGGGCCAGGGCCCGGAACGCGTCCATGGCCGCCGCCAGCAGCCTCCGGTCCACCCGGTCCACCGCCACCCCGATGACCGGCGCCAGCGCGATGCCGGGCAGCGCCACGCACACCAGCATTATGCCGATGGACGAGCCCCGGTTGGTGAGCTCCATGGCCAGCCAGGCGTTAGCCACGAACTGCATGGCCGTCCCCACCATGGACACCGTGGTCCCGGTAAAGTAGAGCAGGTACGGCCGGTGGCGGAACAGCCTGGCCCGGGGCGAGCCCTGCCTGCCTCCCGGCGCCCCCGCACCGGCTGGCGGCGCAGGGCCCGGCGGCCACCGCGTCGGCAGCCCCGGGCGCGGCGGCTCCCGGCCGCGCCCGCCGTCCCCGCCTACCGCGCTTCCCGCCCCCGGCCTCACGGGAGGCCACCGCCCGCGCAGTCGTAGAAGACCACAGTCGCGGCCGCGTCGTCGTACATCAGCCAGCTCGGCCGGCGCACGTCGGCCACGTTGATTACGTAGCGGGCCCCCCTGTCCAGAGCTACGGCGGCGCCGAACCTCAGCGGCAGCGGCTCGGGGCGGAACGTCCAGGGCGCCCGCGGCAGGCGGGCCAGCCGGAACATGGCGTTCTGGTGGTTGTGGCCGAGGATGAGGACCCGCGGGGGCCAGCCCCAGAGCCGCGGGTGAAAGACGTGGCCCCAGGGGTTGAGCCACTCGAGCCGATGGCCGTGGGCCAGCACCACCCCTCCCCGCAGCACCAGCCGCCGCGGCAGCCGGCGCAGGGGCAGCAGCGCCCCCGGCAGCCGGTTCCGGGGCACCAGCCTGAGCACCCGCTCCTCCTGGTTGCCCCTCAGCACCCGGGCCCGGGCCAGCACCTCCAGCAGCGCCGGCTCCACGTCCACCACCTGCTCGATGCCGCGGAAGACGAAGCGGCCGGCCGCCCCCTTGGGCACCTTCACCTCGAACAGGTCGCCCAAGAACACCACCTGGTCGGGTCGGCGGCGGCGGACATCGGCCATGACCGCCCCCAGGTAGTCCAGGTTGCCGTGGATGTCGCCGACTATCGCCCAGCGCACCCTGCCCGCCCTCCCTTCCGCGGCCTCCACACGCGGCCCCTCAGCCCAGGGCCGACCGGGGCAGCCTCCCCTCCATGCCCGGCGGAGGCTGTATCCCCAGGCACCAGCACACCAGCCCCGCGACGTCGCGGTTGTCCACCACGCCCAGGTTCGCGCCCCGCTTCAGCCCCGGGCCCCGGGCGAAGAACACCCCCCACAGCGAACGGCGCTCGGGGTAGCCGGTGTGGTTGGCGCTCTTGGGACTGGGGCGCACCGGCTCCGCCCCGGGCTCCGGCCTGAGGTCATAGCCGTCCTCGGCGACCAGGTAGACGTCCCCGAAGGCCCACGGCCACCCCGGCCTCTGTCCCGCCCCCGCCAGGTAGACGCCCCTGAACACCCGCCGGCCGGTCTCCGGGTCCCTGAGCGCCCACAGCTCCCTCGCCGCCCGCCGGGCCACCTGCGCCCGCCGCCGGGCGGGGACGATCCCGCCGGGCCGGTCGTCGGCGTTGACCCACAGCGACCCGTTGTTGGCCGGGTGGTAAAGCGCCTGGGTGCCGGAGAGGTCGACGGTGCCGTCGGGCAAAAACGCCAGCATCCCGGCCCGCTCCAGCACCCGGTTGACGTGGACCAGCCGGGCCACACCGGCCATGCCGTGGTCCGAGCTCAACACCACCGTCGCGCCGGGCCCCAGCCCCTCCATCAGCCGGCCCAGGTGGCGGTCGGCCATGCGGTACGCCTCCCGCACCGCCCCCCACAGCCGCTCGGCCACTGCCGGGCGGAAGGCCGCGGACGCCGGGTCGCACCAGCCCATGAGCTCGTGTTCCGCGTCGTCGATGATCGGCTGGTAGAAGACGTACAGGTCCGCGGGGTAGTTGGAGGCGGCAAACGCAGTCACCGCCTCGAAGTGACCCGCGCAAGGCTCAAACGACCGCACCAGAAGCTCCTCGGCGGCGCCGTCGCCGCCCTCTACCAGCCGCGGCCCGAACGCCCCGATGCGGTACAGCGCCCCCATCCCCTCCCCGCAGAAGGGCCCGGCCGCCCTGGCCAGGGCCGAGACCTCGCGCTCCGGCCAGGTGCGGGCCTGCCAGACGCCGGAGTGGGCCAGCATGAGCCGGCCGTCGCCGGGCCGCCGGTAGGCCCAAAACCACACCCCCACGCCCGGCTCCAGTTCCACCGCCCAGGGCCTTACGTCGCGTCCCGGCGTACCGGGGGCTGCGGGGTCGAGGCACAGCGGTTCAGCCTCCCCCGCCGCAGGCCCCTCCGGCAGGGGCCCCCGGGCCGTGCGCGCGGGTGCCGCGGCCCCGTAAGGCACCCCCTGCGCAGAAGTCGCCCCCGCCCCCTCCTGGCGCGGCGCCGACCCCTGCGCCGCACCCCGCCGCTGCACCCAGACCCGGCCCTCCTCCTCCCAGGCCCGGAACTCCCAGCCGGCCACGCCCAGGAGCCGGGCCCCGCGGGGCACGGGCCCCGGGGCCGTCCCCGGCGCCGGCTCCGGCTCCACCTCCAGCGCCTCAAACTCCCAAGCCCGGGCCCGCGTGAGCCGCCGGGGGTAGGCCTCGGCCGCAAACCGGTAGAGCTCCGAGGGTTCGCTGCCGGGGCCGCCGGCGGGCGTCAGCACCCAGGGCAGGTGGGGAAGCACCACGCTCAGCCCCAAGCTTACCGCCTGGCGCCAGAGGGGAAGCGCCTTCAGCAGCCCGGCCTCAAAGCCGGAGCGCCAGGCCGTGATGGGCAGGGAGGGGTCGCGGTGGGGGACGGCGAACCCCGCGATGCCGTGCCGCCGCGGCCAGCAGCCGGTGAACAGGGTGGCCAGGCTGGGGGGCGTCTGGCAGTTGGGCCAGGGGGGACGGGCCGCCGCCCTGACGCCGTCTTTGGCCAGTCGGGCCAGGTGGGGCAGGGCCCCCTCGGCCATCAGCCGCTCCGTGGCCCACGCCGCCGCCGCGTCCCAGATCAGCCACACCACCGGCCCGCGCTTCACCCCATCACCGCCTCAGGAACTGCCTTCGGCAGGGCCACAAGGGCGCCGCGCGGCACCCGAAAGCGGGCCGGCCCAGGCCCAAAAGCCCCGCCGCCCCGTCCCGGCCCGCCCGGGCCGCCCCCAGAGTCCCGGGCCGCTCAGCCGCCCACCTCGCCCAGGTGGTCGAGGAGGTGGTAGGCCGACTCCACCACCAGGTCGGGCTGAGCCGCCGAGGCGCGGCGCGCGGCGTCGCTGTACTTTCCAGTCTTGACCAGCACCGAAAAGGCCCCCACGTTGCGCGCCCCCACGACGTCGGTGGTGACGTCGTCGCCCACCACGGCCACGTCGCCCGGCCCCAGCCCCAGGTCCGATAGGCACAGGTGGAAGAACTCCGGCGAGGGCTTGCCCAGAACCTGCGCCTGCTTTCCCGAGGCGTACTCGAACATGGCTACAAACGCTCCGGTATCCAGGTTCAGCCCCTCGGGCCGGACGAAGTAGCGGCCCTTCTGGAGCGCGATGATCTCGGCCCCGGCCATGATGTGCCGGAAGGCAGCGTTGAGCGCCTCGTAGGTCACCGACTCCCTGAAGTCCCCCACCACCACGTAGTCCGCCTTGCCCTCGCGGCTGATGTAGGGGGCGAAGGCCTGGGCGAGTTCGCGCGACAGCAGGCAGTGGCAGCGCTTTCCCGGGTTGCGGCGGAAGAACTCGAACGCCGCCGTGGCCGGGGTAAAGATCTCCGCCTCGGCTGCCTCCAGCCCCATGCGCTTGAGCTCCGACCGGATGGTGGCAGGGGTCTTAGAGTCGGTGTTGGTCAGAAACCTCAGCCTGAGCCCCTTGCGCCTGAAGCCGGCCACGGCCTCGTCGGCCCGGGGCAGCATCTCGCCCTTGAAGTAAAGGGTCCCGTCCAGGTCGAGCAGGAGCGCCTTGAACCTGAGTCCGCTCACTCGTCACCACCTCCCGCGAGTCTTCAGGCCACCCGGCCCTCAGGAGTGCGGTTCGCCGCCCGGGGCCCCGGCCGCGCGGTCTACTTCCACGATCACCGCCGGCTCGAGCTCACCTACACGATCATTCCCGCGATCGCGCTCGCGATCATGGTCGCCGCCAGCGGGGTGGTCTGGGCGCGCGTGCGGCTGGGCGCGCCGCCGGCCGACGCGCTGACGGTGGACGTGCGCGGCGAGCAGTTCGCCTGGCTCGCGCGCTATCCCGGGCCCGACGGGCGGTTCGGCCGGGTGGACCCGCGGCGCATCGACGCGCGCACGAACCCCATGGGGCTGGATCCCGACGACCCGGCGGCGCGAGACGACGTCGTCTCGCGCACCCTCCACCTGGTCGCGGGCCGGCCGGTGCGCGTCCAGCTCCGGTCCACGGGCGTGCTGCACAGCTTCTTCATCCCGGAGTTCCGCGTGAAGCAGGACACCGTGCCGGGCATGACGCTCGAGATCTGGTTCATCCCCACGCGCGAGGGGCAGTTCGAGATCGCCTGCGCGGAGCTGTGCGGCATCGGGCACTACGCGATGCGGGGCCAGGTGGTGGTGCACTCACCCGCCGCGTTCGAAGCCTGGCTCGCCCAGCAGCGCCCGGCGCTGTCCCCGGCGCCGTAGGCCGGGCGGGAGGGAGCGAGTGGTGGAAGGCACGGAGCACGGGCTGCGCGACGCGCAGGGGCGGCGGATCGCCCCGGGCGCGAAAGTCCGCAGCGGCGAGCTGCAGGGCACGGTGGCCCGCGTCGAGCCGGCCTACGGCGTGCTGACGATCGTCACCGAGGCCGCCCGTGCCGGTAAGACCGAGCGCATGGTGCGCGCGTCCACGGTGGAGGTGCTCGAGGAGGCCCCCCCGCGCCCGCACCACGAGCCGTTCATCCGCCGCTACATCTTCAGCCTGGACCACAAGGTCATCGGGATCCAGTACCTGTTCACATCGCTGCTGCTGGCGCTCGTCGGCGGTGTGCTCGCCATGCTGATCCGCCTGCAGCTCGGCTGGCCCGGGGTCCGGTGGGGCCTCGCCGCCGCGCTGTTCCCCGGCGGGTTCGCCGGCGGCCAGATGAAGCCCGACTTCTACCTCGCCGTGGTGACCATGCACGGCACCATCATGATCTTCTTCGTGCTCACCACCGTGCTCTCAGGCGGCTTCGGGAACTTCCTGATCCCGCTGCAGATCGGGGCGCGGGACATGGCGTTCCCCTGGATGAACATGATGTCCTACTGGCTGCTGGTGCCCGCGATCGTCGTCCTGATGGCGTCGTTCTTCGTCACCGGCGGCGCGGCGGGAGGCGGCTGGACGTCCTACCCGCCCCTGTCGGCGATCCCGGCCGCCGCGCCCGGGTCGGGCCTGGGCCAGACGCTGTGGCTGATCGCCCTGGCGATCCTGATCGTCGCGCTGCTGTTCGGCTCGCTCAACTACATCACGACGATCCTCCAGCTCCGCACCCGGGGAATGTCGATGATGCGGCTCCCGCTCACCGTCTGGGGGCTGTTCGTCACCGCCGTGCTCATGTTGCTCTCGTTCCCGGTGCTCTTCGCGGCGGCGATCATGCTGCTGTTCGACCGCCTGGCGGGAACCAGCTTCTTCGTGCCGGCCGGCGTCTACGTGGGCGGGCAGGTGCTCACCCACACCGGCGGCAACCCGTTGCTGTGGCAGCACCTGTTCTGGTTCCTGGGCCATCCGGAGGTGTACGTGTTGATCCTGCCGGCGATGGGCATGGTGTCGGACATCATGGCCTCCCAGGGTCGCAAGCCCATCTTCGGCTACCCGTTCATGGTGGGGTCCATGGCCGCCATCGGCATCCTGAGCTTCCTGGTCTGGGCCCACCACATGTACACTAGCGGTATGCATCCCCTGGTGGCCATGGCCTTCATGACCACCACGCTGGCCATCGCGGTGCCGTCGGCGATCAAGACCTTCAACTGGCTGGCGACCCTGTGGCGCGCCCGGATCCAGTTCACGCCCCAGATGCTCTTTTCCATTGGATTTGTGTCGCTGTTCGTCACCGGGGGGCTGACGGGGATCTTCCTGGCCCAGCCGCCCGTGGACACCTACATGCACGACACCTACTTCGTGGTGGCGCACTTTCACTTCGTCATGGCCAGCGCGGCGCTGTTCGGCGTCTTCGCGGGCATCTACCACTGGTTCCCCAAGATGTTCGGCCGCTTCATGAACGAGCGGCTCGGCAAGCTCCACTTCTGGCTGACGTTCATCGGCATCTACGCGACATTCTTCCCGATGCACTTCGCGGGCTTCGCGGGGATGATGCGACGCATCTACTCGACCCAGGTGTACGGCTTCCTGCAGGGCCTGGCGCCGCTGAACGTGTTCATCTCGGTGGCGGCCTTCGGCCTGGGCCTGGCGCAGCTGCTCTTCGTCTACAATTTCCTCTACAGCCTCCGCCGCGGGCCGGTGGCCGACCGCAACCCGTGGGGCGCGACCACGCTGGAGTGGGAGACGCCCTCCCCGCCGCCGCACGGCAACTTCCCGGACGAGCTGCCGGTCGTGCACCGCTGGGCCTACGACTACAGCCTCCCGGGCGCGCCGGACGACTTCGTCCCGCAGACCGTCCCGTTGCGGCCCGCGCCCGTGGCCGGCGGGCAGGACGCCGACCGGGAGCCGCCGCGCTGATGGCCGCGCCCGCGC
>JAIMBG010000231.1 GCA_023511555.1 Acetobacteraceae bacterium | reverse complement strand
TCACCCCTTACCTGAAGGATTGGCCATGCACAATCCAAGTCCTGCTTGGTCAAAGGGGTTTCGCAACGCACTCCTAGCGTGACTTTCCGACTTATTCGCAAAAGAGGCCGGGAAGCCTAGAGCCGCAAGGCATTTAACATGTTACCTAACCAGTTGTTACCCATCCCGGATATGGGATGGGCTTTATTATTGCCAATTAGGAGGAATTCAGTTGCCTTTGTCGAAGCCTATCATATTACCTAACTGCACGGAGGTGGGCCATGGCTACCATCGTGAAGAAGCGGATCAAGGGCCACCCGTACTATTACCTGGTGCAGACCGCTTGGCGGGATGGCCGGTCGCGCATCGTCCACCAGCGGTATCTCGGCAAGGCGGAGGACATCGCCCGCGCTGTTACCGAACGGGGGTCCCCGCGGGCGGTGTCGGCTCGCGTGGAGGCCTTCGGGGCCGTGGCCACCCTGTATCGCAAGGCCGAGCAACTGGGCGTGGTGGAGATCATCGACCGTCATGCCCCCAAGCGCCAGCAGGGACCGACGGTCGGGCAGTACCTGCTCGTGGCGGCCATCAACCGGGCCGTCGCGCCCACGAGCAAGGCGAAGATGGCCCAGTGGTTCGCGCAGACTGCTCTGGGCCAGTGGCTGCCCTTCAGCGAGCGGCAGTTGGCCAGCCAGCGGTTCTGGGACCACATGGGCTACCTGACAGCGGAACGCATCCGCGCCATCGAGGACGACCTCACCGCCCGGATCGCGGCCGCCGAGGGGCTGGACCTGAGGGCGCTGGTGTACGACACGACCAACTTCTTCACCTGGATCGACACCATGAGCGCGGCGGAACTTCCGCAGCGCGGCCACAGCAAGGCCAAGCGTCACGACCTCAAGCAGGTGGGCCTGGCGATGCTGGTGACCACGGACTTCCACGTTCCCCTGTTCCATGAGGTCTATCCGGGGAACCGGCCCGACGCCGCGGAGTTCGGCAGCGTCACCGAATCCCTGCTGGCCCGCTACCGGCTGTTGTGCCAGCACTGCCAGGACGTGACCCTGGTCTACGACAAGGGCAACAATTCACGGGCCAACCAGGCGGTGATCGACGGCGCGCCCCTGCACTTCGTCGGCTCCCTCGTTCCCTCCCGCCACCCAGACCTGTTGGACGTCCCGCGCCGTGAGTTCCAACCCTTGCGGGGTCCGGAGTTCGGCGGCGTGCTGGCCTACCGGACCGAACGGGAGGTGATGGGGGTGAAGCGGACCGTGGTTGTGACCTATAACGAGTCGCTTTACCTCGGCCAGCTGCAGGGCATCCTGCTGCGGCTGCGCAAGGTCAACGACGCCCTGCGCCGCCTCCAGCGCACCCTGGCCGAACGGGCCGCCAGGGGACCGCGCGCCCGTGGCCGGGCGCTGACCCTGAGCTCCGTTCAGTCGCGCCTGAAGGCCATCCTGCATGACCGCACCCTGCCCCTGGCCGCCTGGTTCCGGCCCGTCGTCTGCGAAGAGGCGGGGCGGATCCTCCTGAACTACACCCTCGATCACGAGGCCCAGCAGGCTTACTTCAACCGCCACCTGGGCAAGAACATTCTCTTCACCGACCGCCACGACTGGTCCACCGAGGCCATCGTCGCCGCCTACCGCGGCCAGGCGGCCATCGAGAGCGCCTTCAAGGAGATGAAGGACCCTCGCTTCCTCTGCTGGCAGCCCATGTTCCACTGGACGGATGACAAGATCCGCGTCCACGCCTTCTACTGCGTCCTGGCGCTCACCCTGGTGGCGCTGGTCCGCCGCTCCCTGGCCCAGCAAGGTGTCGAGTTGAGCGCTGCCGAACTGCTCTCCGCCCTCAACGGCATCAACCGGGTGCTGCATCTCTATCCGGAAGGGTCACGAATCAAGCCCCACTGGACCCTTTCGGAGCGCGATGACGTTCAGGAGCGCCTCGTCGCCGCCTTGGACCTGCTGCCTCTGGTGGAAAGTTAGAAACAGGCCGGCATATGCTTGAAACCCTTGTCGCTCAAGGGGTCCAGGGGCATCGTTAGACGTAAGTCGGAAAGTCACGCTAGACCGCCGGCGGCCCGGTGCGAGAATCCGGAACGCGACGCAAGGCATTGAGGGAGGTGCGGCAGGTGCAGGGGGGCAAGGCGGCGGGAGGCGCGGCGGTTCCCCGGCGGAGACGGAGCGTGCCGGGCGGGCCCGGTCCAGGATCCTGGCGCGGAACCGGCGGCGGGGCCAAGACGCCGGCCCAGGCGGCGAGGGTTGGGGCGGCCGGCCGCGGCGCGCAGGCAGCCTCCGTGACACCAGGCGTGCCGGCCGCCGGGCAGACGGTGCGGAGAGCCATTGTATGACGGCCATGAAGAAAAAGAGGTTGGCACTACGCTCCCCGAAACCATTGTGCCATATCAGCGATATAGCCTTTGGAC
>JAIMBG010000036.1 GCA_023511555.1 Acetobacteraceae bacterium | reverse complement strand
CTCATGGGCCAGGACCACGTGCTGGAGAAGGCGGACATACCGGAGTTCGCCAAGAAGGTTCGGATGATGTCCTACCTGCCGTATGTGACCACGGCCGAGGAGGCCTTGAGGATCGGCCGGGATGAGACTTACCGGGAGCAGGTGTTCGAGAACCTGGAGTGCCAGGTGATCGACCACTGGCTTACCCTGATCCCGGACAGGGTGCCGCCCCACTGCCGGGTCATCATCAGCCCGGGCAACGACGACAAGCTGGCCATAGACGAGACCATACGGAAGAACCCACGGGTGACCTTCGGGGAGGAGGAGGTGGTGGATCTGGACGGGGAGCACGAGGTCCTGTGCTTCGGCTGGTCCAACCCCACCCCCTTCAACTCCCCGCGGGAGTGCTCTGAGGAGGAGCTGGAGGAGAGGCTGGAGCGGGTCGTCGCCAAGGTCAAGCGCCTGGAGACCTGCGTCTTCTGCATCCACGTCCCGCCCTATGACTCCCAGCTCGACTACGCCCCCATGGTGGACAAGGACCTCAATATAGTGGTCCAGGGGGGCCGGCCCCAGATGATCCCCGTGGGGTCGCGCGCCGTACGCCGCATCATCCAGAAGTACCAGCCGCTGCTCGGCCTACACGGCCACATCCATGAAAGCCCCGGGTTCGTTAGGATCGGCCGCACCCAGTGCCTCAACCCCGGCAGTGAGTATGGGGAGGGCGTGTTTAAGGGCTACCTGGTGGAGCTGGACGGCCCCAAGATTAAGCGGCTGCAAAGGGTGGAGGGCTGAAGGGGGCCGGGGGTGCCGCGGGCGCGGGGTCCCGGCAGCGGTCCGATAGGCAGCGGCATGCACAGCATGGCCGGGGCAGCGGCCTCGGCCATGTCGCATCTCCGGCTCCCTGCGAGGCCAGGGCTGCGGCCGGGGAGCCCGGGGTCGGCCTCATCCGGCGTCGTCCCCGCCCTCCGCCGGGCCTTCGTCCTGCCCTTCCTCCTCGTCCCCGGTGGCTTCCGACGCCGCCCCTGCCCGGGCCGCCGCCACAAGCCGCATGGCCTCGAAGCGGAACCCGGACGGATCCAGGCCCAGCCGGGAGGCGGGAATCTCCACCGGACCGCCGCCCCTTTCGGCGGCGGGGTAGAGCCTCACCGCGAACTGGCCCCGGCCCACGTGGACCAGTGAGACCCTCTCGAACTCCTCCCACCGCCGGCTGGAGTGGTAGGCCCCCCGCCGGTACTCCAGCCGCTCCAGGTCATAGCTGAACTGCTCGTGGTAGCGGCTGCGGTAGAAGAACCACCCCACCACCAGGGACAGCACCACGTTGGCCAGCAGGATGGGACGCCCTATCCATATGTCGCCCAGGGCCAGGAGGCTGACGATAGACCAGGCTACCGTGAAAAGGAACAGCATGAGGACGATGGCCTTCAAAAGGTTGTCTATCTGCAGCCGCGAGTATGTCTTCATCGGAAGCACCTCACGTGGTCCGCCATGCGCTTGCCCACGTAGTTGGGGCTGGTGACCACCCTGCGGGCCTCCACGTCCACCAGGGCCACCCCAATCTCGCGCAAGCTGATGCCGCCCACCGCCTTCTCCACCGTCGCCGCAAACGGACCGGTCCGCACCAGGACCAGCCAGGCCCAGTCTATGTTCTCCTCGCGCATGAACCGGCTGACCGCCCTCAACAGGCTACGAAGCCGGCGCTCGTTCACCTCGCGGGTGTACGCCAGGCAGGCAGCCTGGTAGTTGGGCAGAGAGAGGTAGGAGAAGACCCGGGAAAGCAGCAGCCCCTTAGTCCTCATCCCCCCGCGAGCCATCAGGTCGAACGACGCCCCGCCGCTGCGGTAGTCCCGGAACGACTCGGTGAAGTCGGCCACCCAGCGGGCGCTGCCCGTCATGAGATTCCTCTCCAGCCTGAGGAGGTACTCGTCTGTCGTCATCTCCTCCCCTTCCCTCCGCGTCCGGTTCGGCTCGACGCTGCGCCAGGGAGCCCGATGCCGGCGGTTTGCCGGCCTGCCCTAACTATTCCACGCCGGGGCCTAAAGTCCTCCGCCAGCGGCCCGGGGCCCAACGGTGCCCGTTCCCGCTCGGCGGGAATAGGCCACCGCGCCGGCCGGGCAAGCTGGAAGCCGGGGGGCACGGCCTTGACCGCGAAGCTGCTGTTTCTGGGGCTGGCCGCGCTGGCCGGCCTGACCATGGCTCTCCAGGGGTCGCTGAACGCCGCCCTGGGCAAGTCCGTGGGGGTGCTGGAGGCCACGGCCTCGGTGCACGCCCTGGGCCTGGTCCTGGCGCTGGCGCTCCTGGGCTCGATCCGGGGGGGAGTGGGAGGCCTGGCCCACGCCGCCCAGGCCCCCTGGTACGCCTACGTGGGGGGCCCGCTGGGCGTCCTCATCGTGTACGCCGTGGCCCGGAGCATCCCCCGCGTGGGCGTGGCCCCCGCCACCACCGCCATCGTTGTCGCCCAGGTGCTGGCCGGGGCGGTGATAGACCACCTGGGGCTTTTCGGCCTGCAGCGCCTGCCGATGGACTGGACCCTGGCCCCCGGCCTTCTTCTCCTGGGAGCGGGGGCCTTCCTGCTCCTCAGGTCGTGACGGGGCCTGGCCCTAGAGCCACAGCACAGGGCGGAGCTGCTCCAGGAGCTCCCGGTCCACCAGGCGCGGGGTCTGGCTTAGGGCGTCTTCCAGGGGAAGGGTGCTCACCTCCGTGCCCCGCAGGGCGACCATGCGGCCGAACTCCCTGCGCCTCACCGCCTCCACTGCCTCCAGGCCCAGCCGCGTCCCCAGGAGACGGTCGAACAGGACGGGCGGGCCGCCCCTTTGGACGTGGCCGAGGCTGGTGCTTCGTGCCTCCAGGCCGGAGGCCCGGCCCACGGCCTCGGCCAGGTCCTCGCCCACCCCTCCCAGCCTCACGTGGCCGAAGGCATCGCGCCCCCGGGCCGCGTAGTCGGGGAGTTGCAGCCCGCCGATCTTCGCCCCCTCAGCCACTACCACCACGGTGTACGACGCCCCCCGCCTGTGGCGGCGCTCCACCCAGCGGACGACGTCGTCCAGGGCAACGGGGGCCTCGGGCACCAGGGTAAGGTGGGCCCCGCCGCCCAGGCCGGCCCCCAGGGCCACCCACCCTGCCTCCCGACCCATCACCTCCAGCACCATCACCCTGGAATGGGAGCGGGCCGTGGTGTGCAACCGTTCCACCGCCTCGGCCCCGATGGCGGCGGCGGTGTGGTAGCCTATGGTGTAGTCGGTGCCGCCCACATCGTTGTCCATGGTCTTGGGAACGCCCACCACCGGCACCCCGTCCCGGCTCAGCGCCAGAGCCACCGCCAGGGTGTCGTCGCCGCCGACGGCCAGGAGCGCCTCCAGGCCCAGCCGCTCTATGTTGGCCGCCACCTGGTCCGGCCCTTCCTCCTGCTTGAGAGGGTTGGTCCTGGACGTAAGCACCAGCGTCCCTCCCACGCCCACCAGACCCTCTACCTCAGCCCAGGTAAGCGGCCGTGACGCCGGCTCAAGCAGCCCCGCCCACCCCCGCTCTATGCCCACCACCTCCAGGCCGTATCTTTCAGCCTGGGCCACCACCGCGCGGATGGCGGCGTTTAGGCCCGGGCAATCCCCGCCGCCGGTGAGCAACCCCAGCCTCACCCCGCCACCCCCCCAGCCCGACCCCCGGCCCGGCCGGAGCAGCCCAGCAGCCGCATCTTGGCCGCGGCCGCCCGCGCCACCGCCTCCCGGGCTGGCCCCAGGAGCTTGCGGGGGTCAATTTCGTCGGGATGGGAGCGCACCGCCTGGGACAGCGCGCCGGTGAAGGCCAGGTTGAGGGCCGTGGCGATGTTCACCTTGGCCACGCCCGCCTTTACCGCCGCCACCAGGCTGTCGTCGGTCACCCCTGAGGACCCGTGGAGCACCAGGGGGACGCCGGTTGCCCGGCGAAGGCGGGAGACGCGTTCCACGTCGATCTGCTGCGCCTGCCGCCTCATCCGGTGCACGCTGCCTACAGCGACGGCGAGGGCATCCACGCCGGTACGGGCCACGAACTCCGCGGCCTGTTCAGGGTCGGTCATTAGTCGTTCCAGCTCTGCCGCCGTCCACTCCCGGTCCGCGGCCGGGACCCTGCCCAGCTCCCCTTCAGCCGACGCTCCCGCAGACCGGGCCAGGGCCACCACCCGGGCGGTGACCGCCACATTCTCCTCGAACCCCAGGGCGGAGCCGTCGTACATGACCGAGGTAAAGCCCTCCCTGAGGCATCGCTCTACCACCGCTATATCCAGCCCGTGGTCGAGGTGGATCACCACGGGCACGTTGGCCCGCGCCGCCACCTGGCCCACGGCGGCGATATACGCCAGGCCCATGTAGGCTATGGCTCCAGGGCTGGCCTGAACGATGACCGGCGCCGCCTCGGCCTCTGCGGCGTCCACGATGCCCTGCACATACTCCAGGTTGTTGGCGTTGAATGCCCCCACGGCATACCCCTTCCTGGCCGCATCCTGTAGCACCTCACGTAGCGTCACCAGGGCCACCCCTGCTTCTCCCTCCTGAGCCGCTCCACCAGATCCGCGTAGGTGAGGGCCAGCTCGTCCGCGGCTTCCCACGTCTCGGCCTCGCCGGTGACGCACAGCAGGGGCCCCGCCGGGTGGGGGGACACGCGCACCGAGCGGTCGCCATGGTAGAACCGTATTCCTGCCTCCAGTTCCGGAGGTCCGGCGCCGCCCCCGCCACCGGACTCGGCAAGCCGGCGTATGATCTCGCCGCGGCGGTGCCAGGGGCAGGCCACCCAGCGTCGGCTGAGGTGCACCTGGGGAAGACTGGCCACCGCCTCGCCCAGGGTGAGGTTGCGGGAGGCGAGATGAGCCAGGATCCTGACCAGCACGGCCAGAGCGTCGCCCCAGAGGTGGAGCTGGGGCCCCGCGGGCGGCCAGCCCGGACAGGGAACCGCCCTGCCCCCGGCCCTGGCCACCACCCCGAGGCCGGCACGGGGCACCCCCGGGGGCAGGTGCACCACCGTCCCGGGCCCGCCGTCTTCAGCCAGAATCCGGCACACCAGCAGGAAGAGGAGGCCGTCGGTGAGCAGTTGCCCACCCTCCCCCACCAGGGCCAGCCCCTCGGCGTTGGGGTCAAGGGCCACGCCCAGGTCTGCCTGCCTCTCCCTTACGGCCGCGGCCAGTGCCCCCATCCGACGGTCGGGGCGCCCTCCCCACGGTAGAAAAGGGCCTTCGAGCCTTACGTCGTCCCCTGGCCCGCCGGAGAGGGCGAAGCTCGAAGGCCCCTCCGGCGCCTCGGGGACCGCAGGGACAGCTCCAGCAGCGCCGCCGGACGCGCCCGCTGCGGCGGACCCGGCGGGGCCGGACTCGCCCTTGGACGGCGAGGCTGGTGCTTCCCCGAGCGCCAGCCCCAGCTCGTCCGCCAGCGCCGACAGCAGGGACCCCAGGTTCAGGCCGTCGCAATCCGCCACTATGCGAAAGCCACGGCGGCGTATGGCGACCCGGGCAGCCCCCGCCTGGTCGGTCAGCCAGGCCAGGTAGGTGCGTTCCGCCCCGGGGAAGTAGCGTGCGGGCCGCACCCTGTCCGCCCCTGGCCGGGGGAAGTCGTCCCCGGCGAGAGCCTGCTCCAGGCGGCGCTCCTGGTCGCGGGAGAGCGGACGGCCGCCCTCTCCCCAGAGGTCAAGCCGAGCGTACCTGTGGTCACAGGCGTCACGGCCCACATGCACCGCTCCCGCTGCCCGCAGCGCCCGGCAGAGGTGGCGCAGCGCCGGGGCCACAAGCACGCCGAGGTTCAAGGCCTCCCTTCCTGCGGCCTCCAGGCCGGAGCCGACCGCGCCTTGGAGCATCCGGCTGGAAGGGTAGGCGTCGCCGGCGAACACCACCCGACCCCTGTCCCCCAGCACCGAGCCGAAGGCCAGTGCTATGCGGGCCGCTTGCTCCGGCCCCAACTCCAGGTTGACCAGCCCCCTCGCCCGCCCCCCAGGTACGCGCCGGGCTTGAGCCAACCCCCCCCAAGCCAGGGACCGGTCCACAGTCGCCTCCGCCTCCACCAGCCGGCCCGGCCACAGCCGCACCCCCGGCCGCACCGAGCTTCTCGCTCCTAGCGCGGTGCCATCACCCACCACCGCCCCTTCGCACACACATACCCCGTCATTCAGGCGAACCGCAGCCCCCAGGATGGCCCCCCTCACCCGGGCGGCGCGCCCCACCGACGCCCCCGACCACAGTACGGAGCGCTCCACCCGCGCCCCCGCCTCCACCCGGCAGCCGGGGCCCAGCACCGCAAGCGGCCCCACCCGCGCCCCCGCCTCTACGCGGCAGCCGCGGCCCACCGCCACAGGCGCCCTGAGCTCGGCCGCCTCCGACACGTCCGCGGCCTCATCCACCCAAAGGCCGCGGCCCACCTCCCGCCCCGGAGGGGCCCACCCCGCACGCCCCTCCAGGATGGCGAAGGACGCCTCCAGGTACTGGCCGGGGTGGCCGATGTCGCACCAGTAGGCAGCGGCCTTGAACCCGGCCAGCGGCAGGCCACGGGAGAGGAGGAGGGGGAAGAGGTCGCGGGAGAAGTCGAAGGCCCTGTAGTCCGGCACCTCCTCCAGTGCCTCCTCCTCGAGGAGGTAGACGCCGGTGTTCACCCAGTCGCTGAATTCCTCGCCCGGCCCCGGCTTCTCCAGAAATCGCACCACCTGGCCGCGGGGCGACGTGATGACCGCCCCGTAGGGCGAAGGGTCGGGCACCCTGACCAGGGCCAGGGTGGCGACTGCGCCCTGCGAACGGTGAAAGTCGAGGAAGGCCCCCAGGTCCAGGTCCGTCAGGGTGTCGCCGCTCAGCACCAGCACGGGCCCATCGCCGGCGGCGTGCCGGAGCGCCTGCCTTACGCCGCCGGCCGTTCCCCTCGGGCTCTCCTCCAGCGAATAAGCCAGGTTCAGGCCGTACTCCTCCCCCTCCCCGAACTCCTCCATGACCTGGTGGCCCAGGTGGTGCACCGAGACCACGGCCCTCCGGGCACCATGCCGACGCAAGAGGTTCAGGGAGTATGCCATCACCGGCCGGTTCACCAGCGGCACCAGGGGCTTGGGCCGCCTGCAGGTGAGCGGCCTCAGCCTGGTGCCCTCCCCGCCGGCCATCACCACCGCCCTCACGGGGCAGCACCCCCCGCCCTCATCCAGGGGTTGCCGGCGCCCTCGCGGATCACCTCGCGATACAGCTCCACGGTGGCGGCCGCCACCTGCGGCCAGAGGAACCGCTGCCTCACCTTGCGCCTGGCCGCCTGGGTGAGGCGCGCCGCCATGCCTGGGTCCGCCAGGAACCGCAGCAGAGCCTGGGCCAGGGCGTCGGCCCGCCCCGGCGGCACGCACAGCCCATCGACCCCGTCCTCCACTATCTCCGCCAGGCCGCCGGTCCTGGCAACCATCACCGGGACGCCGGCAGCCATGGCCTCCAGGGCGACGATCCCGAACGGCTCATACAGGCTGGGATACACCGCGAGATCCGCCCATTGGTAGAGCTGGCGTCTGGTGAGGTCGTCAACGTAGCCGGTGAAGTACACGTGGGCGTCCACTCCCAGTGCCTCCGCCCGGGAGCGAAGATGCTGTTCGAAGGGCCCTGTGCCGGCGATAACCACCTTGGTGCGCGGCTGACGGGCCAGAACCTGCGGGAGCGCCTCAAGAAGCACCTGAACCCCCTTCTCCGGCACCAGCCGGCCGATGAAGAACACCAGGCGCTCGTCGGGGGCGGCGAACCTCTCGCGGCCGCGCCCGCCGCGGCACCCGGGCGGAGGAGCCAGGCTGGCGGGATCCACTCCGTTGGGCAGCACACGCACCTTGTCGGGGGGCAGGCGGAAGGCGTTCTCCAGCTCCCCAGCCATATAGCGGCTGCAGCACACCACCCGCCACGCCTCGTATGTCAGCCACCACTCCACGTCGTTGATGAACCTCTGCTCCGGCGTGTGCACCCCGCCGTGGCGCCCGGCCTCGGTCGCGTGCACGGTAGCTACCACGGGGAGGCGGAAGGCATGCTTCAACGCCCGGCCGGCGAACGCCACCAGCCAGTCGTGGACGTGGAGGAGCGTCGCCCGACCGTTCCGAACGGCGCCGGTGAGCACCCTGGTCGCCGCCTCCACCAGCCCCAGATTGAGCTGCAGCACCCAGGAGAGAAAGTCGGGGGAGGCGGGCCCAAACCCGGCCACGCGGTGCACCGCGACTCCCCCTTCCCTGGCGGTGGCGGGCGAGCCGGGCAGGCCCGCGGTGAACACCTCCACCTTCACCCCCCTGTCAGCCAGGTGGCGGCTCAGGTGGTAGACGTGCTCTGCCAGGCCGCCCACGCACCGCGGCGGATACTCCCAGCTCAGCATCAGCACGCGGAGCCGCTCTCCATCCACCCTTTCCTACCCCCCGCCCGAGGCCGCCAGCGTACCCCGGCCTAGGGCTCCCCTGAAGAAGAGGCGAATGGAGTCCCAGGCCACCTTGAGCCAGTTCCCCCGGGCAACGGCCGATGCGGCAGCGGCCGGGGCGCGGGCGACCACCTGCTGGTCCACGAGCGCCAGGAGCTCGCCCACCTCCTGGCCCGCGGCCACCGGTGCCACCAGCGCCCCCCGGAGCTTGAGGGTCCACCGCGCCGCCCCCTCCTGCCCCCTCGGCAGGGTGACGGCCAGGAGACGCGCGGGCGTGACCTCGACCCAGTTCCGTCGGCCCTTGTACACCGCGACCCGGCCCAGCGCCTCGCCGGGCCTGGCCAGCACCTGGGTGGTGAAGTTGCGGAAACCGTAATCCAGCAGCCGGGCCGCCGCCTCCTCCCGGACCGCCTCGGAGGGGGCGCCCATCACCACCGCCACCAGGCGCATGCTGTCCCGACGCGCGGTGGCCACCAGGTTGTACCCGGCAGCCTCGGTGTGGCCGGTCTTGATACCGTCCACGGTGGGATCGATGAAGAGCAGCCGGTTACGGTTGGGCTGGGTGATGCCGTTGTACGTGAATTCCCGGGCAGACAGCGCGGCCAGCGACTCCGGGTAGTCTGTCACCAGCCGGGCGCCCAGGACGGCCGCATCCCTGGCGGTCATCTGCTGCCCGGGCTCGCTGATGCCGTGGCTGTTGCAGAACCGTGTGCCCGACAGCCCCAGCCGCTCGGCCTCCCGGTTCATCTCGGCCACAAAAGCCTCCTCGCTGCCCGCAAGATACTCGGCCAGGGCCACGCAGGCATCGTTGCCCGAGCTCACCGCCACCCCCAGGATGAGGTCTTCCAGCCGCACCTTCTGGCGGGGGTCGATGAACATCCGGGACCCGCCGGTGCGCCACGCCTTCACGCTCACCGGGACGCGGTCCTCCAGGGTCGCGCGACCCTGCGCCAGGTCGCGGTAGACCAGCCGGAGCGTCATCATCTTCACCAGGCTGGCAGGGTCGAGCGGCCTCCCGGCGTCCTGGGCCTGGAGCTCCTGGCCGGTGGTGGCGTCCAGCAGGTAGGCCGCGGTCGCCTCCACGCGGAAGGGGCCTGGGGGGGACGCCTCCGCCTGGGCCGGGGTGGGGGGCGGGATCTCGGCCGCGCCCCACCCCGTGCCCCGGCCGACCCCGAGGCACATGGCCAGGGCGGCTACGGCGGCCGCTGCCCCCAGGGCCGCCCGTAACCGCCTCCCCGCGCGACGGGAGGCATCTTCGGACTGACCCCGGCCGGGGGCACAGCCGGCGGATGTCTTGGCCGAACCCAAGCGGGCCTCCTCCCTTCCCCTTTGAGGGCCGTCGCCCGTAGTATTTCCCTCCTTGGGCCGGCTTACCACGGCCCTGCAGACCCCGGGTGCTCCCCCCGATCGCTGGGGGCGGGGTCTCAGGGAAGGGGGCCGCATCCAGGGCCTGGGGCGCCCATCCCGCAGGCGTCGTCTAGCAGGGCGAAGGCCTGGCCGGGCCTGCACGGCCCGCGGTCCACCTGCCTTCCATCCACGAACACCCCGCTGGCGGTGCCCAGGGCGCTGGCCCCCGGTTCCAGGCACCGCGGCGGACGGGCCTCAGGGGCGAGCGGCCGGTACAGGAGCGACCGGCCCCCGCGCCAGCCCGCGTAGCCGAACCGGCGGTAGAACGAGGCCGGCTTATGATCGCCTCCGGCGCAGGCCAGGGTAGCCACCCCTCCCCTCCCCGAGGCAAGGGCCTCCCCCTCCACCGCTAGCAACCACTCCCTGCGCGCCAGGTACACGCCCTTGCCAGCTCCTCCAGGTCGCCCGCTCCCACCCGCCTCACTTCCGCTTCCCCTCCCACCGTCTCACCCCCCCTGAAGACGCGAACCGGCCCCGGCCCGGGCCTCCGGGGGCCCAAGAGCCGGGGCCGGCACCTCGCCGGCTCTTCGTGCCGGAGCCTACACCGCCTCCACGCGCTTCACCTCCGGCACCCTATCCTTTACCGTCCGCTCCAGCAGGTTCTGCAGCGTCATGGCGGCCATGGGACAGCCCCCGCAGGCCCCCTTGAGCCGGACCTTAACCACCCCGTCCTTGACGTCGACCAGCTCCACGTCCCCGCCGTCCGCCTGGAGTTGGGGACGCACCTCGGCCAGCGCCGCCTCCACCCTGGCTCGCAAGCTACCACCTCCCGTGCCCTACCTTGGCTGGGCGCCAGTACCTTTATACCATACACCTCGCGCGTTTCCACGGCCGCGCGCCACCCGGCCGGGGCGGAAGCCAGGCCCCCCGGAGCGGGGCTAGCACCCGAGCTCGCGGGCTATCACCAGGCGTTGGATCTCGGAGGTGCCCTCGCCTATCTCCAGAAGCTTGGCATCGCGGTAGAACCTCTCCACGGGGTACTCGGAACTGAACCCATAGGCGCCAAGGATCTGGACGGCCTGGGTCGCCGCCCGGGCCGCGGCCTCGGAGGCGAACAGCTTGGCTATGGCCGCCTCCTTGGTGATGCGGGCACCTTCATCCTTGACCACCGCCAGCCGGTATGTATACCACCTGGCCACATCCAGCTCCGCCGCCATGTCGGCCAGCTTGAACTGGACGGCCTGGAACTTGGAGAGCGGCTGGCCGAACTGCACCCGCTGCTGGGCGTAGCGCAGCGCCTGATCCAGGCAGGCCTGGGCCAGTCCCACCGCCAGCGCCGCCACGCCCAGCCGGCCGCCGTCAAGGGTCTTGAGGAACTGCTTGAATCCCTGGTTCAGCTCGCCCAGGAGGTTCTCCCGGGGGATGCGGCAGTCCTCGAATATCAGCTCGGCGGTGTCGGAGCAGCGCACACCCAGCTTGTCGTAGGCCTTGCCCACCCGGAAGCCGGGGGCCCCGCGGGGGACGATAAACGCGCTGATGCCCCGTGTGCCCATGCCTTTGGCCGTTACCGCGGTGATCACTGCCACCTCGGCCTGACTGGCATTGGTGATGAAGCACTTGGTGCCGTTGATGACCCACTGGTCCCCGTCGAGTACGGCGGTGGTCTGGGTGGCGCCAGCGTCGGAGCCCGCGCCCGGCTCGGTGAGGCCAAAGCAGGCCAGCCACTTGCCCTGGGCGCAGGGGACAAGGTACTTCCGCTTCTGCTCTTCGGTCCCGAAGAGGTAGAGCGGGGTGCAGCCCAGCGACACGTGGGCTTCGTAGCTCAGGGCCACCCCCAGGGAGCCCCGGGCCAGCTCCTCCAGCACCAGGACGTAGCTCAGCGTGTCGGCGCCGGCCCCGCCCCACTCCTCGGGGAAGGGCAGTCCCAGGAGCCCCAGCTCGCCCATGCGGGCGAACAGCTCCCGGGGGAAGCGCCCCGATGCGTCCCACTCCGCGACCTTGGGGATCACCTCTTTCTCCGTGAGGTCCCTGGCCAGCTTCCGGATCATCTCCTGCTCTTCGGTGAACCTGAAGTCCATCGCCCCTCCCTCCTTGGGGCCCGCCTTCCGGGCCGCGCAAAAAAGGCCTCACGTCCGGGGCCTTTGCTCCGGATCGGGGACCTGCCCTTGCCACCTTCGTGACCGGGGGGGGAAATTCCTGCTGGACGGGTCGCCCTGGAGCGCGGCGGCGAGGAGGGCAGGGCGTGCCGGGGCGGAGGGGCGGCTCAGCCCAGGGAGGGGCCCATCTGGCTTTCCTCCTTGAGCAGGGCTTCCCAGAGGCGCAGGTAGGCCTCGGGGCCGTCGAGGGCGGGCTCAAATGACTGGCGGACCAGGCGAGCCCCGGCGCCCCCGTCGGCCAGCAGGTCCACCACGGACAGGGCCAGTATCTGGGCAGGGACTACATAGGCCAGGGACGGGTCCACCACCCTGAAGTCCCGGGAGTGGGGACGCCCCTCGACACCCCCTACCAGGGGGTGGGCCGAAGGCACGACCTGGCTCACGTCCCCCAGGTCGGTGGAGCCCCCTCCGTCCTCGCCCTCGCCTACAGCGGCCTCCCCCAGCACCAGGGCCAGGTTGGAGCGCACCACCTGGTCCAGGGCAGGGCAGGGGAGCCGCGGGAGGTAGCCCGGCAGGTCGGTGATCTCCGCCTCCGCCCCCAGAGCCAGGGCGCCTGCCCTCAGCGCCCGGTTCACCTTCCGGTTGGCCCAGATCATTGCCTCCACGGTGGCGGCCCGAACGTACGTCTCCAGCCGCACGTCGGCAGGGACCACGTTCACCAGGTCGCCCCCCCGGGTGAGGATGGGGTGGACGCGAATCCTGTCCTGCTCCCGGAAGGTCTCCCGCAGGGCGTTGATCCCTGCCAGGCCCAGCAGCGCCGCGTTGAGGGCGTTGACGCCCCGGTGGGGCTCGGCGCCGGCGTGCGCCTCCCGGCCCAGGTAGCGCACCAGCTTGCCCACGAACCCCGTTGTGTCGCCCCCCACCCCCGCCTTCTTGCCCTCCGCCTGGGGGGAGAGGTGGGCCATCAGGACGGCGTGTACGCCGTTGAACTCCCCCAGCCGCAGAAGCTCCTGCTTGCCGCCCAGGAAGCGGATGTGGCCCTCGGCTATGAGTCTCTGGCGGTACTCTATCTCCACGTACTCCTCCGCCGGGACCGCGATCAGCGCCACCTCACCGGAAAGGTGCCCTATGGCGCCGGAGTCGATCAGGCCCAAGGCTACCCCCACCAGTGCCGCCACCTGGGCGTGGTGGCCGCAGGCGTGAGCCGCGCCGGTCCTGGGGTCTGCCGCCGGGTGCTGGGGGCAGACAACGGCGTCCATCTCGGCCAGCACCGCGATCCGGGGCCCCGGGCTGGAGCCCCGGAGCAGGGCCTTCACCCCGGTCATCGCCAGGCCGGTGCTGGGCTTAAGCCCCAAACGCTCAAACCACCCCTGGATGAGGGCGGAGGTGCGCTCCTCACGGAAGCCCAGCTCCGGGCAGGCCAAGGCCGCGCCGGCCACGGCCAGGATGTCATCCCGCCGGGCAGCGACCGCCTGCAACACCCTCTGCTTTAGAGCCTCCCGGGCGGCCTGGGCCAACTTCCCTTCCCCCTCTCCCCCCTGGGGCGGAGCGCCGCCCCGCCCCCGCCCGCCGCCGCGACCCGCGCGCTCAGGACCCTCACCACCGAGCCGGGCCTCGCGCGCCTTGGCCTGGTGCCCCGGCTAGAACTCGATCCCGCGGCGGCCGGGGACGCCCTGCCGGTAGTGGTGCTTTACCTCCCGCACCTCGCTCACCATGTCGGCCGCAGCTATCAACGCCTGGGGCGCGTAGCGGCCGGTGAGCACCACGTCCACCCCCGGGGCACGGGAGTGTAGCGTCTCCAGCACTGCCTCCAGGGAGAGCAGGCCGTAGTCTATGGCCACGTTCACCTCGTCCAGGACCACCAGGTCGTACTCCCCTCCGGTGAGAGCCTCCCGGGCCAGCTCCAGGCCGCGGGCGGCCAGCCGCAGGTCCTCGGGGCCGGGCCGGCCGCGGGTCACGAAGGTGGACAGCCCCGACTGGACCAGGGTCAGAGGGGGAAGGTACTTCCGCGCCGCCTGGAGCTCGCCGTAACGCTCGTCACCCTTCATGAACTGGACCATGTACACCCGGCCCCCGTGGCCTATCGCCCTCAGCGCCTGGCCCAAGGCGGCCGTGGTCTTGCCCTTGCCGTCCCCGGTAAACACCATCACCAGGCCCTTCGGCCTGCCTCCACCGCTATCCTGCACCAGGCCTCACCCCCTTCCGGGGCGGCCGGGCTGCCGCCCCGCCCCTGCCCCGTTGCCGGCCCCCTCTCCTCCCCTGCTCCGCCTCCGGGCGCCGGCTTCCCTAGCCGGCGGGCCGGAGCAGCCGGAGGCCGCCGTAGACCAGGAACGAGCCCCCCATCACCATGAGAAAGACGCCGCACACGGCCAGAAGCCCCCGGTAGAACCGATGGGGCAGCACCCGCCTCCCCCCTGCCACCGCTGCCGTGACCAGGGCGTACCAGGAGAAGTCGGACAGGAAGTGCCCCAGGAAGAAGACGCCTGCGCCGGCCGCGCCCCGGTTCCCGGCCAGGGCCAGGTAGCCCGCCCCCACGGTGGCCCACCACAGGGTCCAGTACGGGTTGGCTACACTGGTCATAACCCCCAGCCAGAGCGGACTGAGGCCGCGTCCGGTGACACCGGCCCGGGCGCGCGCCTCGGGCCAGCCCGGTCCCGGCCGCAGCAGCCTCCGCCCGGCGGAAGGCCCGGCAGGGGCGGCCGCGACCAGGTCGAGCGACCGGCTCAGGCGGGCCGCCCCCCGGACCATCCCCCACCCCATAGCCAGAAGCACCAGCCCGCCGGCAAGCCCGATCGCGCCCGACACCTCTCTCAGAGCCAGCCACTGACCCGCGCCCGCCGCCAGGGCCGCCACCATGGCCAGCTCCAGGAGCCCGTGGCCTGCCACCGCACCCAGCCCCCCCCCGGGCCCTCGCTCGACGGTCTGGGACACGACCGCCGAAAGAAGCGGCCCGGGGGTGAGCGCCCCCGAAAACCCCACCGCCAGTGCCGTAAAGAAGAGCGCGACCAGATTCAAACCGCTTCCCTCCCTGCGGGGTCAGGCCCGGCAGCCTCTTGGTCCGCGGGGGCGGACCACCCCTTGGGCAGTTTGATGCTGGGATTCTGTACCGGCGAGCGTTTTCCTCCCCCGTCCCCCGCCCTGACGCCCGGCGAATATTTTCCCTGGCCGGGGGCACTCCTATTTCAGGCAGGAGGTCGCCGGGAGGGGGTGAAGAGATGCGGATGGGTTGGATCCCCATGGTGCTGGGCCTCTGGCTCATCGCCGCGCCGTTCGTCCTGGGCTACAGCCGCCTCACCACCGCGCTGTGGAACGACGTCATAGTCGGTATCGTGGTGGCCGCCACTTCCTGGCTGGCCCTCATGGAGAGGCGGCGGGAACGGACACGCTCGTCTTAGGCGGGAGTCGGACACGACCGTGCCCGCGTGGACCCCGGCCCTGGCCCTGGTGGAGCCCGGCGCCCTGGAGTATCCCCTGGGCCGCAGGCTGGCGGCGAGGCTCAGGGCGGACGGAGTGCCCCTGGAGCCCCTGCCGCCCGGCGGGGGACGGGGCACGCTGCTGCCCTTTTCGCGGGCTAAGCGGACGCTGGTGGTGGCGGTCAGGCGCACCCTCCGATTCAGGCCCTGCCCGCCGTCGGCCGACTACCAATTGCCCCTGGCCACCGGCTGCCCCGCGCTGTGCCAGTACTGCTACCTGCACGGCATCCCGCACGACCCTGGATGGGTGAGGGTCTACGTCAACCTGGAGGAGATCCTGTCGGAGGCGGCGCGGGTTATCGCCCTGAGGGCCCCGTCGCCCACCAGCTTTGAGGCGGCTGCCGCGGCGGACCCGGTAGCGGTGGAGCCGCTGACCGGCGCCCTGTCGCAGGCGGTCGAGTTTTTCGGCGCCGAACCTTGGGGCAGGCTCCGCTTCGCCACCAAGTTTCCCCCGCCCGGAGGCCTGCTTTGCGCTCGACACCGCGGCCGCACCCGGGCTCGGGTGAGCCTGAACGCAAAGACGCCGCTCCAGCGGTTCGAGCCCGGGGCCCCCGGGCTCGCCGCCCGCTTTGAGGCCCTGGCCGCCTTCAGGGACGCCGAATACCCCGTGGGGGTACTGATCGCCCCGGTTATGGTGTTTCCAGGGTGGGAAGAGGAGTACCGCCGTCTGCTGCGCGACCTGGCCCACCGGCTGCACGGCGCCCGGGACCTCACCTTCGAGGTCATCACCTTCCGCTTCACCGGCCTCAGTCGCCGGATCATCGAGGCCAGATTTCCGTCGTCGGGGCTCGACCTGGGGCAGGAGGGGCGCGCCGTGCGGCGGGGGCCAGGGGGCCGGGCAAAGTATGTTTATTCACCTGAGCGCATGGAGGGGGTGAGGAGGCTGTTTGAACGGCTGGTCTCGGGGCTCTTCCCGGGCGGCCGGCTGGAGTATGTGATTTAGGTCCAGGCGGGGGCTAATGCCGCGGCGCGGGCAGAGGGCGGGAGGAGCCGTCGGGGCTGACCACCTCCACCCGGTCCCCCTCGATCACCAGCGCCCCGCCGGGCCCGCCGCACCACATGCCGGCGTCGATGTTAACCAGCCTCCCCCCCAGGAATGCTCTTACCGATGGCTGGGGGGTGTGGCCCACCACCATCCGGCGGCACCCCAGGAGCTCCAGGACGGCGATCACACCATCCGGGCGCAGTTGCCGCGTCCAAAGCGGCCCAGCCCCGCACAGCCAGGGGTGAGTGAAGTCGCGCGCATCAAGGGCAGTCCACAGCACGGCCTCCGCCCAGCCGGGCGTCGCCCCCCGAGGGTCGTCCAGGCCGGCGTGGCAAAACAGGGTGGAGCCCAGCTTCAGCACCGCCGGGCTCTGGCGGAACCACCTCCCGTACCGTCCCGTGGGCGCAAACAGTGAGAAGAACACCTGGCCGGGGCGGTCCCGGTCCCCGCGCTCAAGGCTGCGGCGCCGCCATTCGGCGAAGGTAGCGGCGCCGCCGTTGGCCGGGCTCAGCCAGCAGGTCCGCGAAAGGGGGTCGCCCAGCCCCGACTCGACGGCCATGAGCTCGTGGTTGCCCAGCAGCGCGTACACCCGCCCCCCCGCCTCGGCCGCCTCCACAGCCAGACGCATGAGCAGATCCAGGGCGGCGAGCGGCGCCGGCCCCCGGTCCAGCACGTCCCCGGTCTGGACCAGATGCGTCCTCCCCCCGACCCAGCGCAGCGAGCCGTCGACCAGCCCCGTCGCCTTGAGGTGCCGGACCAGTTCGTCACAGGCCCCGTGCACGTCGCCCACGGCCACCACGCGCCGTGCCGGGGCGGGATCCGGTCTAGATGCGGCCATACTTCCTCAGCACCTCAAGCAGGCGGTCCACGGGCAGGGCGTAGGCCACGTTGCCGTCCCTACCTACCATGGTCTCCGCCATAAGAAGCGAGTTGAGCACGCTTTCTTCGACCGCCTCTATGGCCGCCTCAAACAGGGGATTGAGCCGCTTGCGCGAGCCTATGAGGGCCTCAACCTCAATGGACCAGCAGTCGATGGAGGCAGGGATGGCGGTAGCCGTGGAGAACGCAATGACCACCTCCCCGGACCCAAAGGAGCCATAGGACCCCATCCGGCCCAGGCCCAGGGCGGCCCGCCGGGCGAGCTGGGCGAGCTGGTGCGAGAGCATGGGGGCGTCGGTGGCCACTACCACGGCGCACGAGCCCTCCACGTGGTCGGTGGTGAGGAGGTCGGTGATCTCAAGGCCGACGGGCACGCCCAGCACCTGGAGCCGCCGCCTTTCCCCAAAGTTGGCCATGACCAGCGCACCCAGGGTGTAGCCGCCGCTCTCCTGTGGGAGCCTCCGCGAGGCGGTGCCGATACCTGCCTTGAAGTCAAAGGAGGTCATGCCCGTGCCCCCTCCCACGTTGCCCTCCGGCACCGGCCCCGATCTGGCCGAATCCAGCGCGGCGAAGACATGCTCCGGCCTAACGTGCCGGCCCTTCATGTCGTTGAGGTAGCTGTCGTCACACTCGACCACGATGGGGATGCGAGGGTCGCGGGTGAGGCCCAGGGAGGGGTGCCTTTCTGCCATGTAGGACATGACGGCGTCCCGCACCAGCCCCACCGACATGGTGTTGGTCAGCATGATGGGGTTCTCGATGAGGCCCCACTCCAGGGCCTGCATCAGCCCCGTGGCCTCGCCGGCCCCAGCGAGCACGAAGCCGCCCGCGAAGACGCGGTGGAGCACCCCCCCCTGCTCGCACTGGTCCACCACCACCGCGGTGACACCGGTGCGGGTCGGCCCCCGGCCCGCCACCAGCGGCCCCGACCCCTCCACAAGGGTACAGTGCCCCACCCGCACCCCTTTGACGTCAGTGATGGCGTTGAGCGGGCCCGGAGGGAAGAACCCGATGGATATCCCCAGATCGCGGGCCCGCCGGCGTGCCTCCGCGCACACCTCTCCCCCCTCCCTTCACGGCAGAGAACGCGGGCCCACCGTCCTCCGCCCGGTGCGTCGCCGTCCCCCTAAGGAAGCTAGCACGCCGCGGTCTTGGGTCGCACCCCCGGGGGACGGTGGGTGCCGCTGGCTCCAGAGCCTGCACTTGCCATCCCTTCCGGGGAGGAGCAGGCCTCCCGGAAGAAGAACTACTCTACCACGGCCAACGGGGAGGTACGAACGTGAGGAGAGCCGTCCTTATGTGGACCTTACTAGCCCTGGGCCTTCTGGCCCTGATTCCGCTGCCCGGGGTACGGCCGCCCGCCCCGGCGCTCGCCGCCGGGCCCGCGCCCGGCGCCGCGCCGGTCCTCGCCGCCCCGGTGGTTGCGGCCGCCGGCCCGGACGAGGCCACCTCCCGGGGCTGGTCGGTGCAGGTCACCCC
>JAIMBG010000035.1 GCA_023511555.1 Acetobacteraceae bacterium | reverse complement strand
ATCGGTCTGTGATATTGTCACCCTGGAATCGGTCTGAGAAAATGTCACCATGAGAGGGGATGTTTTCTTGAGCGCCAGGGAGGCACGGAGGTTGTACGTGATCGAGCAGGCAGTGGGGGGCGGGTCACGGTGGCCGAGGCCTCGCGCGTGCTGGGCCTGAGCCCGCGGCAGATAAAGCGGCTGAAGAGGAGGGTGAGATGCCAGGGACCGCGTTCTGGCCGCCTCAGGCCTGCCCCGCCCCAGCCGGCGCCCCCCGGGGCGGCGCCGCGCCCGCCACCTCCCTCAGGAGGGGCCGCTGGTCCAGCCTGTGGCCGCATGGAGCGCCTCTGGGGCACGCTTTCAGCACCGCCTGGTCGTCGAACTCAGGCTCGCCGGCATCTCCAACCCCAACGACGCCAATACCTTCCTGCCCGCATTCACCGCCCGGTTCAACGCCACCTTCGCTGTGCCCCCGGCCGACCCTACGCCCGCTTCGCGCCGGCCCCGCCCGCGGCCGAACTGCACCTAGCCCTCGCCACCCGCGATTACCGCAAGGGTTCGGCAAAGGGCGGGCTCCTTCGCCGATGTGCTTGACCACGCGGCATGGAAACCGGGTTACCGCGCGTTCGGGCGTCACCGACCTGATGGCCGACAGCAGTAGGCTGGCGAGAGGGCCATACCGGCAGCACAACTTGGTAGCAGGACGCGTCAGCGGCATCTGTCGTACTCACTGCTACGAAAGAAGGACTGGGCGCAATCTATGAGTATCTATCTACTTGTGGTGGGCTCGGCTTGAGAGCCTTGATCCCCCCGGCAGGCGTTTAAGGGCCCGTAGCGAAGGGTAATGAACGGACGGCTTGCTGCTTAACTGGCACCACAACTTGGCAACAGGACAGTTCAAGGAGGGAACTGACTTGGGCACATCGTTGGACGGACGGGTGGGGCGGCGGCCGGGTTTGACATCGTATGCAGCTATGCCGAGGCCAAGGTGAAGGGCCAAGTGGGAGGTGCGCTGCGTGGCGGTGATCTGGCGCTTCGCCATGACCCCGCCACGGGCAAGATGCAAAGCTGCCTTGGCGGCTTCGGTTGCGAGCTGCGAAACGAAGGCGGTGTGGTGACCGGGCGCGCTGGCGGTGCGGTAGCCGGCAAGGGGTGTTTCGGTCAAATTCGATCCCGCTGTGTCCCTTCCCGTGGCCACCGCCGTGGGATTGCCGGCGCGTTACCGGTATGGCCAGACGAGCCAGTAATCCCCGAGGAGGGAGGTAAATGGAGAAGAGGGGGTTGGTGGGCGCGATACTTGCGTGCACCACGATGAACTCGATCGTCCGGCTCCGGCTGTGCCGGGCCCTGTTTGCCTTGACTTTCGTCCTGACGGTCGTCCTCGGGCCGCTGGTGGGAAAGCACAGCCGAGCCGCCGCCGGCGACGCTCTGAGCATTCTCACCGCCAAACTCCCGGTGGCAGCGGTGGGTGAGGCGTACGAGGCTGTTCTGCAGGCCAGCGGGGGCGTCCCACCCTACCGGTGGGAGGTCTCTCGGCTTTCCAAGCTCCCCGAGGGGCTAAGCCTTGGCCGTGACGGTACCATCAGGGGTCGCCCGCGCGCTGAGGGCACTACCAACGTGCTGGTGAACGTCTGGGACTCCGCCGGAACCCTTGCCAGCGCGGCGCTGTCCATCACCGTTCTGCCAGAGGGGCTCTCGCCGGGCAGGGTCCGCTCCTACCTGTGGGTCCTCATGTCGGAAGAGGAGCTTTCAGAAGTGCTACTGATGCGGGACCCCACCGACCCCGACGGCACCCCCGTGTGGGCGCAGGTTCGGGCCCTCATGGTCCTGGAGGAGGAGCGCAAGGAGTGGGACTGGGCCCTCACGCAGACGGGGGCCGAGCGCACGGTGAAGCAGGTGACCGAGCTTGTCGAGCCCCTGCTGGGCCTGTACAAGTTCCTGGCTGGCGCAAGCGCGAGCTGGGCCGTTCCGACCGCCGGCATCCCCGGGGTCATCGGCGATATCCTGAAGATAAAGAAGTGGATCAGCACCTGGAACGCGGTCAAAGACCTGAACCGGGTCATCGAGGGAATGCAGCGGCTGCCCCAGCGCAACCTGAATGAGTTCATCTGGCTGGTGGCCGACTCGTCGGTTGGTCAGCCCGAAGGCGTGTTCTGGGCCAATTGGGACAGCCTGCTCTCGGGCTTCCCGCTCCCTGGCATATCCCGCGAGGACGCCAAGAACCTGGCCTACCACGTCTACAGCGTGCTCAGCACCGATGTGGCCGCCGAGAAGCGGAAGCTGGCCGACAGGCTTCAGAGCCTGGCCCAGGCTCGACAGGGGCTGCGCCCCCCGGTGGCTGAATTCGATGTTTCGGCCCGAGCGCAGTGGCTGGCTCAAGAGCTAGGAAAGGCCGGTCACCATGTTGTCCTGCATTTAGCCGACTCTGTGGCCTTTATCACAGATAGCAGAATGCCCCGAGAGTTCCAGGAGCGTATGTTAGATCGTATTCTGTACTACGAAGAAGCCGTGCTCGACGTCTTTGGGGCCTCTGAAAAGCGCTTCCCCCTTTTTGTTGTTGCTATGGATTGGGATGCTCGCCGAGACGTCATCTTGCTAATGCGCCACGGCTGGCTGCCCACCGACGAACAGGAACGGGAGAGGCAGCGCCGTACCGTCGAGGTTCTTTCTGGAGCTGGAGTTGCTCTAAGACAATATACGATGATACTGTTTGATTACGACTTTGATTACCTAAGGCAGACAAACCGGCATTTGGAGGACCCCGTCTATGCCATACCGCACGAGTATACCCATCTGCTTGCACAATGTACCGGACTTGGTTGGCTGGACGAGGGGCTCGCCGAATATGTAGACTCCCTTGTATGCGTCAACGCTCCAAGAACAATCTATCCATATGACTTTACTTTCGAGGATCATCTACGGTGGCGGGTTCAGCGGCTTAACCAAACGCCGGAGGATTCCTTGCTCTTGTGGGAAGAGCTTGAGACACTCCGACATCCGGGAGCGTATGACATAGGTTTCTTGCTTGTGCGTTTTATGCTTACTGCTCCATGGTTTGAGCTGAGCCACTTTCCTCTCTATGACGAACCTGGAACTCCAAGATTTGAAGAGATTTTCGGGATTTCTTTAGAAGATTTCTGTGCAGCAGTTGAACGGGCATGGCCCGCAATTCTTGCTGGTGAAAATCCCATCATTGAAGATTATCTGGTTCTAGCACAGCGGCCACTGAAGACTATCCTCACCCTCCAGATCGGGTCGCCTGATTTGATTGTGGAGCGGGGAGGTCAAAGAACAACTGTCGTCCTCGACGCCGCGCCGGAGATTCCAGCAGGGACGGCGCGGACTCTCCTACCCATTAGGCCTGTTGTCGAGGCCCTGGGCGGAAAGATTCTGTGGTTCGAGGACGAACAACGGGTAGAGATCTAGCAGGGTGACCGCAAGGTTGTCCTCTGGATCAACAGGGCAACTACTTTGGTCGACGGCATCGAAGTACCGATTGATGCCGCTAACCCGGCAGTGCGGCCCTACATCTCCCGTCCGGGTCGGACAATGCTCCCACTCCGCTTCATCTCTGAAGCATTGGGCGCAGGGGTTGAATGGGATGGCTCTACCCAGACCATTACCATCACCACCCCAAGCCATAACAAAGATGGCTAGGGCGCACGCACGAACAGGACCTTGAGCCGCGAGCACTTCGGTGCAACGCTTTTGAGCTTGTCGCACAACCCCTGGTAATCCACCAGCACGCGTAGCGTCGAGGCCGGCCTGGTCAAGGTTGGGGTGGTGGCGCTAGACGGCACGAAGCTCAACGCCAACGCGGCGCTGGACGCGAACCGCACGTAGGACTCCGTCGAGGAAGCGGTCCAGAAGTGGTTGAGGGAAGAGCGGACGGTGGACGAGGAAGAGGAGGAGGCGGCTACGGGCAAGAAGCGGCGGGGCTGCAGACCCAAGGCGCTCGCGCCGATGCCGGAAGGGGCGTCCAGGGCCAAATGATGAAGGTGCAGGTTTCCATTTAACCAGGCAGTTCGCTGTGCGGGCGTGGGTTCCCTCCAGGCAGGAGGGTCACTTCGGGAGGTGTTGACTCTTGTCCAGGCCGGCACTGTGGCTAGTAGCCTTCGTCGGATTGATTCCCGCGCGGCCCCACAAACGATGTCGGCAAACGCCGTTGTGACGTAATTCGTCTCCAGTAGTCCGCTCCCATTCGGCCAGCGCAGAGTGGCGGACAGCCCCACCGGCCCTAATCAGGTCTGGCAGATGGACTCACCCGGGTGCGGTCGCAGGAACTGGGCTGGCTGAACCTGGTGGCCGTAATCGACGTGTGGGACCGGTGCGTGGTGGGACATCTGGTGTCGCCGCGGGCCAGGTCGGCCGAGTGGGTGGCCGCCCTCGACCAGGCGGTGATGGCCCGGTTTCCCCAGGGGATACGCGAAAGGGCCTGCGGGCTGCGCCTTCAGGTGGACAACGGCTGCCAGCCTACCTCCCGCCGGTTCGTGGCCGCCGCCCGCACCCTGGGGATAGACCTGGCCTACACCCACATCCAGGCGCCCAGGCAGAACGCCTACATTGAGCGCTTCTTCAGGACCCTCAAGGAAGAGGAGGTCTGGCCCAACCTCTACAGCACGCTCGACGAGGCCCGACAGTCGATCGGCAACTACGTCAGCTTCTACAACGAACAGCGGCTGCATTCGGCCCTCGGCTACCAGCCCCCGGCCACCTTCGCCCGGACTCAACTTTTGGCCGCTTGATCTGGTTGACAAACCGGGGTGCAGTACACAGGAGTATGTCAGGGGCATAGTGGATCGCTGGCTTCGAGAACTGATCTCAGACTACCTGGCGGTATGCTTTGTCGGCCCGGTGTACCTGTTGGCGTTTGACCGGTTCATCCTGGTCTACCACCGCCTCGATGAGATGTCGGAGAAGTATCCGCCGGTCTGGCTGAGGCTGAGGGTCATCCTTGAGGCCCTGAGTGACGGGGGTTACCTGCGGGAGATCGAAGGCCTCACGACGTGCGCTGGGGCGGCGGGACGGCCGGACGGGGCGAAGCAGTCGGTGGACACAACCGGTGACCTGAGGCAAGCTGCAGGATGTCTGGTCGCGTATGTGTCGCGGTGGCGGGAGGTTCTAGCCGATTGCAGGGCCGGAGAGAGCCGCTCTCCGATGGCAGCGCTTCTTGGCGTCATCGCCACGGAGTTGGGCCCTCAGTTGACGGGCCTGCTGCGCGACGCTGTTCTGGGAAGCGAACGACTTAGCCGGCTGCGGTTTGACCACACCTCTTGGGCGAAGAGCTGCCCACGCTTTTCTGGGCCCTGGAGAAGCAGATTCCTCCTTGCGAAATCTACGTGGAGGAACACCACACTGCGGGTGGTGGTGGGGACCGTTGCACCGAACAATTCTCTGTGCCATTGAATCGTCCGGCGCAATTCGCGTCGATTCTGAACGCGGCAGCCCTTCATCATCTCTGGCGGAGGAACTCCAGGTCGGCAGACGGCAGAGCCGAGGGCGCTTGGGGCGAACTCCGGGACGATACGGAGGAGCGAAGGCAGTATGAGCTTGTAACCAAGGCCGTTGAACTGGCGGACATTCATCGCCGTTTCCACCTCCTCCCGCGCGAACCGGGGGGATGACGGTTGGACGTGCTCGGGAGCCGGGCGCTGAGGGAGTACATAACCGGCGACTGCCGGCTTGTTACGCCTGTGCTTGACTGGGAGAATCAACTGCACGGCTGTTCGATCGACTTAAGGCTTGGCCCTGAGTTTCTCTTGGCGAAGCGCAGGCAACTGGGGGCGCTCGATCCCACCAGCTCGAGTTTCGGCCCCCTCCTGAGGCAGTGCCAGGAACGCGTCGTGGTCCGGTTTGGTGAGGCGCTGACCCTCCACCCGGGGGAGTTCGCGCTGGGATCTACGCTGGAGTACCTCAATTTCCCGTCCCACCTCATGGCTTACGTGCACGGCCGCTCCTCGTGGGGCCGCATGGGCCTGATCATTGCCACCGCGGTAGTGGTGGGGCCGGGCTATAAAGGGTGCCTCACCCTTGAGCTGGCCAACATCTCTACCGTACCCATCCTGGTCTACCCAGGCTGGAGGGTGGCGCAGCTCGTGGTGCACGAGGTGGAAGGGGAAGGGTGGCGTGAGGCTCAGCCCGCCACGCGAAAGTACGTGTGCCCCGTAGGCCCTCAACTGTCGCGGCTGGACGAGGACCAGGAGGCCGGCTCCCTAAGGTTCAGCCGCCTTCCCATCGTGATTGGGCTCTGTGGGCCGGACCAGGCCGGAAAGTCGGTCGCAGAGCGGGTCCTGGTTGAAAAGTGCGGGCTCATCGCGTTGCCCCTGGGGCGAGACGTTCGGGCTGAGATCGGGCGGCGGGGGTATCCGCCGCACCCCGGGTACTTCTACCGTGTGGCCGAGCAGCTCAGAGACCTGTATGGCGCTGACTACCTGGCCCGGCTGGCCCTGGAGAGAATGGCGCCTCTGGCCGGGGCGCCGGGGTTTGTGGTGCGTGGAATCCGGCATCCCAGCGAGATCGACCGGTTCGAGAGGCACTCGCGGTTCTACCTTATCATGCTGGACGCGCCTCCCGAGGTGAGGTGGCAGCGCTATGAGGCGGGCGGGGGCTCCATGTTCATGAGCGAGGAGGAGTTCCTGGCCATCGATGCTGCGGCTCGGAGGCAGGTGGAGAAGTGCTTTGAGCGTGGTGAGGCCCTGGTCCGCGACGGGCGCGGGTTTCGGCTCGATATTCGTAATCTTCACGATATGCAGCAAGAGGTCTTCAAGATATGGCAGTCGATCCAGGCCGAGGGTTATCCCGCGGCGGTTCACCGTGAGGCTGAGGGGACCTCCCGGGGAGTGCCGGGGTAGTCCCCGTCAGCGTCTTCCTGGAGGCGCGGCGCATTCCGGAAAGGCCTCCTGCCCTCAGGGGTTTTGGATGAGGTCGTGGCGAGGAACAGACTGTGGGGACGGGTGGGGGGGGGGTCCGTACACCTATGGCCGGACGACCTGCCCTCCCCCACGTCTGGATTTGTGCCCCCCGCCCCTCTGCCACCACGCCACCCCCAGCCCCAGGAGCAGTGCCCCGTCCCGGGCCACGGCCGCCCAGCCCGCCCGCTCGGAAAGAAACGAGCACCCGCAGTCGATGGTGAGCCCGCGCATCACCGCCGAGGCTATGGCCCCCATGAACAGCAGGGTGAGCCCGCCCAGTGCGGGGCACACCAGGTCCAGCCTTAGCCCCAAAAGGAGCGCCGCCCCCAGGAGCGGCTCGGCGGCGGCCAGGAGCGCTGCCACCGGCACCACGGCCCAGTCGGGGAGAAGCTGGTAGGCCTCGACCGCCCGGACGAAGGCGGCGGGCTGGATGAACTTGGCGGCGCCGGTGGCCAGGAAGGTGCCGCCTACGGCCAGGCGGCAGGCGAATCCCAGTACGGCGAAGCCGCGGATCCAGGCGGAGCGCGGGACTGCTCCCATGGCGCCCCGGACCCGCCCGTCCGGCGCCTCCGCCCCGCCGCTGGGCCCTGCGGACGACCCGGCCCCTGCGCCTCCACTCGCCTTCATGCTGCCACCTCCCCCACGCGCGTACCGGCCGCACAGGAACGGCGCGGCCGGTGGGACTGCCGCCGTTTGCCATTCATTGCCAGCCTCACAGCCATTATAGTTCCACTTTCGGAGCTCGTCAAGGTTGCAGCCGGGCTCGTGTGAGTCAAGATCCTCGGGGGGAACAGTGTCGGGCTCGCTCCTGGGGTGGTTCTGGGTCGTCAGGGAAGCGGCCTGGAGTGCGCTTCCCCGCTTCGGGGGAGGACACGCCGGGTTAAGCCGCGTATTATCTACCGGGGGCGTCCCACCGCGCGCCTGGGGGGAAGCCGCCGAACCTTGCGCCACTACTGGGGGTGAGGGGTGTGACGGGGGCTGCGGCTGAAGCTCGGCCAGCGCGGGCTGGACCCCTGATCATTGGGCTTACGGGTCCGGTGGCGGCGGGCAAGACGGAGGTGGCGCAGATTCTCTGCGGGCTGGCCAATCTGGGGTACCTCTCCCTGGCGTCCTACGTCAGAGAGGAGGCAAGGAGCCGGGGCCTGGAGCCCACCCGCGAGGTGCTCCAGGAGGTGGGCAACCAGGTCCGCCGCGATCGGGGGCCGGGCTGCTTCGCCGCCCGGGCCCTCGAAGACATCGCGCTTCAGCCGCAGCTCGAGGGGTTCGTGGTCGACGGGCTGCGCCACCCCGAGGAGGCCGAGGTGTTAAGACGCGGGGGGAGGTTTCGGCTTCTCGCCGTCGACGCCCCGGTGGAGGTCAGGTTCAGGCGCAACGTGGGGCGCGGTTACCTGCGGCAGGCGGTGAGGGAGCGGTTCCTGGAGGACGACGCGCGGGAGATGGGGGCGGGCCAGCCGCCCTGGGGCATGCAGGTGCGGCATTGCATGGACCTGGCCCGGCCGCCGTTCGGGCTCGTCATCGACAATGTGGGCAGCCTTGAGGCGCTCGGGTGCAAGGTGCGCCAGGCCTGGGAGGCGCTGCGCCGCGCAGGCGCCGAAGAGGAATCGGGGGCGCCTGCCCCGAATGGCCCTTCTCTGCCCGGGTAAAAGGAGGGTAGTCGCGGTGCCGGCTACATTCAGGCGCCTGGCGGTGTCCGCTGTAGTCCTGGCGGGGCTTGCGGTCCTGGCGGGCCTTGCCCTGAGCTCCATCCACTGCCCCAGGACCGCCACCGGGACCCCGTCCGTCCCCAGCCCCACGGGCTTCGTCACCGACGCCGTCGGCCTGCTCAAGCCCGAAGAGGTGGCCAGGCTGGAGGCGCTGGCCCGGGGCCTGGAGGCCGAGACCACCGCGGAACTGGCGGTCCTGGTGGTGGAAGACTGCGGGGGCCTGAACCCCAGGGAGTACGCCGTGAAAGTGGTGGAGGCCTGGGGGGTGGGCAAGGCCGGCAAGGACAACGGCGTCCTGGTCCTGGTGGTCACGGGGCGCAACCGCGTGGAGGTCGAGGTAGGGTATGGGCTGGAGGCCGTCCTGACCGACGGCCTGGTGGGCCGCATCCTGGACGAGGACGTCATCCCCCGCTTCAGGGAGGGGCAGTTCGGGGAGGGGCTGTACCGGGGACTGGAGAGCATGGCGGCGAGGATCCGCGGGGCCGGGCCGCCGGCGCCGGCGGGCGGCACGGCGGGGCAGTCTGGCGCTCCGGGTGGGCCCGGTGCTCGGCCGGCTCCGGCCTATCCCGCAGCCCCGCCTGAGGCCGGAGGTGCCCCGGGGACCGGCGACGAGGGCGGCAGCCGCGGCTTCCCCTGGTCCCTGGTGGTCGCGGCGGTGCTGCTGTATGCGGTGTTCGCTGCCGTGGCGAAGGCGGTGGCCCGCCGGCGCGCCAGCCGGCGCTGCCCCCAGTGCCGGGGATGGATGCGGCTGGTTGACACCCGCTGGGGCCGGGCGGCCCCCCAGGGGCAGGGGCCGGTGGCGCCAGGGGTGGGCCCGGTCTCCGCGGCGCCCACCGAGACCCAGGTGTGGAAGTGCCGGTCGTGCGACTACACCGACGAGGTCACGGTGGTTCACCCCGCGCCGCGGGCCCGGGGGCCCTGGTGGGGCCCGTTCGGGGGCTGGGGCGGCGGTTGGGGCGGGCCCGGCGCCCCCCGCGGCTGGGGCGGTGGCGGAGGCGGGTTCCGCGGCTTCGGCGGCGGCAGGAGCGGCGGCGGCGGGGCGGGCCGGGGGTGGTGAGCGCACCGCTGGGGAGTAAGGGGGGGTGGGGACAGTGAGGCGGGGGCTGACGACGTTCCTGGTAGTGGTGATAGTGATAGTGGGGCTTGTGGCCTGGGGCGCTTCGGCCTACAACCGCCTGGTAACCCTGGGCGAGCGCGTCGACGCCCAGTGGGGCCAGGTGGAGAACCAGCTTATGCGGCGCTTCGACCTGATACCCGCCCTGGTACAGGCGGCTGAGGCCTATGCCGCCCATGAGAAAGAGGTCTTCGCCCGGGTCTCGGACGCGCGGGCGAAGCTGGCCGGCGCTCAGAGCGTGGAGGAGAAGGTAGGGGCCGCCAATGAGCTCCAGGAAGCCCTGAGCCGTCTGCTGGTTGTGGTCGAGGCCTATCCGGACCTCAAGGCCAGCGACGTATACCGGCAGTACATGGACGCGGTGGAGGGGACGGAGAACCGCCTGGCCACCGAGAGGATGCGGTTCAACGAGCTGGTGAGGGACTTCAATGTAGCCATAAAGCGGTTTCCCGCCCTGCTTTATGCCCGGGCCTTGGGCTTCGTGGAGAGGGAATACGTCAAGGCCCCTCCCGGGGCGGAGACAGCCCCTACCGGGAAGTAGCCTGACGGGTTCCGGCCCAGAGCTCGGGCCTCACCCGGGGATCCGCGGCGGGCTGGAGCCTTCGCACCCGGCCGTTGGCGCCGTCGACCTCCAGGTGGTCCCCGGTCAGAAACTGCCTCGTGGCTCCCCTCACCCCGGTGAGGCAGGGGATGCCCATCTCCCGAGCCAGGATGGCGGCGTGGGACAGGGTGCCCCCCGACTCCGTGACCACTGCCCGCGCCTTGAGCATGAGGGGTATGAGTTCGGGGCTGAGGCTCGGGGCCACGAGCACCCCGCCCTCGGCGCCTGCCTGCCCCCCGGTCGGCACTTCGGCTGTCGAAGGGCCGTGGATCACCAGGGCCCGCCCCCGGGCAACCCCGCCTGCGACCGTCATGCCGGGGAGCGACTGCTGGGAAGACGCCTTATCCTCGGCGGGGGGCGCCTCCGGCTGGGCCTGAAGGATGAAGAGCCCCTGGCTTGTGCCGCAGATTCCCACCGCCCACTCCACGCTCTGTGGCTCCCGGTAGTAGTCCTCAAGGGCCAGCACCGTTCCCGCCAGCTCTTCCAGGTGGCCCCGTGACAGGCACTCGGCCCGGCGCAGCGCTTCGGGGGTGCGAAAGAGGGCGAGGTTGTTCCCTTCCAGGTTCAGGACCTCGGCGTTGAACGCCGGTAAGCCGGGGAGGGCCAGGGGCAGGTACTGGCCGCGCCCGGCGCTGCGCGCCCCGGGGATGGCGGGGAGGTAGGTTGCCACCGTCCCCTTGGAGCCGCGCCAGACGCGCCGCAGGCGGGGTTGCGCCGTAGGCGCGACGGTTAGGTAGTAGCGATCGGGCAGACTCATCCCCCTGGTGAGCGTCTGCCCCAGGCCCCAGCAGGCCTCAACCATCACCGCCCGCCCGCCTCGCTGCCGGCAGGAGAACGCCACCCCGGCGCAGGCCGCGTTGACCATGGCCTGGACCACCACGGCAGGCGGGGAGGGTTCGAACCACGTCCCTCCCGGCCACCTCCTCAGTGCCCGGGGACTGAAGGCGCTGGCCCAGCACCGCCGCACGGCGGACAGAACCTCATCCCAGCCGCACATGGCCAGGGCCGCGTGCTGCGGCTGGGACCAGTCCCCCTGACCCGCCGCCGGCTCGAGCCCGCTCAGGCGCACGGCCGTCCAGCCGCCCTCGGGCCTGCGGGCCAGGGCCCTGTAGGCACGGCGGATTTCGCCCTCTACCTTGGCGGGCAGCGGGGCCTTCAGTATGACGCTTTCCAGGTCGGCATGCCGCCGGGGCGACTCAACGTGCATCTGCAGGAAGGCCTCCAGCGCGGAGGCGGTGATGCAGAAGCCGGGCGGCACCTGGAGCCCCAGGCGGAGCAGGTCGCCCAGCACTGCCGCTTTGTAGCCGACCCGGGCGGCGTCGCCCAGCCGAATGCCTTCCAAGGGTACTGCGAAGCGCTTGTTCAATTCCCCTTCCCCTCTCTCCGTCCGCAGTCGGGCCGGTCCCAGGCCAGATAGCCCCTGGCCAGGATCCAGGTGAGCGGCCGCAGCGTAGCCTGGGTGAGTATGGTGCGTGGTGCGCGCAGGAGCGTGCAGGGGTGGTAATGTCCCTGAGGGTCCAGGGCCACCAGGTCCCGCCCTGCGTCACATCCAGGGTCTTCAGCGGATGGGCCGGCCCGAACGGTCTCTATGAGCAGCCCCCTGGGGCCGTACTCCTCCCGCTTCTGGGCGATGGACTCCAGCCACCGGGAGGTCTCGGCGGGTCCCAGCTCGAGCCACGCCAGGTTCCTCCTGGCCCGGCCATACGGCCGGAGCTCCCAGAAGCTTACAGAGGATGCTCCCAGCTCCCAGGCCAGGTCCGCCACCGCCCCGGCCTGGTGGAAGTTCAGGCGGGTGACGACCATCACCACGTCCACCGGCACCTCCGCCCCGGCAAGCGCCCTGAGCGCCCGGGTGGCGGCGGCGAAGGAGCCGGGCGTGCCGCGCATCCTGTCGTGCACGTCGGCGCACGCTCCGTCCAGGCTCAGGGTGCACTCCAGCCGGGCCGCCTGGGCCAGGACGTCGGCCTCCGCCCGCCCCAGCCCCTGGCCGCTGGTGAACAGCTCCACCAGCATCCCCAGGCGCCCCGCCTCTGTGGCCAGTATGAACAGGTCCGGTCGGCAGAGCGGCTCTCCCCCCGTAAAGACCAGCTTCTTCACCCCGGCCCGGGCCATGTCGCTCAGGACGCGCAGGGCCTGGCCGGTCTCAAGCTCAGGCCAGAGCTCCCGGGGCCGGGGCCGGAAGCAGTGCAGGCAGGCCTGGCTGCAGTGGGCGGTGACCTCCCAGACCAGACGGAGGCCAGGCGGGGTTATGGCCCGGTGCTGGCAGCATCTGGCCCGGGCTTGGCGAACCGATTGGGCTTCCCCCGGGGCAACCGCGGGGGTGGTCCTTTGAGCCTGCCTCACGATGGGCCACCTCACAGGGCATGGGCTGCCCCGGGTCCCGGCCGCGGCCGTCCCCTCATCCGGGAGTACCCGGCTGCCGGTGGCGGGGCCGGCCTGCGGGCGCCCGGGATGAGGGTCCGCGGCCTCCTCCGGGCCTCCCGGGCTTCGCCCGGGACGTCGGCTCCGGGCAGCGGGCCCCAGCGGCCTCGCTGGGAGGGCCGGGACAGGGACGGGACAGGGGGCGCAGGGGCGGCCAGGGGCTTCGAAGACCTTCGGCGCCGGCGCGGGCAGCTTCCTGCGCAGCAAGACCTCCTGGACCGTCGGACCGGGGCAGTGCCAGAATTATACACGCCTTACAATTGTTCTCTGTCAATGCTAATTTTTCCTGCCAGTTGAGCGGGGAAGAAACAAAGAAATTGGGTCGAAGGCTGCGCGGACATCGGCGGGCGATTCGGGGGCGGTACAAGCAGGGGGATGCGGGCGCCGCCAAAAGGCCCGAAGGGCCGGTGAGGCGGCTGAGGCCGCCTGGCTTGCCGTGGTCGAGGCCCGGGGCCTAGGGGATGATAGAGGGTGAGGGGGTGGGGAGGTTGGCCTACAGGATCAGCGAGGAGTGCGTGGCCTGCGGGGCGTGCCAGCCCGAGTGCCCCAACGAGGCCATCAGCGAGGGCGAGGAGCGCTACCAGATCGACCCCGACCGCTGCACCGAGTGCGTGGGGTTCTACGACGAGCCCCAGTGCGCCTCCGTGTGCCCCGTGGATGCGCCGGTTCCCGACCCCTCCCGGCGGGAGACGCGGGAGGAGCTTCTGGCCAAGAAGGACCGCCTGCACGGCCGGTAGCCCGACCGGCCCTATCCCCCGGCCCGGCGGGGGAGGGAATCGGCCACCCTGCGGCGAATACTGCGGTGGCCCAGACGAGACTACGGGCCGGCAGGGTGCCGGGCCAGGGAGGTGACACGGTTGGCCTACAAGATATCGGAGGAGTGCGCCAGTTGCGGGGTGTGTGAGTCGGAGTGCCCCAACCAGGCCATCAGCGAGGGCGACGAGCGCTACCAGATCGACCCCGACCGCTGCACCGAGTGCGTGGGGTTCTACGACGAGCCCCAGTGCGCCTCCGTCTGTCCGGTCGAGGCCTGTCAGCCTGACCCCGACCGGCGGGAGACTAAGGAGGAACTGCTGGCGAAGAAGAAGCGGCTGCACGGCGAGTAGCCGCAGGCAACAGGCCGCCTGCCTGGCGGCCGCCAAACTTCCCTTCCTGGCCGGGCGCCGGGCGCGCCCGGCTTTGGCCTTTCCACCGGCGGGAGGGGACTCGGGGCCGGCCCCGCGTGAGGCCGCGGCCGCCCCGGGGGCGGGAGCGCGGACGCGGCCCGGCCGCAGGGGGTCGGCCCGGTGCAGGCGGGCGGAGGCTCAGCGGCAGATGACGAAGTGGGGGAACTCGTCCCGGCACTCCTCCCAGCGGACCTCTACCCCCGTCACCCGGGCCTCGGGGGGGCCCCTCCGGCACCACTCCACGGCCCGCTTGACGTCGGTGTCCTCGCCCTCGAACACTGCCTCCACGCGGCCGTCGGGGAGGTTCCGCACCCAGCCTCCGAGCCCCAGGCGCTGGGCCTCGGACCGGGTGTGGGCCCGAAACAGCACCCCCTGGACCAGCCCCGAGACCCAGACGTGGGCCCGTACCCTCACCGCCGCGCCCCCCTTTGCTCCTTCCCTTCTGGCAACATCATAGCAGAGGCCCGGGGGCCGGGCAAGCCTTCATCCCCGAGCCCTATCGGGAGGGGCGAACCCCCAGCGCCCCCTCCAGCCCCGTCTTCCTCACCCGCGCCCGGACCTCCTCCGGGTCCGTGGTGTAGAGGCCGAGCCTCCGCATCCGCTGGAGGTAGACGGAGCCCGAAAAGGTGTAGCGCAGCCTGAGCGCCGAGGGCCGCCGCGTCTCCTCCTGGCTGTAAGCGATCAGGTCGCCCACCGCCAGAGACCGGGGCAGGCTGAGCGGCTCCAGCCCAAGGGCCATCCGGGCGGCGTTGTGGCCCGCGAGCCAGCCGGTGACGATGGCCGCGGTGTGTCCCACCAGGGTGCCGGCCTTCTCGCCGGCGCAGAGCAGGTTGGCCGTCCCCTGCACCCGCAGCGAGTTGTCGCGGGGGGCAATGGCCCAGAACCGGGTGGAGTTCCCGCGGCCGCCGGCGGCCGGGTCCAGGTAGCGGGCGCGCTCCAGGCCGGGGAGGCGTCTTAACGCCGCGAGGGGGAAGTACGGGGCCATCATCTTAGCCTGGCCGTTGTCGAGCAGCACCAGGAAGCGCCCGTACTCGGGCAGGGCGTACTGCTGGCAGGCCTTGAACTCCAGGTGGCCCGGCCTCCTCAGGTCAGGGGGGACGGGCACCCTGACCACGCCCGATCGGGTCAGCTCGGCTGCCAGGGCCGGATCCAGCGACTCGCGGAGGAGCTCACAGGAGCCGCTGATGGCCCCGAGGGTGCCGCCCGGCCCCCGGGCGCAAAGCTCCCCTATCCCCACGCGGGCTACCAGGCTCACCCGGCCGCCGAAGCTGGGGCAGCGCAGCACGCACATGGCGCAACCCTGGCCCCACCGGGCGCAGTTGGCCTGGGGTCCGGCGGACCCGGTGGCGTCCACGGAGGCGTCTCCGCCGAACCAGCGCCGCTCCTGGTCAGGACCGCAGTCCGCCGCCACCCGCACCACCCTTCGTCCCTCTACCTCCGCCGCCACCACCCTGGTCTCAAGGTGGACCTCCACCCCTGCCTGCCTGAGGTGGCCCGCCACCCGCGGCTCTATCTGGGTGACGTCATAGATGGAGGCGCGGTGGTGGCCGAAAAAGTTGAGCCCCCGGTGGCGGGCCAGGGAGTCGGTGAGGGCGAAGAGCTCTCCGGCGCCCAGGGCCAGCGCCTCCTCCGTTGCAGTGAACCTGCCGTTGTTGCGCATTATTCCTCCCACCAGGCCGGTACCCAGGAGCAGGTCGGTCCGCTCCAGGAGGGCCGCCTCCATCCCCGCCCGCCTGGCCGCCAGGGCGGCGGAGCAGCCCGCCCACCCCCCTCCCACCACAACCACTCGCGGCACTGCCTCACCCCCCAGGGCCGGACCGGCTATGCCCCGCTGGGGGCAGGGGCGCCGGCGGCCCAGCTTTTGCCGGGGGCGACAAAAAGGGAATGTCTGCCCCTTCAGCGAAAGGTAGGGCGGGGCGCATCCTCCGGCAGAGAGGGCCGAGGGGGAGCCAGCGGGCGGGGGAGGGTCGCAGGTGGCGGAAGGTCTGGCGTTCTTTGGGCGCATCTACACGGCTGACTCCGATCGGCCCCGGGTGGAGGCGCTGGCCGCGTGGGAGGGCCGGGTGCAGGTAGTGGGCCGGACGGATGAGGTGCTGGAAGCGGCCCGGTGCCGGGGGTGCGAGCTGGTGGACCTGGGGTCCGGCTGTCTGGTGCCCGGCCTGGTGGATGCCCACGTGCACCTCCTGGCCTACTGTCTCCGCCGGCAGGAGGTGGACCTCTCCGGCCTGGAGTCGGCGGAGGCTGCGGCGGCGCGGGTGGCAAGGTCGGCGGCGCTTCTGCCGCCGGGGGAGTGGATAAGGGGCGGCGGCTGGGACAAGAACCGCTGGGGGGACGCCTTCCCGGGGCGGGAGCTGCTGGACGCTGCGGCCCCGGGCCATCCGGTGTGCCTGTTCTCCAAGGACTGCCACGCCGTCTGGGTGAACTCCCGGGCGCTGGAACTGGCGGGGGTAGGGGCGGCCACCCCCGACCCCGAGGGCGGCCGCATCCTTCGCCGGAAGGGCGGCGAGCCCTCGGGGGTGCTGCTGGAGAACGCTGTCCGCCTGGTAACCGACGCCATGGCCGAGCCGTCCGCCGAGGCCTGCGCCGCCGCCCTGGAGAGGGGGCTTCCCGGCGTGTGGAGCCGCGGCCTGGTGGGGGTGCACGACTGCGAGGGGCCCGAGGCCCTGCGAGCGTTTCAGGACCTGGAGAGCCGCGGCCGGCTGGCCCTGCGGGTCCTCATGCACCTGCCCGCCGAGCACCTGGCCTGTGCCTCCCGGCTGGCCCTCCGCAGCGGCCTCGGCAGCGAGTTCCTGCGGGTCGGAGGGATAAAGATCTTCGCCGATGGCACGCTCGGCTCCCAGACGGCGGAACTGCTCGAGCCCTACGAGGGGCGTCCCGGGTACAGGGGACTGCCCATTCAGAGCCCTGAGGAACTCGACCGGCTGGTGGCAGAGGCGGCCGAGGCCGGCTTCACCGTGGCGATCCACGCCATCGGGGATGGGGCGGTCAGACGCGCGCTGGACGCCATCCAGGCCCACCCCGCGGCACCCGACCCCGGCCGGCCTAAAAACCGCATCGAACACGCTCAGCTCATCCACCCCGACGACCTCCCCCGCTTCGCCCGGCTGGGCGTGGTGGCCTCCATGCAGCCCCTTCACTGCCCCTCCGACCGTCCCCTGGCCGAGCGCTACTGGGGCAGCCGATGCTGCCTGGCCTACCCCTGGCGCTCGCTGCTGGAAAGCGGGGCGGTCCTGGCGTTTGGGTCCGACGCCCCAGTGGAGGACATCGACCCGCTGGCCGGCATCAGCGCGGCGATCCGCCGCCGGCTGCCCGCAGAAGGCGGGCCCGCCTGGCACCCCGAGCAGTGCCTCAGCCTCCCCCAGGCGCTCTCGGCCTACACCGTCGGACCGGCCGTGGCCTCCGGAGGCGGCGCCTCCAGGGGCAGGCTCGCGGTGGGGCAGGCGGCCGACTTCGTGGCCTTGAGCCACGACATCATGGCGCTCCGGCCCGAGGAGCTGGCCTCCGTCCGGGTCGTGATCACCGTGGTGGGCGGCAGGGTGGTCTACGCCGCCGGCGGGGGGGCCGGCGAGTGAGCCCCAGGCGCCTGCCGAAGGTTGCCCGCGCTGCCCTGGTCCTGGGCGCCGCCCTCTCATCCGTGGCCCTCGCCCTGGGGTTGGCGGGGGTAGCGGCGGCCGGCGAGGTTGCCGGGGCCCCGGACCGCTGGGGCGGGGTCAGCCCGTCCCCGCGGCTTCGGGCCCCCGATCCTTCCCCGGAGTGGAGCGGCCCGTCAGGCCGCGCGTTCAGGCTGGCGCGAGAGCCGGTGAAGCCCCAGGCGGTCCGGGGCCTGTACATGACCGGCTGGACGGCGGGCCGGCCCGCGGAGTTCCTGCGGCTGCTGGCGCTGATTGATGGGACAGAGCTGAACGCGGCAGTGGTCGACGTCAAGGACGTGACCGGGCGCACTACCTACCCCACCCGGGTCCCCGCCGCGGTGGCCGCGGGGGCCAGTTCTTCCCTGATCCCTGACCTGAGGGCCCTGGTCAGGGAGCTGGAGCGGCGGCACATCTACCCCATCGCCCGGCTGGTGGTCTTCTGCGACCCGGTACTGGCCAGGGCGCGGCCCGAGCTGGCCGTCTCCCGCGCCGGAGGCGGCATCTGGAGGGACCGCACCGGGGCCGGCTGGACCAACCCCTACCTCCCCCAGGTATGGGAATACAACCTGGCTCTGGCGGCCGAGGCGGTGGAGGCCGGCTTCCGTGAGATCCAGTTCGACTACGTTCGGTTCCCCTCCGACGGCTTCATTCAGGGCTGCGTCTATCCAGGGGCCGACGGCAGGCCCCGGTCGCGAGTGGTAGCCGCCTTCCTGAGCCTGGCCCGGGAGAGGCTGGGCCGGCTGGGGGCGGTGGTCTCGGCGGACATCTTTGGGCTGGTGCCGTCGGCGGAGGACGACCTGGGGATCGGCCAGTACCTGGAGCACCTGGCCCCCGCCGTCGACATCCTCTGCCCCATGGCCTACCCCTCCCACTACGCCCCGGGAAGCTTCGGCCTCCCCGACCCGGACCTCGAGCCGCGGGCCACCGTTTCCCGCACCTTGAGCGACGCTCTCCACCGGCTGAAGCGGTGGGACCCCGCCCCGGTGCTCCGGCCCTGGCTGCAGGACTTCTCGCTGCGCAACCCGTACGGGCCCAGCCAGGTCAGGGCCGAGATACAGGCGGTCCTTGACGCCGGCCTGGAGAGCTACCTGCTCTGGAACCCCAGCAACCGGTACACCGCCGGGGCGCTCAGGCCCGCCAGCCGGGACTGGGGCGTGCCCCTGCCCCTGCCCTGACGGGGCGGCCCCGTTTGCGCCGGGCCGCGGCCCGGCGGCGGGCGTGGGCGGCCGGCCTGGACCCGGGCTTTTACGTGATCGATATTGATGGCACGC
>JAIMBG010000230.1 GCA_023511555.1 Acetobacteraceae bacterium | reverse complement strand
GCGTCCGGCTCGGGGAGGGGGCGAGGGGGAGAGGAGTCCGCGGCGCAGCATCGCTGGACGTCATCTCGGCGATCTCCTGGATAGCGCCGCGGGTTGCGCTCCGAAAGGTGAAGCTCGAGCCCCTTGTACCTGGAGTCCCGATGGCGGCAGAGTGGGCGCTGCCAGAAGCGTTGTAAGGGCGCCGCGGACCTTTGGCAGCCGTCAGCCTTGGGCGCGGACCCAGATGGGGCTGCTCCAGGCCCTGGCGCCATCGCACTGGCGGACAATCACATAGTATGGCGTCTCCCCGGGTAACAGGTCTGTGTCGCTCCAGGTGATCTCCAGGTCCCTCCTGCCGGTGCCTTCGGGCAGCCATTCGACCCGTATGCGCAACCCCTCCCCGCCAAGGTCCTGTTGGTGAGGGAGGCCGTCCAGAGTGAGGTCTATAGAGGTCAGCGGGACGTACACATGCAGCCGGGCAGCCGGCTCGGCGTCCAGATGGAGGAGAACGCCATTCTCGTTGCCGGCCGTGGTCGAGCGCCAGCTCACGGACTGGTCGGTCCGAAGGACGATACCCTGCGCCGGGGAGTCGATGGCGTAGGGCTGGACGTCCAGTATGCGGGCACCGTGCAAGCGGAGCATGCCGTCCCAGGGGGCCTCGCGGGGCCAGTCTCGCGCCATGGCGCCGCCCCACACTATCCGCAGCCATCCCGGGCGGGGGCTATCCTCTGGCGGGTAGCGGTGCACAAGCTCCCTGCCGCGCCATATCTCGACGCGCTCGATCTCGGCCGTGCCGCTGACACGCACCGCAAAGGTCGGCGGCCGCGCCGCGACGAAGGTGTCGCCGATGGGGTGACCGTCGGCACGAAACTCGAGCAGGATGCGCGCACCGGTCGTGGCGTAGCAGCGGCGGGCGCGCAACGCCTCCCAGATGGCCTCGCGGGTGCGTGCCGTGGCGTAGACGCAGGTGAGCCCGCCTCGACCGATCAGCCTGCCAGCACCCGGGCAGTGGCCTCCCGGGCAACCCCGTGGATCACCGCTTCCTGCGACAAAGCCTACCCTGAGCCCGTGCCGGATCGCCTCATCGAGGAGCCAGGGGGCTTCGCCCCACGCGGAGTAAACCTCCACCAGCCGCTCCAGCTCTGGGTCGTGGAAGGCCAGGCTGGCGGCCGGGTTGGCCGAGCTCGCGATCAGCAAGGCTTTTCTCCCGCGCAGGGCCTCGTACAGCGCGGGGAGGGGATAGCAGACCTCACCTTCCTCGCCCTGCTCGAGCTGCGCCTGACTGCAGCGGAAGATGGGGGCGTCGTGGTCCAGAAAAAGGACGTTTCGGGCGCCGCCGCCAGCAGTGTTGCCCGCCCATCGATAGCCGAGGAAGGCCGCAAAACGGCCGGGCTCGTCATGTCCCCGAACCAGCTCCTGCAGCTCGTGCCAGAAGCCGCTGTCGATCGCGTAGGCGTCGCCCTGGTGCGAGCAAAAGTCCAGGCTGGCGACTTCACGGGCGTGGCGGAGGCATGCGGCAGCCGTCCGGCCGCCGCAGACGTCCGCGCTCTGCGCGTGGAGGTCGCCCCAGAGGGCGAGAGGCGCTTCGGCTCCTGCCTGCTCGACCCAGATCGGGTTGCCCTCGGCCCGGAGGCCCAGCTCGGGCTCCTCGGCCAGCGGGCGATAAGTGCCTGGGCGGTCGATGCCGGGGCAGAGCAACCGCTTGAGACCGCGGTCCGTCGCGGCCAGCTCGGCCCTCTGAAGGCCTGGCAGGCCTTCGAGGCGGATGGTTCCGGCGTAGCCGTCGACCAGGTTTCCCCAGCGGTCCTCGATCCTCAGCGTCAGCTCGAGAGGCTCGCCAAGGGGAATGCGGGAGGGTGCCACCAGCGTCAGGCTGGCCGGCGGGCCGGGCACGATGTCGACGATCGGGGAGGGCACCGGGATGTGTTGCCCCGTGCCAAAGGGATCGACGATAACCCGGAGCTCATAGCCGGGCTGGGAAAAGGTCTGCGCTCGCATGCCGGGCGAGCCTGCCTCAGGGTCGCCGAGGTGGAAGGTGACCGTGTCGCCCTCTGAGAGGCAGGCGCGGGCCACGTCAACCGTCAGGGCCCGCGGCCACGGCCCAGTGTGGCCGCGGGGATCGTAGCGCCAGGCGACACTGCCCTTGCCGCTGGTGGTGACCGAGACAAAGTTCTCTTCGTAGGGGTCCCTGCCCTGAGGCTCCGCCCAATCGCTGGTGGCAGGGAAGACCAGCTTCAGCGACCCTCCGGCGCGGATGCCGAAGCGACCAACGTGGTAGATCAACTGCCAGTGCCCCAGGCTGCCGGCCTGGATAGGACCCTGGGGGGTCAGCTCAGCCCAGCCGTACCAGGTCCGCACGTCCCGTGGCTGCATGCCCACTCACCTCGTTATGTTGTGCTTGGGCACCGGGGAATGGGAGAGATTGTAGTGAGGGGGGCGGCGTTCGTCAAGCACAAAAAGTGGGGTGTTTGGCGGGGGGGGGGCGGGGGGGGGCCCCCCC
>JAIMBG010000229.1 GCA_023511555.1 Acetobacteraceae bacterium | reverse complement strand
GTCCCAGCCTCGACTTTCACTCTACACCTCCGAATGCGTCGCTCTACTTTTCTTGCCGACCAGGGGCCGACTAGCAACGGGTTCTACGCTACCCCAGCTTCTTCCTCCCTGGCACAGGTAAGTCTTGTCGGGAGGATTCGACACGGAGCGCCACGAGCCCGCCGGCTCCAGCCCCCGGGGGGCTAAGCGAACAACTCTTCCTCGATCAGGGCCATGGGGATGCTGCCCCGGGAGAGCAGCTGCCGGTGGAACTCAAAGAGATCGAGGCGGCCGGCCTTGTGCCCGAAGCGGTCCCGGAGCCGGAGGATCTCCAGGCGGCCGATGAAGTAGCTCAAGGGCTGGGTGGGCTCCAGGGCGTACCGCTTCACCTCGGCCAGGGCCTCGGCGGGGCCCATCCCCACCCCCTCGGCGAGCAGGCGGGCCCCCTCCTCGATGCTCATCTGCCCCAACTGCAGCCTGCCGTCGATGATGACCCGGGCGCTCCTCCACAACTGGTCCCTCAGCATCTGCACCTTCATCCGGGGCTCGCTCAGGTAGCCCAGCCTGTGCATGAGTTCCTCGCAGTACAGCGCCCATCCCTCCTGGAACAGGGAGCAGGAGAACAGCCGGCGGAACCGGGTCCCCGCCCGGGAGGCGTGCACCGACTGAAGGTGGTGGCCCGGGTATCCCTCGTGGAGCGCGGTTAGCCGGCAGGAGAAGCGGTTGTGGTTGGCGAGCAGCTCGGCCACCCGGTTCGGGGGGTCCCCCGGCTCGGGGCAGGTGACCCAGAAGATGCCCGGCTGGGGCCGGGGGTCGAGGGGGGGCAGCGTCAGGTAGGCCGCGAACGGCACCAGGCTCCGTTCGAAGACGGGCGTGCGCTCCACCACAAGCTGCTCGTCGCCGGGCAGGGGGATGACCCTGCTCTCCTCCACAAAGGCCCGGCTCTGCTCCACTTCGCGGCGGTAGGCCTCCAGCACCCCATCCTCCGGGGGCTGCTCCAGCTTCATCTCCTCCAGGATCTTCATCCAGCCCTTCCCAGGAGCGATCTGCCCGGCCAGTTCCTCCAGCTCGCCCCGGATGCGGTCAAAAGCCTCACTGCCGATGCGCACCACCTCGGCAATCCCAAGGTTGAGGAAGAACCGCTCCCGGAGGATGCGATCGACGGCCTCCCGCCCGATGGCAAACTCGGGGCGGGAGCAGGGGAGAAGGTCCCGGCGAAGGAACTCGGCAAAGTCAGCCAGGGCGCGCTCCGCCTTCTCGGCGGCCCCTTGGAGGCGGGCTTTGAGGTGAGGGACCTGCGGGGAGGTGGCGGCCGCCAGGTGGGCGAAGAACCCCCTCCCCGCCCCGGCCTCGTCCACCGCCAGCTCCACGGCCGGCCGGACCGGCGCCCGCAGCGTGACCCGTGCCTGGCCCAAGAACGCCGGCACGGCCTCCATCCTGGAGGCCAGGTTGGCGGCCCTTTGCTCGAGGGGGGCGAAGTCCCTGCTGACCAGGAAATAGCACCCCAGCAAGACGGACTCCACCCACAGGCAGGGGTTCCGCTCCCACAGCCGGAGCTCCGAGGTCTCCCGGATGGAGTCCTTAAGCCAGCTCCAGATGAGCTTCCACTCCACCCGGGACTCGGCGTCCAGCACGCCCGGGTCGGTGCCGTTCAGCCGGTCCAGGTAGGCCCTGGCCTCGGCAGCCCTGTTAGCCAGACCGTCCAGCGAAAGATCGGCGAACCTGTCGTCGTAGGTGTGCACCCCCAGGTCCGTGGCCAGGGGCGGGTCGTTCCGGCACGCCCAGTCCACCAGCTCCCGCCCCAGCGCCAGCAGGGCCTGGCGCCCTTCGTCCTCACCCATCGTCCTCTCTCCCTTCCCCCGCCGGGGCTGCCTCAGCCGCGCGCGGGGCCTCAGCCGGGCACCTCAGCCGGGCCAGGGGCTCCCGCTGGGTCTGAAGGCCCGGCCGGGCCGCCGTCCGGCGCGGCCCGCTAGACCCAGTCCAAAAGCTCGAAGGCCGACCGGCACCAGATCTCCACTCCCAGGGCCATGGCCGCCTCGTCGAAGTCGAACCGGGGGTGGTGGTGGGGATAGTCCCTGCCGCCGGGCTGTCCCGCCCCCAGAAACACGAACGCCCCCGGCAGACGCTCCAGGTAAAGCGAGAAGTCTTCGCTGCCCATCACCGGCTTCAGCGAGACGAGGCTCCCGGCACCCACCGCCCCGGCGCAGGCGCGGCGCACCGCCTCGACCACGGCCGGGTCGGCGACCACGGGGGGGTAGCCCTGCCGGTACTCCACCTGCCCCTCCGCCCCCGACGCCCGGCAGCACCCCTCTACCACCCGCTCGACCATCTGCCTCATTGAGGCCCTGAGCTGGGGGGAGAGCGTCCGCACGGTGCCCTCCATCTCCGCCCGGTCGGCTATGACGTTGAAGGCGTAGCCGGCCTTGAAGGTCCCCAGCGTGAGGACCGCCGGCTCCAGCGGGTCCAGCAGGCCCTGCGCGGCGAAGCCATCACCGTCTACGGAGACGGATCACAGTCCCG
>JAIMBG010000034.1 GCA_023511555.1 Acetobacteraceae bacterium | reverse complement strand
ATGTACAACGCGTCATCGTCCCAAGCCAATTTCGCTCGGGTACGAAACCGAGGACGAGGCCGTTGGCTCCCTTCGATGTCCACAAAATCTTCGGTCCAGGGTAGAACGTGCCACGCGGCGTCATCCAAACGACCATCGATTTGAAGCGGTTGCTTCAATCGATGGCACACATAACCCCTCGGTTGAGGCGATTCGTCCAAGCGACTTGGACGCCCTTCCGACACGCCCATGATATTCGACGCCATGAGGAATATCAGCCCTGCGACAAAACCGCTCGCAGGAAGGCAAAACGATTTCATCGAACCCTCCATCAGTGGAGATTGGTCGATTTCCACGGGACCTCATGGTTCCAGAACGTAAACATCGTAGCCGCCGTCACGCGAAGAGACGAACGCAATCTTCTTCCCATCCGGAGACCATGTCGCCGAATTGTCCGTCGCGGGATGCCTCGTGAGGTTGCGTAGGCCGGTGCCATCTGCATTCATGAGATAGATTTCATAATTTCCATCGCGGTGACTCGTGAAGGCGATCCTTTGGCCGTCGGGAGACCAGGCGGGGTTGGCGGTCTTGATCACCTCATCGGCACCCGAAGCCACCACCAGCCGCGGGGAGCCGCCCTCGGCCGGTACGACCCACAGCCCCGCCGGCCGCTCCGGGTGCCAGATGTCGCTGAACGCCAGGTAGCGGCCATCCGGCGACCAGAGGTTGTTGAGGTCGTTGGCCTCGGTCCAGAGGGAGCCCTCGGCCACCTGCCGCAGGCGGGAGCCGTCGGCGTCCATAAGCCACAGCGAGCCGAAGAAGCCCCACGCCTCGACGTCAGGCAGCTCCTCCTCCACCACCAGGGCCAGCCGGCGCCCGTCGGGGGAGGCGACGGCCGCCACCGCCCCGGACGCCAGGGTAGCCACCCGCCGCGGCTCGCGCCCGTCGAGGTACGCCTCCCACAGCCCAATGCGGGTCACCGTGGTGAAGCTGAAGTGAAGCGGCGCCTCCAGCCCCTTTCCGTCGGACCCGCGCAGCCCGCGGGATGGGCCGGAACGAACGAAGACGCTGTAGGTGGTAGACGGCAGCCACCCCCCCGAGGGTACGAACCGCAACACGGCCTCTTGGCAGGAGACGGAGCCCGGGGTGGTGGGGCTTATGTCGAGCGCCCCTAAAGCCGAGGCGGCGTCCAGGGGCCGGTCAAACGTTATCTCGAGCGGGGTGTCCAGTGCCACCCCCGCCTCACCGTCCTCGGGCCGAAGAGAGACCGCCCGCAGAAAGTCAGGACGGATGGTGAAGCTCCAGGCATAGGGCTTGCCCAGGGGCTCGCCAGCTCGGCTCACCGCCGTCCGGCCCACCTCCAGGGAGATGGCCCGACCCGCGGGCCAGCGGCCCTGGGGTTTCAGCACCACGGTGGTGTCGTCCACCCACTCGGCGACGTACTTCACCGCCGGGTCCAGCTTCATCGCCGCCTCGACGGACCGGCGGTCCATGGGGGCGCTGAAGCGGATGGTTACGGAGGCGTCGGCCGGCACGTCCGTCTCCCCCGGAAGCGGGCAGACCAGGGCCACGAAGGAACCCTCCTGCTCGCCCGGTGCGGCCGCGGGCGGCGCGCAGCCCACCCCGCCCAGCAGGGCAAGGCCGAAAAGGGCCAGGTAGCAACACGTCAGGGCCCCGGCCACCGTGCCCCCTGCAGCCCGGCGCCAGGCGACCCCGGCGCAGCGCCCCCACCAGGCGTCCGGCGCGGGTCTTACCGCATCATACTTGGCCACTCCAGCCATCGAGAACCACCGCCCCGTCACGACTTCCTAATTCTGTGGGGCAACCGCAATTCCTGCCGACGCCCCCTGCCGCGCCTCCGGGGGCAGGACCCCGGCGAGCAACCCCGCCACGAGCAGGAGCAGAGCGGTGGCGGTGAGCGCCCACTCCAGGCCCACCATGTCGGCAACCACGCCGGTCAGCGCGGTGCCGAGACCCCCCAGCCCCCAGGTCAGGCCGGTCATGAGCCCCGAGGCCAGGCCGGCGTTTTGAGGGGTCAGCTCCTGGGCGTAGACCACCGTGGCGGGGAACGCCGCCTGAAGCATGAAGCTGCCCGCCAGCAGGAGTCCCACGGCCGCGCCCGGGCCCACAAACCACGGAGGCAGGACCATAAGCCCCGCCGCGAGCGTGGTGAACACCAGGGCGTTGCGCCGCCCCCAGCGATCGGACACCGCCCCTCCCAGCAACCCCCCGCCGCAGCCCACCGCGAGGAAGGCCGACAGCAGCCAGCTCGTCTCAACGGGGTCCAGGCCCCGGCCGGTGAAGTAGAGGGGGATGAACACCACCAGGGCGTAGTGCACCCACGCCCTGAGCCCAACCACCACATTGAGCAGGATGAGGGTGCGAAGGCCCGAGAGGCTGAGCTGCCGGGGCCACGACAGGCCGGGGATCTTCAGCCGGCGGCGCCCGGCGGTCCGCGGGGGCTCACCCCCCGCCGCATCCGGCATAGCGCCCGAACCCTCCACCCCAGGCGCAGCGGCGCTCGCCCAGCCCACCCCTTCCCGCACCACCTCCAGCCGGAGGCGGCGCACCCTCCCCGACAGGGCCAGGGCGGTACCCACCAGGCCGGGCACCAGGAGCAAGGGCCAGCCCCACCGGGGTGGCAGGGCCAGGACCGCCGGCACCACCGCCAGCGGGGTCAGCGCATAGCCCAGGCTCCCTCCCGTAGAGTATATGGCCATCCCCAGCCCCTTCCGACCACCGGAGGCCGCGGCGGTGGCCACCGACCCCAGGGGATGACCCAGGCCGCCCCCCAGCCCGCCCAGAGTGGCCAGCGCCACCACCCAGGCGTAGCTCGGAGCCCAGCACAGCGGCACCATAAACACCGCCGCCCACAGCACGCAGGGCCCCAGCGCCCAGGGCCTCAACCCGCGGTCGGTCACCCAGCCGAAAAGGGGCTGGGAGAAGGAAGAGGTGAGCGAGGCCACGGCCACCGCCGTGCCACACTGGGCGAGGCTCAGGCCAAGCCGGGAGGCCAAGAGCGGCATGAGCGGCGAAGGGAAGTTCATGTACCAGTCGAAGAAGAAGTGCGCCGACGAGACCAGCAGAACGGTGCCAGTGAAAAACCCTGCCCGGCCTGACGCCCGACCCGAACCCATGGCCCCACCCTCCCCCTGCCGGTCACCCGGCGACCCCCAGCCGCCGCAGGGCCTCCTCCAGGACGGGGCGCAGGTTGGCGTAGGCGGCCCGCTCCAGGACCTCCCCGGCGGGGACCCAGGCCACCTCCGCCACTTCCCCTTTCTGGGGCACCGGTTCGCTAGACTGTGCCCTGACCAGGAAGTATACGACCCTCTTGGCTATCCGGCCCCGGTCGGCGTCGAAGTAGTAGTACGAAGTCTCGCCCAGCCTGGCCTCTACGGTGCCCTCCACCCCCGTCTCCTCTCTCACCTCTCTAAGGGCCGCGGCAGCCTCCGACTCGCCGGGGTCGATGAGGCCCTTGGGCAGAGACCACCGCCCGAAGCGGTCGAGGATCATCAGCACCAGGACCTCTCCGTCCCGGACGCTGTACACTACCCCGCCCGCCGAACGTTCCCTGGGCAACCGGCCACCCCCTTATGCACAGAAAAACTCCTCTTGTGGATATTTCTGGGGACAGCTTCCAGGTTAAGGGGGCTATTCCCGCCAGGTCGTCGGCCCATGATCCCGGCTAACCCCCTGCCTTTACCCACCCTTTCCGCAGCGCCCTCCAGGCAGGGAGGGGCGCGCGGCGAAGGAGGCCCCGCCTCACCGCCGCCTCGCCTGGCGGCGCCCCTGCTTACGTCCCATTCTATCACTCGCCGGGGTAAAAATCCACGGCCGGGGGCGCCTCGGGCGGTCTAAGGGAGTCCACCATGAACCACGATGGCGCAAGGAATCCTGGGTTGGAGGCCAGCGCCGAATCGGCCGCCCCAGAGGTCAGGCGCCCGCCGCCGCGCTAGCTCAACTCAGGGGCGGTCCGCTACCGGGCCCCTGACTTCTGCGGCGATGTCCGCCACCGGGCCGCCTCACGCTTAGGGCGGTGTCCGCCACCGGGCCGCGGCGCAGCCCCTCAGCCTCTCCCGCCCGTGGCCCAGGACGGGCAGCCGCTTCGAGGGAGACGACCTGGCGCCTTGCGGCAGGCGGGCCATGCGACCCGCGACGGGCCGCGAGGCGGCTTTGGCACCCCCGGCCGACGGCCCACAGGGTTTCCCTCCCCCGGCCGCGAATAGTGCCGGGGGGTGACTGCGATGGAGTTCTGCTGGCACGGTTCGGGCGCATACAGCCTGAGGCAGGACGGGTTCGAGCTTCTGGTAGACCCCTACCTTTCCCCTCCCGGCACCTACGGAGGCTGGTACATCCCCAACCCCAGCGCCCCTCCCTGGGAGCGCTTTGCCGGAAGCCACCGGCCGGGGGCGGTGTTCATCACCCACGGCCACTTCGACCACTTCGACCCCGAGGCGCTGAAGAGGATAGAGGCGCGTTTTCAGCCGGTCTTCGTGGGCAGCCCCGAGGCTGTGGCGGCGCTTTGCGCCCTGGTAGGTGTGGAGCCGGGCCGCACCCTGGGCCTGGAGCCGGGCGAGGAGAGGCAGGTGGGGCCGTTCCGGCTCAGGGCGGCGGCCGGGGTTCACTGGCTCACGGGCGAGGAGGGGAGCGCCGCTGCCGCCAAGCTGGCGGGGCGCCCCGACCGCTACGGCGTCATGCCCTGCGGCGGACCAATGCTGAGCCTGCTGGTCGAGGCGGGGGGGCTAAAGCTCTACCTCAGCGGCGACACCGAGGTCTCCGGCGTGCCCCGGGCCAGGGTGGACGTAGCCGTCCTCAACATCGCCGGCTCCATGCTGCACCCGGCGACGAAGGTGGAGTGCTTCCCCGCCCTCACCGTGGATGACATCCCCGAGGTCATATCCCGCCTCGGCCCGCGGCTCATCATCCCGGTGCACTACGACTTTGCGGGGTTCAAGCAGCCGGTGGACGTGGAGCGGCTCAAGGGGCTGGCCGGGGAGATGGAGGGGCGGCCGGAAGGGCCGCGGATGTGGATGGTGGGGCATCACAGGTGGATGGATATAAGCGAGGCGCGGGCCTAGCCTGTCAGCCATGGACGCGAGGCTTTCCATCGTGACCCTGGGGCCCGCCTCTTGAAAACGCCTCATCTCCCTCTTGATCGCAGCGCGCCGGGCCCTGCTTAAGGACTCTGGGCGCCGGCGGTAAGGCGGCGTTTGATCGATATACAGACAGTCACACTCTTGATGACCTGAAGGATGCATTAGAACGCAGGAGACGACCTAATCGGCCATAGCACGCGGCTACTGGAGCACGAGGGCGAGGATAGCGGGTGGCTATGACGGTGTCGCTGAGCAGGTCACCCCAGTCGGCGAAGGCCTTGTTCGTAGTGTGATCGTGCCAGGCTCGTAGTCCGAAGACCAGGGGGCAAGAAGGCGGTGGCCTTCTGAGGTGACGCCTGAGGCCGAGCTCGGCCGGTGATGAGGAGCTTGGGGCCGAAGTGGCGTGACCGGAGCGCTACCGAGCAGAGGTGCGCACCAGGTCCCGACCACCACCCTCTCCACCCACACCCCGAAGTTCGGATTGCGCTTCGACTCCCAAGACAGGCGGGGCGTGAATGCCGGCCGCCAGCGGCGCACCGTTCACCCCGGTGGCCCTGATCGTCCCCGTGCCCGGGCTTCACATCACAAACTGCCTGAGTTCGAGGGCCCCCTGGTTCCCCTGATTTAAGAAACGGCTCCGCCCTCGGGGCAGGGCCGGGCTCCCCAGCGCAGTCGGGATCAGAAACATTCCGCGGGCAGGAGGCGGGCTGCCGTGTCAGCCGTCATGTGCTGCTCCACGGTCGACCGCAGCTGAGCCAGCACGGGCTCACCAAGGGGCGCCGACTGTTGGGGCGCCTTTCCGGTGCGGCACTGGGGACAGTCTCCCGACTGGGCGTCGGCCCTGTCAGCGAGGACGGTGAAGGCAACGGCGAGACAGAGGGCAGCACAGCCGGCCATAAAGAGGCGCGAGCTCCGTCCTCGAGAAGGCAGATGTACGCCTCCTAACCAGCCTTGGGGCTAGGTGTCCTGCACCTCGGTTTGTCAACCAGATCAGGCGGTTACAAGCCAGTCCGGGCAAAGATTGGGGGGGTTTGGTGGCTAAGGGCCAAGTGTAGCCGCTCTCCGTCATAGAAGCTGACCTATTCGCCAATCGACTGCCGGGCCTCCTCCAGCGTGTCGCAGAGTTCGGGCCAGACGTCGCCTTCCTTCAGGGTCCTGAAGAACCGCCCGATGCAGGCGTTCTGAATCTGCCAGCTCGGGTGCGGAATGGGTAGCCTGAGTGTTTACCCTCCACCGCCTCCAGCAGCCGGTCGACCTCCTCGGCCGTGTTGTACGGCGCGAGCCCGGCCCTGACCAGCCCGCCGCTTTCGCCCAGGCCCAGGGCCTCGACCAGGGTCTGGGCGTAGAAGTGCCCCGCCCAGACGAAGATGCCCTGCTCCCCCAGCTCCCTCGCCACCTCCCGCGGGGGGACGCCGCGCACCGTGAAGGAGTAGGTGGGGGTGCGGGGGCAGCCGGCCGGGGGCCCATAAAGGGTTACGCCGGGGATGGCCGTAAGCCCCGCCTCCAGGCGGGCCCCGAGCTCCGCCTCGGCGGCGGCGATGGCCTCCATGCCTGAGAGAATCTCCTCCCGGGTGGGGTCCGGCCCCGGAAAGCCCCCCAGCCGGGCCACGAACCTCACCGCCGCTGCGGTGCCGGCGATGCCCTCGTGGTTCAGCGTGCCGGTCTCGATGAGGTGGGGCGGGGTGTCGAGCTGGCACCTCACCCTATCGGTCCTGAGCCGGGAAAACGCCTCGCGACGGCCGCAGAGCACGCCTACGTGGGGGCCGAAGAGCTTGTAGGCAGAAAAGAGGAGGAAGTCGCACCCCAGGTCGGCGAGGTCGACCGGCCCGTGGGGCACGTAGTGGACGGCGTCGATGACCGTCAGGGCCCCCACGGCCCTGGCCCAGCCCACGACGCGCCGGACATCGTTTATCGTGCCTACGGCGTTGGAGGCGTACCCCACCGCCACCACGCGGGTCCTGGGCCCTATGGCCGCCGCAAGCGCGTCCATGTCCAGGCGGCACTCGGCGGGTACCAGGGGCACGGAGCGCACCTTCACCCCCTGCTCGGCCAGGGCCAGCCAGGGGGCGCGGTTGGCCTCGTGGTCGAGGTCGGTTATCACTGCCTCGTCTCCGGGCCGGAGGCCGCGGGCCACCGCCCGGGAGAGCGAGAAGTTGAGGGTGGTCATGTTGGCGCCGAACGCCACCGCGTGATCGCCGGTGCCGCCCAGGAGCCTCAGCACCGCGCGGCGGGCGTCCTCGATGATGGCGTCGGACCTCCGGCTGGTGAGAAACTCGCCGTGGGCGTTGGCGTTGGCCTCGATCAGGTAGCCGGCCACGGCGTCGAGCACCTCCTGGGGCACCTGAGTGCCCCCCGGCCCGTCGAAGAACGCCGCCGGGCGGCCGTTCACCCGCAGCCTCAGCGCGGGAAAAAGCTCTCGGCACCAGGCAAGGTCAGGCGACATGAGGCCCCCTCCCTTCCAGCGTGAAGCGCGGTGGGCTGCCGGTGGCCGCCGGGCGGCGGTAAAGCATCCCGCGCCGCGTGCGGCCGCCCCGCGGCTGCGAGGCCGCGCGCCCCGCGCGCGCCCTGGCGGGCTGGAGCAGCCCGTCGGCGCTCCCCCCCTTCCTCTATCACCCTATCCCAGCTCCCTCTCCCTCGCCACCGCCGCCGCTACCAGCCCAAAGCACCCGGCGAGCATCTGGTTGCCGTAGGGCGAGGCCAGGTGGTACCCCGCCCCCTCCGCCCGCGACCGCAAGGGCCCGGTGACCGCCACCAGGGGGAACGCCCCCGACCCCAACCGCCCCACATCCGGGTGCACGAAGGCCCCGTGACCGCCCGAGGCCAGGACCTCCTCCCCGTCCACCTCCCCCGACCTGAGCCTCTCCACCCAGCCGGGGATGAGCGCCGGGTCCACCAGGCGGGTGTGGTGCTCCAGGACGCCCCACACCCTCCCGTCCCGCACCAGGGCGGCGAGCAGGTGGGCGTTCCCCAGATTAAGCGCCACCAAGCCCTCTTCGGCCGCTGCCTCCCTGGCTACGGGGTCGCACAGGGCCCCCCAAAGCGCGGCGGCCCCCGTGTCCATGAGCAGCGCGCCGGGCGCCTGCCTCTGCACCGCCCTCATGCGGAGGAGGCACTCCGGGGGGTCGGCCTGGATGAGGTCGAGGAGCCGTCCCCCGCCCCGGATGAACCCCGCCCAGCGCTCGAACCTGAAGCGGCGGTTGCTCTGGCCGGGGGAGTAGCCGTGGTCCTGGACCGCCACCGCCAGGCGCTGGGGAAGCTCCACCTCAAAGCGCGCCAGCGCGGCGGAGAGCGCCTCCAGGTCCAGGTCACCGCTGGGAACCACCGCCGTCCCCGGCGGGGCCTGCTCGACGATCCTCACCCCCATGGCCTCCACCCGGGCGGGGTCGTTGTGGAGGGTGAGGGCGGCCCTCGGGGTGGCGTAGACCTCAAGCCCCTGCGCCAGGTGGTCCTTCACCGCCGCCGTGACCGCCCCCCCGCCCATCGTCTCCCCGCAGAGAAACACGGCGCGGCGCCCCCGGGCCGCCCGCCGGATGCGGCGGGCCGCCACCTGGGTCGGGGCGGGAAGGACGAGCTGCACCGAGCCCTCCAGGGGAAGGCCCGGCTGGTAGAGCAGGACGTCCTGGGTCCCCGCCCCCACGTCCACCGCCAGGATGGGACCCGAACCGCGGCCTTCAGAGGGCCCGGACTCCACCCCGGCCGCCCCAGGCGCCCCTGGCTCCCACAGGCGGCTCACCCCGCCCCCTCCTCTCCGCGGGGCCGCGGCACCCCCGGCGTCGGGCCGCCGACCGCCCCACCGCCGTCGGCCGAACTGCCGACCGCCCCACCGCCGTCCACCGAACTGCCGCCCAGGGCGCCACCCGCCGCGCCCCCCGCCGCGACGCGCCGCACTCCTCTACCCCGCGGCACCTCCGCCGCCAGGTACAGCGCCCGCTCCAGCCGGGCCAGGAACAGCCGACATCCCAAGGGATCGGGGGTGGAAAGGTCGCCAGTGAGCAAATGCGCGTTAGCGTGGCAGCCCCCGCCGCAGTAGAACCGGCCCCAGCACTGGGAGCAGGCGGGCTTCGAGTAGATGGTGACAGCGGCGAAGTAGTCGCGGACCGGGCCGGGCTGAAGCCCCCGGTACACGTCGCCCAGGCGGAACCCCGGCCGCCCGATGAACTGGTGGCAGGGGTAGAGCCCGCCTTCGGGGGAGACGGCCAGGTAGTCGCGCCCCGCACCGCAGCCGCCGGCGCGGCGGGCCAGGCAGGGGCCCCGCTCCCGGTCGACGCGGAAGTGGAAGAACTCAAACGGTCGGCCCGCCCGGGCCCTGCTCAGGCAGGCCCGCGCCAGCCGGTCGTACTCCGCCCTGAGCCGGGGGAGGTGCTCCGGCCTGAGCGCCAGGGGATCGGACGCCGCGGCCACCACCGGCTCCAGGGAGACGTGGGCGAAGCCGGCCCTGGCCAGAAACAGCGCGTCCCGGGAAAAGTCCCGGTTGAGCGAGGTGTAGGTGCCACGCACCCAGTAGTCCCTCTGGCCGCGCTGGGCCACGAAGCGGCGCAGGTTGGGGAAGACCCGGCTGAAGCTCCCGCTCCCGTCGGGAAGCCGCCGATGGGCGTCGTGGACCCGGGGGCGGCCGTCGAGGCTCAACACCACGTTGTGCATGGCCTCGTCGAGGTAGCGGCCCACCTCGGGGGTGAGCAGGAGCCCGTTGGTCGTCACGGTGAAGCGGAACCGCTTGCCGGCCTCGCGGCCCCGTCGCAGGGCATAGGAAACGGCTGCCTGGAGCACCTCCAGGTTGAGCAGCGGCTCCCCGCCGAAGAAGTCGATCTCCACCCCCGGGTCGGGGCCGGAGTTCTCCAGGAGAAAGTCTATGGCCCGCTCCGCCACCTCCCGGGGCATAAGCTTCGGCCCCGGGGCCTCGAACTGCCCCTGGGCGAAGCAGTAGGTGCAGCGGAGGTTGCAGGCCGCGGCCAGGTTGAGGCAGAGGGCCCTCAGCCCCGGCCGGGGGGCGGCGCCCTTCGGCGGCTGGGGCTGGGGAGAGAGTATCAGCCCCTCCCGGATGAGCCAGTGAAGCTCTGCAGCCGCACCCCGAGCGGGTCCCCCGCCCGCCCGCGGTAGAGGGCTGCCCCCCACCCCGCCCGGGCCGCCGCACCGCCCGCCCTGTCCGCCGCCCGCCCCACCCCGGCCCGCTTCGGCCCCGGCGAGAAGCCGCCCCGCCGCCCTCCAGGCCGCGAGGCTTAAGCCGAACAGCGCGCCGGTGCCCACGTCCAGCAGGAAGCGGCGGCCCGCCACCCGGAACCGGTGCACGCCGGCGGCCTGCCGCCGCTGAGTCCCCGGGGCGGTGCGGGCTTCATCCCTCGCCCGCCCCCGCCCCCCCGCCCCGTCCCGCCGGCTCAAGCCTCCTCCCTCACCGGCCAAGACGCCCCAGCCGCTCCGGCGCCCCGCCCCGGGCCTCCAGCCGCTCGCAAGGCTGGTTGCCCACGGTGCAGGAGGTCTTGCAGGCCGACTGGCAGGAGACCGCGCACCCCTCACAAGCCGCCGGGTCCGGGCCCGGAAGGTGGGGCGCGACCGCCAGGGCAAAGTGCCTCAGCCGGCGCGCGGCAGCCGGGCCGGCTCCGTTTTTGGCGAACGCGGCCGGGGCCTTCAGCCCTCCACCCTTAACTGCCTTCCCTGTCATGGCTTTCCCTCCTCACCGCCTGCCCCTTCTTGCCCGGCCCGCCGGAGGCGGGCCGCCTATAGCGTACCACCCCGTCGCCCCCGATTTCCTCCAGCGCCCTGCCTTCGTGTGCCAGCAGGCTCAGGTGCGCCACTACCTCTGAGACCGCCAGGAACCTCTCCCAGCCCCCGACACCGGGGAAGAGCCGGTCCGCCAGCTCCCAAGGCGACCTGGGCTCCGACCCCAAGAACCTCGCCAGCCGCCTGAGCCGGGCCCAGTGGTGCCAGCGCAGGGCGGCGATGGCCCGCCGGTGGTCGCAGAACGGCTCGCCGTGGCCGGGGTGGACCCGGTCCACCTCCAGGCCGAAGAGCCCCTCCAGGCTCACCAGGTACCGCTCCAGGCTGGGGTAGCGGCGCGGCGGAGGCTGAGCGCCATCGCCGCCCGCGGCGGGCGCCTCCCCGGCCACCGCGCCTAAGCCACTGCCCGAGAGCATATCCCGTCCCTCAGCCGCTCCCAGGCCGCCCCCGCCCCCCCTCCCCCCGGCGTCGGCCAGCTCCAGCAGGGGATTGGGGCTGATCCGGGGCAGAAGGCAGTCGCCGGCGAGCAGCTCCGGCTGCCCCGGTCCGCCCCAGAAGCAGAGGTGGCCCAGGGAGTGGCCGGGGGTGTGAAGCACCTTCAGCCTGAATCCCTCAAACTCCACCGCCTGCCCGGGTTCCAGCGGACGCGGTCTCCCCGCCGGCCTCACAAAGCCCTGGTTGCGCTCCGCCTGGCGCCGGAGCCGCTCTATCTCAACCTCCGGCACCCCGGCCCACCTGAGCAGCGGCACCCGCGGCGCAAGGCTCAGCCCCCCCGGGGCCAGCCGGTGCGCGTCGGCGGGGTGAAGGTACACTGCGGCGCCCAGCTCCTCCAGCCGCCCCGCCAGCCCGGCGTGGTCGGGGTGGGTGTGGGTGAGCAGCACCCGCTCCACGTCCCTGACCCCGAGCCCCTGCCCGGCCAGGGCCGACTCCAGGGCAGAGAGCGCCTGCGGCGTGTCGGGCCCCGCGTCCACCAGCGTCACCGGCGGCCCGGGCAGGAGGTACACGTTCACCGGCCCCACTCCGAACGGGGTGGGGACCACAACTCGCACCAGCCACTGCGGCACTCATCGGCACCTCCGGCGGTGCGCTGCGGGCCCAGGCAGCCAGGGCGCCGGCCGGAGACCCCGCGGGGAGCCAGGCCGCCGCGCCACAGCCTGCCGCAGGCGGCCCGGTTCTATCCCGGGCCGCCCCGGACTCACTTGAGCAGCGCCCCGGCGATGACCATGCGCATGACCTCGGAGGTTCCCTCGTAGATCTCGGTGATCTTGGCGTCCCGGAACAGCCGCTCCACCTTGTAGTCCCGCATGTAGCCGTAGCCGCCGTGAATCTGGATGGCGTTGGCGGTGTGCTTTACCGCCGCCCGGGAGGCGAACAGCTTGGCCATGGCGATCTCTTTCGACGCCCGCTGGCCGGTCCCCCTGAGGTACGCCGCCCGGTAGGCCAGAAGCCGAGCCGCCTCAATGTCGGTGGCCATGTCCGCCAGCATCCACTGGATGGCCTGAAACTCCGAAATGGGCCGGCCGAACTGCTGCCGCTCCTTGGAGTAGGCCAGCGCGGCGTCGAAGGCAGCCTGGGCGATGCCCACGGCCTGGCAGGCGATGCCCACCCGCCCCCCGTCCAGGGTGCTCAGGGCTATCTTGAGCCCGTCGCCCTCGTTGCCCAGCCGGTTCTCCACCGGCACGGGGCAGTCCTCCAGGATCACGTCGGCGGTGCAGGAGGCCCTGATCCCCAGCTTGTCCTCGGGCTCGCCGAAGGAGATGCCCGGGAAGCTCTTATCCACCACGAAGGCGGATATCCCCTTGGTGCCCTTACTCTTGTCGGTGAGGGCGAAGACTATGTACTCGTCGGCCTTGCCGCCCGAGGTGATGAAGCACTTGCGGCCGTTGAGGATGTAGCGGTCGCCCTTAAGCTCCGCCGTGGACTTAAGCCCCCCGGCGTCCGACCCCGCACCGGGCTCCGTGAGCGCGAACGCGCCCAGCTTCTTGCCCGAAATGAGATCGGGGAGGAAGCGCCGCCTCTGCTCCTCGGTGCCGTGGTGGTAGATGGCGTCGGCGTGGAGGGAGTTGTGCACCTCGTAGATGACCCCGCAAGACGCGCAGGCCCGCGAGATCTCCTCCACGCAGATCGCGTAGCTCACCCAGTCGGCCCCGGCCCCGCCGTACTCCGGCGGGAGCGTCATGCCCAGGTAGCCCTGCTCGGCAAGCCCCCGCAGCACCTCCCAGGGGAACTCCCCGGTACGGTCCCTGTCCAGCGCCCCCGGGGCGACCTTCTCCGCGGCAAACTTGGAAATGGCGTCGCGGACCGCCTTCTGCTCCTCGGTCAACTGAAAATCCACCGCTTGGCCCCCTCTCGTGCGACTGTCTTCAGTCCTCAGGCGCGTGCGGGGCTGAAAGCCCCGGGCCGAAGCGCTCTACCAGCGCCCAGGCCTCAGTGTAGGGGTCCGACTGCCGCTCCCGGATGCGGGCGGCCGCCCGCCCCCACTCCCCGGCCTCCTTCGCCCGCCCCACCACCGCGCCCAGGAGTTGCTCCTGAAGGGCATCCCCCAGCTCCGCCTCGGCCTGTGCCGCCCGCCGCGCCTCCCAGCCCCCGCTGCCCTTGAGGTGGCCGGCGTGGTCGAGTATGGCCTGGGTGAGTTCCTCCACCCCCACCATGTCGCGGGCCACCACGGCGAGCACCGGCGGCCGCCATGTCCCGGGGGGAAGCGGCTTCAGCTCCAGCAGGAGCTCCAGCGTCCGCACCATGCGGTCCGCCCCCGGCAGGTCGGCCTTGTTCACCACGAACACGTCGCCTATCTCCAGGATGCCGGCCTTGATCGCCTGGATGTCGTCGCCGAGGCCGGGCATGAGCAGGACCAGTACGGTGTCGGCGTACCGCATCACCTCCACCTCGCCCTGGCCCGCCCCCACCGTCTCCACCAGGATGGGGTCGAACCCCGCCGCCTCCAGGAGGCGGATGGAGTCGCCTATGGCCCGGCAGAGCCCGCCCGCATGCCCCCGGGTGGCCAGGCTGCGGATGAAAACCCCGGGCTCGCCGGCCGCCTCCTGCATGCGGATGCGGTCGCCCAGGATGGCGCCGCCGCTGAAGGGGCTGGTGGGATCCACGGCCAGCACCCCTACCCGCCGGCCCCGGCCCAAAAAGGCCCGGGCCAGGCCCGAGGCCAGGGTGCTCTTGCCCACCCCGGGCGGCCCGGTGAGCCCCACCACCAGGCTGGAGCCGCCGCGCAGGAACGCCTGCCGCACCAGCTCGCGGGCGCCCGGGGCCCGGTTCTCCACCAGGGTGATGGCCCGGGCCAGGGCGGCCTTGTCTCCCCGGGCCAGCCTCTCCACCCAGCTTGGGACGTCCATGGCCCTACCCCTTGGCGTGCTGGCGTATGTAGGCGACGATGTCCTCGGTGGGGGTCCCGGGCCCGAACACCTCGCTCACGCCGGCGGCCCTAAGGTAGTCCACGTCCTCGCGAGGGACGATGCCGCCCACCAGGTAGAGCAGGTCCTGCCGGCCGCCCTTCTTCTTCACCAGCTCGATGACCCTGGGCACCAGGGTGTTGTGGGCCCCAGATAGGATGCTGAGCCCCACCACGTCCACGTCCTCCTGGATGACCGCCTCCGCGATCTGGTCCGGCGTCTGGTGGAGCCCGGTGTAGACCACCTCGAACCCCGCGTCGCGGAGGGCCCTGGCCACCACCTTGGCCCCCCGGTCGTGGCCGTCCAGGCCGGGCTTGGCCACCAGCACCCGGATCTTGCCTTCCAAGGCACCCCACCTCCCCTCCCCGGCCCGCACCGGGCGTCAGAACACCGGCCGCTCCCGGTACTCGCCGAAGACGCGGCGCAGCGCGTCCATGATCTCCCCCAGGCTGGCGTAGGCCCGCACCGCCTCCAGGATGAAGGGCATGAGGTTGTCCGTGCCCTCCGCGGCCTTCGACACCCGGTCCAGGGCGGCCCGGACCCGGGCGCCGTCGCGCTCCTGCCTCACCCGGTTGAGCCTGGCCACCTGGCGCTCGGCCACGGCGGGGTCCACTCTGAGCAGCGGGATGCTGAGCTCCTCCTCCATCCGGTAGCGGTTTACGCCCACCACCACCTTCTCGCCCCTCTCGATCTGGAGCTGGTAGCGGTAGGCCGAGTCTGCGATCTCCCGCTGGAAGAATCCCTGCTCAATGGCCGCCACCACGCCGCCGAGCGCCTCGATCTGCTTGAAGTAGGCCTGGGCCTGGGCCTCCAGCTCGTTGGTCAGCGCCTCCACGAAGTAGGAGCCGCCCAGCGGGTCGACGGTGTTGGCCACGCCCGACTCCTCGGCCAGGATCTGCTGGGTGCGGAGCGCGATGGTCACCGCCTGCTCGGACGGCACGGCCCAGGCTTCGTCCATGGAGTTGGTGTGGAGCGACTGCGTCCCGCCCAGCACCGCGGCCAGCGCCTGAATGGCGGTGCGGACGATGTTGTTGTGCGGCTGCTGGGCGGTCAGCGAGCAGCCCGCCGTCTGGGTGTGAAAGCGCAACAGCCACGACCTGGGGTTCTTGGCCCCGTACTTCTCCCTCATGACCCGGGCCCAGATGCGGCGCGCCGCCCGGTACTTGGCCACCTCCTCGAACAGGTCGTTGTGGGCGTTGAAAAAGAAGGAGAGCCGCGGGGCGAACTCGTCCACGTCCAGCCCCGCCGCGATCCCCGCCTCGACGTAGGCCATGCCGTCGGCCAGGGTGAACGCCAGCTCCTGGGCGGCGGTCGACCCCGCCTCCCTGATGTGGTAGCCCGAGATGCTGATGGTGTTCCAGCGCGGGACGTTCTTGGAGCCGAAGGCGAAGATGTCGGTGATGATGCGCATCGACGGCCGCGGCGGGAAGATGTAGGACTTCTGGGCTATGTACTCCTTTAGGATGTCGTTCTGGATGGTGCCCGATATCTTCTGCCAGGACGCGCCCTGCTTTTCCGCCACGACCAGATACATGGCCCACAGAACCGCCGCCGGGCCGTTTATGGTCATGGAGGTGGTCACCTGGTCCAGCGGTATGCCGGAGAACAGGGTCTCCATGTCGGCGAGCGTGTCCACCGCCACGCCGATCTTGCCCACCTCGCCCTCGGCCCGGGGGTGGTCGGAGTCGTAGCCCATGATGGTGGGCATGTCGAAGGCCACGCTGAGCCCCGTCTGGCCGTGCTCCAGGAGGTACTTGTAGCGGGCGTTGGACTCCTCGGCGGTGCCGAAGCCCGCGAACTCCCTCATGGTCCACAGCCGGCCCCGATACATGGTCTCGTGCACGCCGCGCACGAACGGGAAGCACCCGGGGTCGCCCAGGTCCCGCTCGTAGTCCAGCCCCGCGATGTCCTGGGGGCGGTAGACCCGGCGGATGGGGAGGTCGGAGACGGTGCTGAAGCGCGCCTTGCGCTCGCACTCGGCGACCTGGCCCGCCGGCGTGCCGCCGGCCGGCTCCGCCCGGCTCTCCCTGGTCTTCACGCTCTCACCCCCTTCCGGTCTTTCCGCCACCCCTGGCCCCTGTCACCGGCCCATAATCTTCGCGGCATAGGGCCCAAAACCCTGCCGGCGACCCGCGGGTGGCGGGCAGGAGTGGGCGGCTCGGCCGTCCGTCGATCCTGCGGATGGCGGGCAGGAGTGGGCGGCGCTCTCTGCTCCAGGCGCCGGTGCGTCCCGGGACGGGCTCAGCGCGAGGGGCTCAAGCGCGAAGGCACGGCTGCAGGCCTGGAGGCCAAAAGGCCTTCCGGCGGAGACGCACGGGTCCGCGCAGACCGCAACCGTCCCGCGGCCCGCTGCTCCTCAGGCGGCCCTCAGGCGACGGGGCTTATGCCGGCGGGGCTCAGGATCCAGATGGGGTCTCCACGCCTAACCTCACCCGGCTCTATGACCCGGCAGAACACGCCCTCCCTGGGCATGATGCAGTCCCCGGCCTTATAGTAGATGGCGCAGCGGGCGTGGCACTCCTTGCCCACCTGGGTCACCTCGAGCACCGCCGAGTCCCCCACGGCCAGCCGGTCGCCCACCTTGAGACCCGGGATGTCCACGCCCTCAGTAGTGAGGTTCTCCCCGAAAGAGCCCGGCCGAAGCCGCAGCCCGCGCGCCTCCATCTTAGCGATGCTCTCCCTGGCGAGCAGGCTCACCTGGCGGTGGCCCGGCCCGGCATGGGCATCCCCCTGCAGGCCGACGCCCACCTCCAGCCTCCCCCGCCCTCGATCCCGCTTGGCCGTGCCGCGGCGCCGGCTGAAGCACACCGCCACCACGCGGCCGGCAACCGGGGCCTGCATGAAGTCCGCCACGCCCTCCACCTCCCGCCTCCCGCCCACCGCCCTCCGGCTCCTCCACACCCCGCACCGCGGAGCACCCCCGGCAGCCGCCACCCCGCCCACGACTCCGGGGCGCAGGGGCAACCCGGCGACTCACGGGCCGGCCAGCCCTAGTCTTCGCGGCGACGGGGCGGAAGACCTGCCGGTCCGGGAGAGGGTTCGGCGGTGCGCCGGGACAGGACGGCGCTCACTCCTCTTCCAGCTCGGCCAGCACTATGGGCGCCTGCACCCAGAAGACGTCCAGGTTGGACAGCACGTAGGCGTTGAGCAGGAAGCTGCGCGCCTCCGCCGGCACCCCTCCGGCCTCGCTCCGGCGCGGCGCCGGCACCTCTACGGTGAGGTCCCACCGCCCTTCCTCGCCAGGCCCTACATCGAAGGCCAGCGTCGCCGGGGTGATGACGAATTCGCGCCACAGCGGGTTGTCGAGCACGTTGTCCACCTTGCGGACGCGGATAAACGCGTGCCCGCTGGCGGGCACGTCCAGCTCGTTGCGGAAGCTGATGCGGCAGCCCACCCGCCTCTCGCCCCGGCGGAAGACGCGCACCGCGGGATTGTAGCTGAACTCGCGTCCCTGAGCCGGGCGGTCCAGAAGGAGGAGATGGCGGCTGCAGGTGGCGAGGTACCGGTCGGCCCCAGGCTCGACGGGGAAGGCAAACCGCTTGACGAAGGCCGGAAGCCCGCAGTACGGACAGCGGACCCCCTCCGGGCCGTCCGACCCGCCGCCCAGCCCGCCGACCCAGGCGGCCACCACGTCGGCATGCTCGCCGTAGCTCCCCACCAGGGCGTGCTCGCCGCGGTCCACCAGGATGCGGCAGGCAAACTCGCTGATCTCACGTATGTACTGCCGCGCCTGTTCGAACTTCCTCCTGGCCCGGGAGTGGGCCAGGGCGTCGTAGCGGCTCTCGGCCAGGATGCGGTTGAGCCCCTGGAGGTGGTTGTCGAGGTTGAGGGCGCGGCCCTTGACCTGGGAGTTCCACAGCCGGTAAAGATAGAGCCTGCGGATGTTGGCGACGCACCGTTCCAGCCAGCGCACGGCGGCGGCGGAAACGGCCGGCTCCCACGAGGCCTCGAGGTCCAGGCGCTCGAAGGCGAGCGGCTCCCATGAGTAGAGCAGCACCTCGGCGGCGCCCCGGCCGCCGGGGGCGGCGGTGTAGTAGAGGTCGCGGGGGTGCGGCCGGGCGTCGAGGCAGCGCACGAACACGCGGGGGCCCGCGGCCTCCGGGCCCGGCGCCCCGCCCGCGCCGGGCGGCGGGGCCGGCAGGGGCAGGCGGCACTGAACGAAGTGGCCAGCGGCCGGCTTGAACCGGCGGCCGTAAGGACTGCCGGGCAGCGGTTCGCCCTCCTCGAACCCCCGGCCGCCGTGCGCCTCCCGGCTTCCGCCGTGCTCCTCGGGCTCGCCGCCGCACCCCTCCCGGCCTGCGGCGCGCTCCTCAGGGTCGCCGAGCAGCATGTATATGGGCCAGTCATAGGGCATGTGCCGGTAGTTAACGTTGAGCAGCCGCGCCACCTGGCCCAGGGGCAGGCCGGCGCGGCACAGCGAGGCGTAAAGCGCCGCCTCGCCAGCCACCGCCAGCTTCACCCGGTAACCGGCCACGACGCTGCGGGCGTGGCCGGCCAGGAAGCTGTGCACCGCGTTGGCCTCGCGCCGGCCGTCCCACTGGTCGAAGAGGACCGAGCTGCAGGTGTTCAAGAACACGTGGTTCGCCCGCAGGTCGGGGATCTCCAGGCGCGGCACCGGGTGCCGCTCGGACCGGGGCAGGCCGCAGCACAGCCGGCCGTCGCTGAGGTAGAGGTAGGTGTTGACCCCGTTGATGATCATGCTCAAGATGCCGATGCCGCGGTCGCTCAGCTCCCGCACGCGGGCGGTGAGCGTGTCCTGCCGCGTGGTGATCACCACCCCGGGGTCCGAGCACGGCACGCCGCGGTCGGTGTCGCGCAGGAGCAGGTAGGTGGTGGGCCACGGCGGCGCCGCCTCGGCCAGCCGGGCCACCAGGCGGAGGCACTCGGCCAGGGTGTACCCGGTGACGATACCGAAGGTGCGGCCGTAAAGGCCCCCCTCCTCCATCATGAACCGGTGCAGCTCCAAGAACAGGTGGACTGTCAGGTCGGCGGGGTCGGCCGCCAGGGTGATCGTGCCCTGGCCGCCGGCGCGGGCCGCGCCCGGGGCAGCCAGGGGGTCGTCCAGGAGGTGGAAAGGGGAGCCCCGCAGCGCGGCGTAGAGCGCCCCGGCCAGCGCAAAGTCGCTCCCTGAGACGGCGTATACCGCCTGCCCGCGGGACGCCCTCTCCGCCCCGACCCTGCCCGGCGGGGCGCCTGTGCCGGCCGGGGGCCCCAGGTCGAGCCGGCGCCAGGCCGCGGCAGCCCGGCGCAGGGCCGCCG
>JAIMBG010000033.1 GCA_023511555.1 Acetobacteraceae bacterium | reverse complement strand
CGACAGCACGGCACAGCACGCCCTTGACCGGCGCCAGGCGGGACGCCGGGCCAGGGCGCTCTTCGCTCTACTCACCGACGTCTACGGGGCCGACCGCGTGGTGCTCAAGGCGGGCCGCCTCGGCGCGCTGCGCGGCATCCGGTCCCGCCGGCTGGAGGAGCAGGTCCTGGCCCTTCAGAAGCTGATCTACGAGGACCCCACTCTGCAGGCCCCGCCGGCCGACCTGGGCCAGGCGCTGAGCGACCTGGAGGAGGAGGTGGCGGATCTCATCGCCCGCAGGTCGCTGGAGGAGCGGCTGGAGCGGCGGGTTGCCGAGAAGATGCAGGAGCGCCAGGAGGACTACCTGAGAGAGATCAAGCTCCAGGTCCTCAAGGACGACGCCGGGCCGGAGAACCCTTACACCCAGAGGAAGCTGGAGTGGCTCCGGCGGCTGGAGGCCGTCCGCCTCTCCCGCTCGGCCATGGAGGCGCTGCGGCCGTCCTCCCTGGACCAGGTGGTGGGCCAGGAGCGGGCCATCCGGGCGGTGATGGCCAAGCTCTGCTGCCCCTACCCCCAGCACATCCTGCTCTACGGGCCTCCGGGGGTAGGCAAGACCACGGTCGCCCGCTTGGTCCTGGCCGAGGCCCAGCGGCTGGGGTGCTCCCCGTTCCCTCCTCAAGCCCCCTTCGTGGAGGTGGATGGGGCCACGCTGCGCTGGGATCCGCGGGAGGTGACCAACCCGCTGCTGGGGTCGGTGCACGACCCCATTTACCAGGGGGCGCGGCGGGACCTTGCGGACGGCGGGGTGCCCGAGCCCAAGACCGGCCTGGTGACCGAGGCCCACGGCGGGGTGCTGTTCATCGACGAGATCGGGGAGATAGACCCGCTGCTGCAGTACAAGCTGCTCAAGGTGCTGGAGGACAAGCGGGTGACGTACGACTCGTCTTACTACGACCCGGGTGACCAGGGCGTGCCGGCCTACATCCGCAAGCTGTTCGAAGAGGGGGCGCCCGCCGACTTCGTGCTCATCGGCGCTACCACCCGCGACCCCGAGGAGATTAACCCGGCGCTCCGCTCCCGGTGCGCCGAGGTGTTCTTCGACCCGCTCACCCCGGGTGACATCCAGCGGATCGTCGCCGAGGCGGCGGGGCGGCTGGGTTCCCGGCTGGAGCCGGGGGTGCCGGAGCTCATCAGCGAGTACACCATAGAGGCCCGCAAGGCCATCGGGCTTCTGGCCGACGCTTACGGCCTGGCGCTTCACTCCAGCCTGGCCGCGGGCGGGATCGACAGAGAGCGTCGGGCGGCGTCGGACGCCGGCGGCCCCGGGGGCGCTGAGCCGCCCCTGCCCCCGCTGGTCATCGGGCTGGCCGAGGTCCGGGAGGCGATTTCGCACTCCCGGCTGCCGCCCAACCTGCCGCGGGTGGCGCGGCAGGGGTGCGAGGTGGGTCGGGCGTTTGGGGTGGGGGTGGCGGGCTTCGTGGGGTCGGTGCTGGAGGTGGAGGCTGTGGCCCTGCCCGCCCGAGAGAAGGGCAAGGGCCAGATCCGCTTCAACGAAGCGGCGGGCACCATGGCGCGCGACTCCGTGTTCAACGCCGCCTCTGTCATCCGCCAGCTCACCGGCTCGGACCTGTCCGACTACGACCTTCACATAAACCTGGTAGGCGGCGGCCGGGTGGACGGTCCCTCGGCGGGGGCGGCGGTCTTCCTGGCGCTTTACAGCGCCGTCACCGGCTCTCCCCTCCGACAGGACCTGGCCGTGACCGGCGAGGTGTCCATCCGCGGCAGGGTAAAGCCGGTTGGCGGGATATACGAGAAGATTTACGGCGCCAAGCAGGCGGGCATGAGGGCCCTGGTGCTGCCCGCCGAGGCCTCGCGGGAGCTGGCGGGGGTGAGGGGGATCGAGCTACTCTACGCGTCCGAGGTCAGGGACCTCCTGCGCCACGCCCTGGCCGGGGGCGCCCCCGCCGCGTCCCTGCCGTGGGCCCCCGGCCCGGGGGCTTAAGAGGGGGGGTCGGGGTGAGCACGCTGGTGGAGAGGCTCCCTCCTCAGAGCCTGGAGGCCGAGCAGTCGGTCCTGGGAGCGATGCTGCTGGAGAAGGAGGCGGTGATAAAGGCCGCCGACCTGGTGGGGCCGGACGACTTCTACCGGGAGGCCCACCGCGTCATCTTCCGCGCCATAGCCTCCCTCGTCGACCGCGGCGAGGCGGCGGACCTGGTCACCGTGACGGAGGAACTCCGGCGCCTGGGCCAGCTTGAGGCCGTGGGCGGCGCCAGCTACCTCACCAGCCTGGCCAACGCCGTGCCCACCGCCGCGAACGTCGAGCACTATGCCCGAATCGTAGGCGAAAAGTCGGTGCTGCGGCGGCTGATCCAGGTGGCGACGGCCATCGCGGCCCGGGCGTACGAGGGAGCCGGCGAGGTGGAGGAGCTCCTCGACGAGGCCGAGCAGGGCGTGTTCAGCATCTCCCAGAGGCTCAAGTCCCCCGGGTTCTCCCCGCTCAAGGCCGTGCTGGTGGAGACCTTCGAGCGGCTCGAGTACCTCTACGAGAACAAGGGCAAGGCCATAGGGGTCCCCACCGGCTTCCCCGACCTCGACGAGCTGACCAGCGGGCTTCAGCCGTCTGAGCTAATCGTTCTGGCGGCGCGGCCTGCCATGGGCAAGACCACGCTCTCCCTCAACATCGCCGCCCACGCCGCCGTGGTTTCCCGCATCCCCGTGGCCATATTCAGCCTGGAGATGGCCAGGCAGCAGGTGGCGCTGAGGATGCTCTGCGCCGAGGCCCAGGTGGAGGGCCACCGGCTGCGCACCGGCTACCTCCGGGATGAGGACTGGCCCAAGCTCTCTCGGGCCCTGGGACGGCTGAGCGAGGCCCCCGTCTTCGTCGACGACACCCCTAACCTTTCCGTGATGGAGCTTCGCGCCCGGGCGCGGCGGCTTAAGGCGGAGCACCGCGTGGGCCTGGTGGTGGTGGACTACCTGCAGCTCATGCACACCCGGGGCCGGGCCGAGAGCCGCCAGCAGGAGATATCCGAGATCACCAGGGCGCTCAAGGCCCTGGCCCGGGAGCTATCCATCCCCGTCCTGGCCCTAAGCCAGCTCAGCCGGGCGGTGGAGCAGCGCGAGGGACGGCGGCCGCAGCTTTCTGACCTCAGGGAGTCGGGGGCCATAGAGCAGGATGCCGACGTGGTGATCTTCATCCACTTCGACCCCAAGGCGCCGCCCGAGGAGCGCAACCGGCTTGCCGAGATCATCGTGGCCAAGCAGCGCAATGGCCCCACCGACTCGGTCAACCTGGTCTTCCTCCGGGAGGTGGCCCGGTTCTTCAGCTTCGAGAAGAAGCGGCGGGCGGTCGAGGTGGAGTAGGGCTCCGGTAGCAGGTGCTCCTCTACGTACCCGGGCGGCCTCCTCCGTCTGCAGCCTTCCCACCACCCCATTCTGGCTGGGGCCGCCTGTGCCGGGATAACGCTGCGGCGCGGCCTGCAGCGGGCCGGGGAGGTGAGCGCGGTGAGGGAAAGCTATGATGTGGTGGTCGTCGGGGCGGGCCCGGCGGGCATTTTCACCGCCCTGGAGCTGGCCTGGGGTCGGCCGGGCCTGGGCGTCCTCATGCTGGAGAAGGGCAGCGACATATCCGACCGGCGCTGCCCGCTGCAGTCCCGCGAGGGGCCGTGCTCCCGCTGCCGCCCCTGCTTCCTTCTCTGCGGCTGGGGCGGGGCCGGCGCCATGAGTGACGGCAAGCTCACGCTGTCCCCGGATATCGGAGGACACCTGGGCGAGTTTGTGGACCGGCCCGCCCTTGAGGCTCTGATCCAGCACGTGGACTCGGTGTATTTGCGCTTTGGCGCCTCGGACACGCTGTTCGGGGCCGACCCCGAGGTGACCCGCGAGCTGATGCGCCGGGCGGCGACCGCCGACCTGAAGCTCATCCCGGCGCGGGTGCGGCACCTCGGCACGGAGCGCTGCGCCGGCGTGGTAGAACGCATGCACGAGGAGCTCAAGGGGCGGGTCGACATCGCCACCTCCACCCCCGTGGCCGAGCTCCTGGTCGAGGGTGGCCGGGCGTGTGGGGTGAGGCTGGACGACGGGGGGCGGGTGCGGGCCCGGTACGTGGTGGTGGCGCCGGGCCGGGAGGGGGCGGAGTGGTTCGTCGGTGAGGCCCGCCGGCTCGGGCTCAGCCTGGCCAACAACCCGGTGGACATCGGCCTCCGGGTGGAGGTGCCGGCGGTGGTCATGGAACCGCTCACCGGGCCCCTTTACGAGTCCAAGCTGGTCTACTACTCCCGGACGTTCGACGACCAGGTTCGGACGTTCTGCATGTGCCCCTATGGCGAAGTGGTGGTGGAGAACAACCAGGGCCTGCTCACCGTGAACGGCCATAGCTATGCGGAGCGCAAGACCGACCTCACCAACTTCGCCCTGCTGGTCTCCAAGACGTTTACCGAGCCGTTCCGGGAGCCGCTCACCTACGGGCGCTACATCGCGTCTTTAGCCAACATGCTGGGGGGCGGGGTTCTGGTGCAGAGGCTGGGGGACCTGCTGGCCGGGCGCCGGTCCAGCCCCAAGCGCATTCAGAAGGGGCTGTTGCGGCCCAGCCTGGAGCAGGCCACGGCCGGCGACCTCAGCCTGGTGCTGCCCTACCGCCACCTCACCAGCCTGCTGGAGATGCTGCAGGCTATGGACAAGATCACCCCCGGCGTGTACTCGCGGCACACCCTGCTCTACGGTGTCGAGGTGAAGTTCTACTCGGCGCGGCCCCAGCTCAGTCCGGCGCTGGAGACCCAGGTGGAGAACCTGTTTGCGGCCGGGGACGGGGCCGGGGTGACGCGGGGCCTGGTGCAGGCCTCGGCGTCGGGGGTGCACGTGGCCCGGGAGATCCTGAGGCGGGAGGCGGGGGCTGAGCCTGGTCGGGGGCGCGGCGATTTCCCCATGTGAGTAAAATTGTTCGTGGTGGAAGGTGATGGCTGGGGGTGAAAAAGAGGGAAGAGGGGGCTCGCTCTTGAAGGGTATTGAGCACGACAAAACCCCAGAGCGAGGAGGCCTCTCTTCCCATGAGTGGACTGGTAAGGGACCTGCTGGATCGGGGGCTGTTCCAGCTTAATCTGTTGGAGCAGGTAGGTTGCGAGGTACTCAGCGATGGGATTCGGCAGTGGCTGGAGAAAGTCCTTGTGGACGGGGACGAGGAGTTGCACCTGATGGTATCGGCCAGCGGGCGGTACCGGGTGGTGGGGAAGGATAGGCGGCAGTTGGAGTACGCGGGTAGGGGCGATTTCTTTTCAGCGTCGGCGGTACGTGGACCTGGAGACGGGGGAGTCGGTGTACCTGCTGGACCAGGTGATGGGGCTGGCGCCGTATCGGAGGGTGAGCGAGGGGCTGGCGGAGGCGGCGGTGTTCGCGGCGGTAAAGGGTCCGTCGTACCGGGCGGCGCGTGACCGGGTGAGGGAGCTGGCGGGGCAGCCGGTTATGAGTCATGAGGGGATAAGGCAGCAGGTGCTGAAGCGGGGGCCGAGGGTAGGTGCTGAGGCGGCGGGGTGTGGGGGTGAGGGGCGGTCGGAGAGGATGTTTGTGGCCGCCGACGGCTTTTTCGCCCCCCTGCAGGGCGGGGGCCAGCAGGAGGTGAAGATGGCGGTAGTGCACCGGGGGTGGGCGGTGCGGCAGCCCCGGCGGGAAAAGAGCGACTTCCGGCTGGTGGGCGCGCGTCACTTCTCTACCCTTGGGGGTGCGGAGGAGCTGGGCCGGAGAGTGCGTCGGTTTTTGGCCGCGGTCTGCACCGGCAGGGCGCTGGTGGTGGCGTGTGGTGACCAGGCGGGCTGGATCCGGGTGCTGGTGCGCTGCCTGGACAGGGTGATCTACCAGGTGGACCGGTTTCACGTGGCCAGGGCGGTGGCCGAGGCGTTCAGGCACCTGCCCGACCTGTGGAGGGCGGCGCGCAGGGCGTTGGGCGCTGGCGACGTGGCGGGTTTAAGCCAGGCGGTGGCCTGCGGGTTGAGTCAAACCCCGCCTGGGCCACAGCGGGAGCGGCTGGCCGCCCTGGCCCAGACCGTGGCCCGGGAAGGCGAAAGCATGGTGGACTACCGGGTGCGGCTGAGGAAGGCGGGGCACAAGGTGCCTTCACAGTGGCGGGGGTTGGGCGTGGCCGAGTCGCACATAAAGCGTTACAAGGCCCGCATCGGCGGCCGGTCGTGGTCCATCCCCGGCCTTTCGGCCCTGCTGCCTTTACTCGACAGCCTGTTCGACGGCACCCTGGCTACAAGGCTCACCGGGCTGGCGGCGGAACTTGAGGCTGAGCCTGAGCCCCGGCGGGGTCTTGCCGCCGGGCAGGTGCCTGAGGTGGTGGGCAGGGGCAGGCTGGGCGTCCGCCAGGCGCACTTCCCGGCGCTGGACGGCAGCATGAAGGGCCTGGCCCCGCTGTTCCGGGACATAAGCCACCCGCAAGCGCTTTAGTGCCCAGCCTGACGAAAGGGGTCTGAGACGTGAGAGCTAACGGGACCCTCGTGTCCAATCACGGGGTCGATCACCAGCCCCGGGCCATTGAGCCCGTAGGCTGCCCACCCTGATCGGCCCCAAAACCCCAGGAGCGAGCCCGAACAGTCGTTCGCCACGAACCTCTTGACTCACACCGTTCCCCCCGAGGATTGACGGCCCTACGCCCCCTGTGCTATACTATGGGCGGCAGTCAGTGGCAAGCAGAAGCCGTCCGCTTCTCACCTTACGGCGCCCCCAGGGGGGCGGCTCTCCAGCGCCCCATAGCGCTGCCGGTAAGGTCAGTGGACTGACGCTTCATAGGTCAGGCCTTAGAGCGGGTGAGGGCTTCACTCGCTCTCTGTTTGCAATCCAGGTGCCGGGAGGTGACGCCGGATAACCAGAGAGTTTCGGGTCAACGAGGCGATCCGGGCCCGGGAGGTCAGACTGATTGACGTCAGCGGGGCCCAGGTGGGCATAGTACCTCTGCGGGAGGCCCTCAGGATCGCCTATGAACGGGCCCTGGACCTTGTGGAGGTGGCGCCCACCGCCAGGCCCCCCGTCTGCCGCATCCTCGACTACGGCAAGTTCAAGTACGAGCAGAGCAAGCGGGAGCGGGAGGCCCGGCGGAAACAGAGGCTGGTGGACATCAAGGAAGTGAAGATGCGCCCCAACATCGAAGATCACGACTTCGGGGTGAAACTCCGCAGCACCTCGCGCTTCCTCCAGGAAGGGAACAAGGTCAAGGTGACCATCATGTTCCGGGGGCGCGAGATAGTGCACGCGGACCTGGCCCGCCAACTGCTCGACCGGCTTTGCGCCGAGGTCCAGCAGGTCGGCCTGGTGGAGCGGCCCGCCAGGGTGGAGGGGCGCAACATGTTCATGATTCTGGCCCCGCGACCGGAGGTGGCCCGAGGGGTGCACGCGGCGGTACGCGGCGAGTCCGGCCGCGCCGCGGCCCGAGCTGCGGCGCCGCCCGGCACGGCCGGCGGCCCCGCCGGCGAGGCCCGGGGCTGATCCCTTTTTAGGGTCTCCAGCTTCCAGCAGTGGTGCGGGCCGACCAGGCTTCGGCCCGTCCCAGTTGAAGGAGGGGGTGTGCCTTGCCTAAGATGAAGACCCACCGCGGGGCGGCCAAGCGCCTCCGGTTCACCGGGGGAGGGAAGGTCCTCCGCCGCCGCACCTGCAAGAGCCATAAGCTGGAGAAGAAGCGGGCCAAGCGGAAGCGGAGGCTGGGGCAGGCCACTCTCATTGATCATGCCGATTTCCGCCGGGTGAAGCGGCTCCTGCCTTACGGGTGAGCAGGGCGGGGCCGGTGCCCCGCGCCCGCCGCCGGGCCGGGGCCGGGCATTCTGGACCGAGGGGGTCGGGGCCATGGCCAGGGTGAAGAAGGGCGTGACCGCCCGGAGGCGGCACCGCCGGCTGCTCAAGCTGTCCAAGGGTTACTGGGGCGCGAGGGGAAGGCTCCTGCGGCCAGCCCGGGAGACGGTCATGAAGGCCCTGTGGTACGCGCTTCGCGACAGGCGGGCGCGGAAGCGGGATTTCCGACGGCTGTGGATCACGCGGATAAACGCCGCCGCCCGCAGGGACGGGCTCAGCTACAGCCGGCTCATCAGCGGGCTTAAGAAGGCAGGCGTGGAGATAAACCGCAAGATGCTGGCGGACATGGCGGTACGGGACAGCCGGGCCTTCAGCGAGCTCGTGAGGACGGCCAAGGAGAGGCTGGGGGGCTAGGGGGCGGCGGCGATGCTCGCAGAGGCCAGAGGGCCGGCCAGAGGGCTCCGGCTCTCGCCGGCCCAGGCGCTGGTACTGGGGTTCCTGGCGGTGATCGCCGCCGGAACCCTGCTGCTTTGCTTGCCCGTGGCTACGGCCTCCCGCCGGGCCACGCCGGTGGTGGATGCGCTGTTTACCGCGACCTCGGCCACCTGCGTGACCGGCCTGGTGGTCAGGGACACGGCTACCTACTGGTCGCCGTTCGGCCAGGCGGTGATAGCCCTGCTCATCCAGGTGGGCGGGCTGGGCATCATGACGATGTCTACGCTGATCGCCCTTGTCCTGGGCAAGCGCATCACCCTGCGGGAGCGGCTGCTTATCCAGGAGGCGGGGGGCTACATCACGCTTTCCGGCCTGGTGCGGATGGTGAAGCACGTGCTGCTTTTCACCGCCGTCCTGGAGGGGGCGGGGGCGCTGGCCCTCACCCTCCGCCTGGCCTTTGACTACCCCTTTCCCCGGGCCCTGGCCCTGGGGGTGTTCCACGCCGTCTCGGCGTTCAACAACGCGGGCTTTGACCTCTTCTCCACCAGCCTTGTCGGTTTCGTGGACGACTTCCCTGTGATCCTGATCATGGCCGGGTTGATCATCGCCGGGGGTCTGGGCTTTGCAGTGATGTCGGAGATCGCGGCCTGGCGGCGGGGGGTACGGCTCTCGCTTCACTCCCGGCTGGCGCTCGCGGTCACGGCGGCGCTGATACTGGGTGGCTGGATCGCCGTCTTCCTTTTGGAGCTCGGCAACCCCGAAACCCTGGCCCCTCTGAGCCCGCAGGGGAAGGCGCTGGCCTCGTTCTTCCACGCCGTCACGCCCCGCACGGCGGGGTTCAACTCCGTCCCCACCGGGCGGCTCAGGCCCGCCACCCAGCTCCTGACCGTGATGCTGATGTTCATCGGCGGGTCGCCGAACTCCACGGCGGGAGGGATAAAGACCACCACGTTCGCCACGGTGGTGCTGGCGGTGTGGGCCATCGTCCGGGGCCGGCCCGGCGTAGAGGTGTTCGAGCGCCGCATCCCTGCCGAACTGGTGAGCCGGGCGCTGGCGGTGACGCTCATCGCCGTGGCGCTGGTGGTGGGCATGACCGGCGTCCTGCTTATTACCGAGGGCCAGGAACCGCTCGCCACCCTCTTCGAGGTGACCTCGGCGTTCGGGACGGTGGGTCTCAGCACCGGCATGACGCCCAGCCTCACCACGGCGGGGCGGTTGCTGATCGTTGCCACCATGTTCGCAGGCAGGGTCGGCCCGCTTACCCTGGCCCTGGCCATTGCCCACCGCCAGCGCCGGGGAGGCGTGCTCCGCCACCCCGAGGAGAAGATCATGGTGGGCTAGCGTGGAGGGATAGCGATGAAGCAGTTCGCGGTCATCGGGCTGGGCCGCTTCGGGGCGAGCGTCGCCACTACGCTCTGCGGCCTGGGCCACCAGGTGCTGGGCATAGATGAAAGCGAGGCCCGCATCCAGGCCATGGTGGACCGTCTCACCCACGTCGTCCAGGCCGACGCCACGGACGAGGACGCGCTCAGGAGCCTGGGGCTCCGCAACTTTGACGCGGTGATCGTGGCTATCGGCCACGACCTGGAGGCCAGTACGCTGATCACCCTCATGCTCAAAGACATGGGGGTGAGGGAGGTGGTAGCCAAGGCCTCCAGCGACCTTCACGGCAAGGTCCTGGAGAAGATCGGGGCGGACCGCGTGGTCTACCCCGAGCGCGACATGGGGGTAAAGCTTGCCCACAGCCTGCTTTCTCCCAGGATTCTGGATTACATCGAGCTCGACCCCAACTACAGCATCGTGGAGATGGCGGCCTCCGGGGAGCTGGTGGGGAAGTCCTTGCGGGAGCTTAACCTTAGGGCCCGGCTGGGCATAAACGTCCTGGCGTTTAGGCGCGGCGAGGCGGTGAACGTCTCTCCAGGGGGAGACGATGTGGTCCAGGAGGGCGACGTCCTGGTGGTGCTGGGAAGCAACGACGCCATCGGCCGGCTGGAAAGGCTCCGGGGTGGGGAGTGAGGGCAGGTGGCGGGGCCGCGGGAGCCGCTCACCAGCCCGCTGAACCCCAAACTGAAGGCGCTGAGAAAGCTGCGGCGGCGCCGGGTCCGGGAGGAGTCCGGCATGGCCGCCGTAGAGGGGGTGACCCTGGTCCTCGAGGCGCTCCGGGCGGGGCTGGAGGTGGAGGCGGTCTACGTCACGCCGCGCCTCGCCGAGAGGCCTCTGGGCCCCGCGCTGCTCAGCGAGCTTTCGCATCGCGGGCTCAAGCCCGTCCCGGTGGAGGACAGGGTTCTGGCACGGCTCTGCGACACCGAGACGCCGCAGGGCGTGGTGGCGGTGGTCCGGGTGGGACGGTCGCTCCCCGAATCGGGGGCGGCCCTCGACCGAATGCTGAACACGGGTCCGGGGTCGCGGGGGCTGGTGCTGGTGGTCGAAGGCGTCCAGGACCCCGGCAACCTGGGCACGCTCATCCGTGCCGCCGACGCTGCCGGTGCGGGGGCGGTACTGCTTCTGCCGGGCACGGTCGACCCTTGGAACCCCAAGGCCGTCCGGGCCAGCATGGGCTCGCTGTTCCACCTGCCGGTGTGGGAGTGCGGGCCGCCGGCGCAGGTCCTGCCCTGGCTGGGGCAGAGGGGCTTCCTGGTGGTGGCGGGCGTGCCCCTGGGAGGGACGCCGGTGTACCGGCTCGACCTCACTGGCCCGGCGGCGGTGGTGGTGGGTAGCGAGGCCCGCGGCCTCAGCCCCGAGTCGCTGGCGCTGTCGCACCGGACGGCGTCTGTGCCGGTGGTGGGGCGGGCCGAGTCGCTGAACGTCGGCCTGGCCGCGGCGGTGCTCTTGTTCGAGGCGGTCCGGCAGAGGCTGTGGGTGCAGGGGGGGTGAGCGTCTTGGACGCGCAGCCACTTCAGGTGCTGGTGGTGGACGACGACGAGAATATCGGGGAGCTGGTGCGCCTTTACCTGGCCCGGGAGGGGTTTGCGCTGAGGTGGGCCCGCGACGGGGAGGAGGCCCTGCGGATGTTTTCCCAGAGCCCCCCCCACCTCGTCATCCTGGACATCATGCTTCCCGGACTCGATGGCTGGGAGGTCCTGCGCCGCATCCGGGCCCTAAGCCGCGTGCCCATCATCATGCTGTCGGCCAAGGGGGAGCGCTACGACCGCATACTGGGGCTCGATCTCGGGGCCGATGACTATCTGGTGAAGCCGTTTGACCCTTACGAGCTGGTGGCCCGGGTGAGGGCGGTGCTGCGGCGTGCGGGCCCGCCCCGGGCGGGGGAAGCGGGTCCGGCGCCGGGCGGGCCCGGGGCCGGCGAGCCACCCCGGGCCGGGGACGCGTGTGCCGGGCCGGCTGGAACCGTGGCGGGCCCTGCCGTCTCGGGCGCGGAATCCGGACCTGGGGCCGGGGCGGCCGCGCCCGGCGCCCCGGCGGCCGGGCCGCACGCGGGCGGGGTTCGGGGGGAGCGGGTGGAGTGGGGCGGGCTGGTGATCGACAAGGGGAGCTGGATGGCTTCTCTTGACGGGCGCGAGCTGCAGCTCACCCGCAAGGAGCTGGAGCTGCTGTTCTACCTGGCCAGCCACCCCAATCGGGCCTTTACCCGGGATCAGCTCCTCGAGCAGGTTTGGGGGTACGACTTTGCCGGCGAGTCCCGAACGGTGGATGCGCACATAAAGCGCCTCCGGCAGAAGCTGGGCGGCGGGGGGGACCGCTGGCGCATCGCCACCGTATGGGGGGTCGGCTACCGGTTTGAGGTGAGATAGTGCCCAAGACCATCTTCGGACGCATGGTGGCGGTGTGCCTTGTCGTGGTGCTGGTGAGCCTGCTCATCCTGAGCGGGGCGCTGGTCGTCCTGCTCCAGCGCTATGTGTTCGCCGAGCGCGCCGCCACGCTGCAGCGGTTCGGCCAGGAGGCGGCCGACCTGGTGGTGAGGGCCAGCCGGGGCGAGGCTGGACGGCGGGAGCTGCTGCTGGGGCTGAGGACCGTAGCCGCCTTGAGCGGCGCCCGCGTCACCGTCGTGGACCGGGAGGGGAGGCCGCTCGACGAGGCGCTGCTGCCCCGGGTGGGCGTGTCGACGAGAATCTGGTCCCGCGACCTGGAGCGCGCGCTGCAGGGCGAGGTGGCGGTCAGCCGGGGGGTGGCCGCCGGATCGGATCTCTCGGTGCTGTCGGTGGCCGTGCCCATCCGCGACGACGGGGGTATCCTGGGGGCGGTGTTGCTGCACGCGCCGGTGGCCGGCATCCGGCTGGGGGCGCGGGCGCTCTACAGGCTGGTGTGGCTCGCCGGCCTCTGCTCGGCGGCGGTGGCGGTGCTGATGGCCTACCTGCTGTCCCGGCGCCTGTCCCGGCCGCTGCACCGGCTGGGGGAGCTGGCCCGCCGCCTGGCCTCCGGGGACTTCCGGATACGGGCCGAGGTGGCGGACGGCGGCGAGGTGGCCCAGCTTGCCGCGTCGTTCAACTACATGGCGGAGCAACTGGGGCGCCTGGAGCAGATGAGGCGGGAGTTTGTGGCCAGCGTCTCGCACGAACTGCGCTCGCCGCTGACCTCCATCCGGGGCTTTGTGCAGGGGGTGCTGGACGGGACCGTTCCCCCTGACCGGCAGCAGCACTACCTCAGCCTGGCCCTGTCCGAGTGCGGGCGCCTCGGCCGCCTCATCGACGAGCTTCTGGACCTGGCGGCGCTGGAAGCCGGATCCGGGTCCCTCAGTCTCGGCCGGGTGGACCTTCGGGCGGTGGCCGGGGAGGCTGTGGCCCAGATGCAGCCCCAGGCGCAGGCGCGGGGCGTGGAGCTCCGCTGCGAGCCCGGTCCCGAGCCCACGTCGGTGAAGGCCGACGCCGACCGGGTGAAGCAGGTCGTCATCAACCTCCTGGACAACGGCATCCGCTTTACGCCCGAGGGCGGGCGGGTGCGGGTGGCCGTGCGCCTTCTGCCGTCCTGGGGGGAGCTGGAGGTGTCCGACACCGGCCCCGGCATCCCGGCCGAGGAGCTGCCTCACATCTGGGAGCGGTTCTACAAGGCCGACAAGGCCCGCACCCGGTCGCGGGGCGGCACGGGGCTGGGGCTGGCCATAGTCAAGCGGCTGGTGGAGGCCCACGGCGGGACCGTGTCGGCAGAGAGCGAGGTGGGCAGGGGCACCACCTTCCGGGTCCGCCTGCCCCGGTGGTCCGAAAGGTCTTAGGGGCGCGCCCCCGGCTAGCGCCGGAGGGGTCCAGGGCGCAGGCCCCCGCCCTCCTCTTTTCACGCCCTGTTTACGCGCCGTTCACACTCCCTTCACCAGGATCCCGCAGCGGGGGTTATAATATTGCTGAAGGCAGAAAACCTCGCGGAGGGAGGTAGTTCAGGGTGCAGGGAGGCGTGTCCGGAAAGCCCAAGACCCGACGGTGGTTCTCGCACCGGGCGCTCTGGCTCCTGCTGGTGCTGGCTCTGGCCCTGGCCGCGGGAGGAGCTGCCCTGGCCCAGGCCCCGGACGCCGGAAGCCAGGGTGCGCAGGACCGGGATACCCCCTCAGGCGACGCCTGGCGGAACGGGCGGCCGCCCTGGGGGGAGTGTCGGGGTCCTTGCCCGCCCTGGCGGGGCTGGAGGTTCCGGGGCGGGCCGGGGGGCCTGAGGCAGCTCACCGAGTACCTGGGGCTGGAGCCCGACGACCTGTTCCCGCTGGTCAAGGAGCACGGCTGGACGAGGGTGCTGATGGGCGCCCCCCTGGCCAAGCTGTCGGGCAAGCCCCTGGCGGAGGTGCTGGAGCAGAGGGGCGAGGCCGACTCCTGGAGTCAGGTGGCCAGGAAGCTGGGCGTGGATCTGGGCTCCTACCTCGATGAGGTGGAGAAGCTGCTGACGCCGAAGCCGCGGCCGGAGCGGCCCAATGGCCCGCAGCAGGGCAAGCCCGCGGACGAAGGCGCCGGGGAGGCGGAGCAAACCTAGCCGCGCCCGGCCCGCAAGGCGGCTGAAGCGTACGGTCCCTCCCCCAGGCCCCCGCCGAGAGGCGGGGGCTGCTCTGTTGCCCAGGGCCCGCCTCGCCTGCTGCCGGTGCGCGGCGATGACGTGCGCCTCTCCGCTTTCGCACCGGCTTTGCTGTTTCTTTGCCGACGCTGCTGCCGTTCTTCAAGGTCTTGCCTCTCCTCACCGCTACTCTTGAGGTGGAGCGCAAGACTTGACCTGGGGAGGGACGGGCGATGCGGTCTAGGTGGAGCAAGGCGGCGGCGTGGTGGCGTGGTCACCGGCTGGTGGCGGGTATCCTGGCCCTGACGCTGGCCCTGGCCCTGGCGCTGGGCAGCGCGGCGTCGGCCCAGAGCCAGGGGGGGTCGGACCCGGGTGACGCGGCCCGGGCACCCTGGGCCTCAGGGGGCCGGTGGGGCAGCCAGGGGGCGGGCGGCGGCGAGTCCCAGGACGGGCCACCGGGGGCGCTGTGCGGGCCGGGGCGGATGCACCGGGCGCGGCTGTTCCTGGCGCTCTGCCGGTACCTGGACATGGAGCCGCGGCAGCTGTGGGACCTCCTTAAGCAGCACGGGAGGGCCCGGGTGGTGATGGGCGCGCCGCTGGCGAAGCTCAGCGGGAAGCCGCTTGAGGGCATCCTGGCGGCCAGGGAGGAGACCGGCTCCTGGACCAGCGTTATCCAGCGCCTCGACGTTGAACCCGACGACTACCTGCTGGAACTGGAGCGGCTCCTGGGCGTGGGGCGGAGGCCGCCCGGGCAGGGCGCCCAGGGGGACGGAGCTGGGCTTGAACCGGATGAGGGAGAACCTGGCCCCGAGCCCGGCGACGAGGATTAGGGCGGGGGCGGGCGCCGGGCCCGCCTCCCGGTGGCAGGCGCCGCCGGAGCGCGGCGGTCCCTGCCCGGCCCTGGAACGCCCCCGGCGTCCTCCGCGGGAGGGGGAAAAAGCTGGGAGGTGGGCGGCGCGCTGTGTCGGCCGGCTTTCAGAGCCGGCCGACATCTTGTCATTTGGGGTTCACGTATGGTATAATCACTGCAGCAGAAGGTTGCGACCCAGGTGAGGGCCCTGAAAGGTCGTGATCCGGTGCTGCTGGCCGACTTTTTCTGGAGGCTGTTCGAAGCCACCGGCTCGATTCGGGCCTACCTTCTGTACAAGAGGCTTTCGCTGCAGTGAACGCAGCGGTCTCCGGGGGCAGCGGCGCGGGTGGCGTGAACTCGGGAAGGGCACAAGGCGGGGCGATGAGGGAGAGGAGTAGGCCGGCTGGTCCTTTCAGGGAGGCGGTGCCGGGGACTGTGAGCGCCGCCAGGGTTCGACCGGTCGAAGTTCGCTCCTGAGCTGCGGGCTGAAGGGGGGAAGAGCCCCCTGCGTAGGCCTAGCCGGGTCCCCTCCGTTAGCGGGGGAGGGTATCGGGCCGGCGCCGGGACGGAAGCGGCCCCGGCGGGCGTGGTCTGTGTACCCGCGGAGCGGGGGCCGGCGGGGCCCCAAGCGGGGTGGTACCGCGGGAGCTTGAGGCTCCCGCCCCGGAAGGGGTGGGAGCCTCGGTGTTACCCGGCGGCGGGGTCGGAAGCCTGATGCAGGGGGGTGCCGGCATGGTTTCGGATCTGGAACGGGTGAAGGCGGAAGCGCTTTCGGCGGTGCGGGAGGCCCGCACCCCCTCCGAGCTTCAGGCGCTGAGGGTCCGCTACCTGGGCCGGCGCGGGGAGCTCACCGCGCTGCTGCGGGGCGTGGGGAAGCTCGACCCCGCCCTGCGCCCTGAGGCCGGGAGGCTGGCCAACGAGGCGCGGCAGGCGGTGGAGGCGGCGCTGGAGGAGCGGGAGGGGGCGCTCTCGGAGGCCGGGGCCGGCTGCGGCGCGGAGACCCTGGACGTAACCCTCCCCGGCCGCCCAGTCCTGCTGGGCCGCAGGCACCCGGTCACCCGCGTGCGCCAGGAGGTGGAGGACATCTTCCTCCGCATGGGCTTCGAGGTGGCGGAGGGGCCGGAGGTAGAGCTGGACTACTACAACTTCGAGCTGCTCAACATGCCGCCGGACCACCCGGCCCGGGACATGCAGGACTCGTTCTACGTCACCCCGCACATCCTCCTGCGCACCCATACCTCGCCGGTCCAGCTCCGGTACATGAGGGCGCATGCGCCGCGGCTGCCGGTGAGGATAATAGTGCCTGGCAAGGTGTACCGGCGGGACGACGACCCCACCCACGCCCCCATGTTCACCCAGGTGGAGGGCCTGGTGGTGGACCGGGGCATCACCCTGGCCCACCTCAAGGGCGTGCTGGAGGAGTTCGCCCGGGCGATGTTCGGGGCGGAGACCCGCATCCGGCTGCGCCCCAGCTACTTCCCCTTCACCGAGCCCAGCGCGGAGGTCGACGTCTCCTGCACGCTCTGCGGCGGCCGGGGGTGCCGGACCTGCCACAACGGCTGGCTGGAGATCCTGGGCTCGGGCATGGTGCACCCCGAGGTGCTGCGCAACGGCGGCTACGACCCCGGGAAGGTGACGGGGTTCGCGTTCGGCATGGGCGTGGAGCGGGTGGCCATGCTGAAGTACGGCATCGACGACCTGCGGCACTTCTTTATAAACGACGTCCGCTTCCTAAGGCAGTTTTGAGGCGTGAAATTCCGGGGCCCCGCGCCCTGAGGGGGAGGGCTGGCCGTGAGGGTGTCCTACCGCTGGCTGAAGGAGTACGTGGACCCGGGCTGGCCGGTGGAGGAGCTCGCCGACCGGTTGACCATGGCCGGCCTGGAGGTCGGTGAGATAGAGCGGCGGGGGGAGCAGGTCAAAGGGGTGGTGGTGGGGGAGCTTTTGAGCGTCGAACCCCACCCCCAGGGCGGCCGCCTCAAGGTGTGCCGCGCCCGCGTGAGTCCGGAACGCACGGTGACCCTGGTCAGCGGCGCCCCCAATCTCCGGGCGGGAGAGCGCGTGGCCGTGGCCCTGCCGGGGGCCTTGCTCCCCGGCGGCAGGGTCATCGGTGCGGTGGACCTGCGCGGGGTGGTCTCCGAGGGCATGCCCTGCTCCAGCCGGGAGCTGGGGCTGCCCGAGGACCGGCCCGAGGAGGAGGCCGGCGTCCTGGTGCTTCCCCACGACGCCCCCGTGGGGCAGGAGGTGTCGGAGTACCTGGAGCTCGACGACGCCGTGCTGGTCCTGGACCTCACCACCAACCGGGGCGACTGCCTCTCCATGCTGGGGGTGGCGCGAGAGGTGGCGGCGCTGGCTGGCGCGGAGCTCCGGCTTCCGGCCCTGGCGGCTTTGGATTCGGGCCCTGCCCGGCTCCCCGGGCGCCCGCCGGTCACCGTGGACCTGGAGGCGCCCGACCTCTGCCCCCGCTACACCGGCCTGCTGGTGGAGGGGGTGAGGGTGGGGGCCTCTCCGGGGTGGCTGCAGCGCCGGCTCATGGCGGCCGGCCAGAGGCCCATCAACAGCGTGGTCGACGTGACCAACTACGTCATGCTGGAGCTGGGCCAGCCTCTGCACGCCTTCGATTACGACCGGCTGGAGGGCGGGCGCATCGTGGTACGCCGGGCCCGTGCCGGCGAGAGGCTGGTCACCCTGGACGGGGTGGAGCGGGCGCTGGACCCGGAGATGCTGGTCATCGCCGATGCCGAGGCGCCAGTGGCCCTGGCGGGGGTGATGGGCGGGGAGCGCAGCGAGATCCGGCCTGGGTCGACCGTTCTCCTCCTGGAGTCGGCCCACTTTGCCCCCGCCTCGATCCGGCGGACCTCCCGCCGGCTGGGGCTACCGTCGCAGGCCTCGACGCGCTTTGAAAGGTGGGTGGACCCGGCGGGGACGGTGGCCGCCCTGGCCCGGGTAATGTATCTGCTGGGGGGCGTCCCGGGGGGAGGGCAGGCGGTGGGGGGGCCGGTAGACGCCTACCCTCGGCCGATCGAGCCCCGCCGCATCGCGCTGCGGCCCGCCCGGGTCAACCTGCTCCTGGGGCAGCGCATCTCCCGGGACGAGATGGTGCGGTGGCTCAGGCGCCTGGGGCTGGAGGTGCGCCGGGCCGCGGGCCGGGTGGGGGACCAGAGCGACGGGGGAAGGAGCCACCTGGTGGTCACGGTGCCCACGCGTCGGCCGGATCTGGTGGGGGAGGCCGACCTGGCCGAGGAAATAGGGCGGCTGAGGGGCTTCGACCGGGTGCCCTCCCGCCTGCTTGAGGGGCCCCTGTTCCCCGGCCGCCGTCCGGCCCAGGCGCCGGTGTTCGACAGGGTGCGCGAGGCGCTTTCCGCCGCAGGGCTGTTCGAGGTCCTGACGTACAGCCTCATAGACCCCCGGACCTGGGACCGCTGGGCCCTGGACCCGGCCCACCCCTGGCGCCGGGCGATCGCCGTCGCCAACCCGCTGAGGCAGGACCGGTCCGTGCTGCGCACCACGCTGGTCCCCGGCCTGCTTGGCGTCCTGGCCTACAACGCCAGCCGGGGCTCAGCCAGCCTGGCGGCCTACGAGCTGGGGTCGGTTTACCTTTCCCAGTCCATCCCGCCGGACTCGCTTCCCGAGGAGAGGCCCATGGTCGCCGCGGCCGCCGCCGGCGAACCGGCGCCCCGAGGCTGGCTGGGCCCCCGCTTTCCCGCCGACTTCTTCTTCCTCAAGGGGGCGGTCGAGGCGGTGCTGGGCGCGCTCGGCATCTGTGGCGCGGTGTTCGAGCCCTGCGCCCACCCCCTGCTGGAGCCGGGGCGGGCGGCCCGCATCCGCGTGGGGTCGGCCGAGCTGGGGTACCTGGGGGAGCTTTCGTCACGCCTGGTGGAGGAATACCGGCTCCCGGCCCCGGCCGCGGTCTTCGAGCTCGATGGCCGGCCGCTCTGCGAGCTGTGCCGCCTGGTACCCGCGTTCCAGCCGCTCCCGCGGTTCCCCGCGGTGGCCAGGGACATCTCCCTGGTGGTGCGGGAGGGGCTGGCCTCGGCGGAGGTGGAGTCGGTCATCGGGCGGGCGGCGGGGGAGCTGCTCGAGGCCCTGGTGCCGTTCGACGTGTACCGGGGCGAGGGCGTCCCCGCGGGGTGCCGCAGCCTGGCCTACTCCCTCACCTTCCGGGCCCGGGACCGCACGCTCACCGATGCCGAGGTGGACGAGGCCCTGGACCGGGTCAGGAAGGCCCTGGTGGGGGAGCTGGGCGCGGTCCTGCGCTCCTAGCCGGGCCACCGCGGGCGCCGCGCCGGGGGAGCCGAGTCGGGGGAGGGGCCCAGGGGAGGATTTGGGGACCGCCGCACCGAACTTTAGGCCAGGCAAACCCGGGCGCGGCGTCTCAGCGCCCACCGGGGGGGCGGGGGTCCGCCCGCCGGGGGTGATGGGGTGGTGGCCCAGAAGAACCGGGTGACGCTCACCATATTCGGGGAGCAGTACGCCGTTATAAGCTCGGCCAGCGCCGCCCACCTCAGGAGGCTGGCGTCGCTGGTCGACGAGCAGATGAGGCGCATCGCGGCCCGCTCCCCGCGGCTTGCCCCGGCCAAGGTGGCGGTGCTGGCGGCGCTCAGCCTGGCCAACGAGGTGCTGAGGCTGGGCGGGGGCTGGCCGGAGGCGGGCGAGCAGGCCGCGGAGGCACCCAGAGCGGCGGTGGCCCAGCCCCGGCCCACGGG
>JAIMBG010000228.1 GCA_023511555.1 Acetobacteraceae bacterium | reverse complement strand
CACCCTCCTGACCGGCCCGGAAAACCCCCAGGAACGAGCCCGAAGGGACGCTCCCCACGAACTTGTTGACACACACCGCGGCCCGAGCGGGCTTGCGCCACGGCCCTTTCCAGGGTATAATGGTCTCAGAAGGAAGACCAGGCGATTGACCTCCCGTCCCGCCGGAGGGGCGGGAGGTTGGTGGTGCCGGGCTGCCGGGAATGACCCCCGGTAGGCAGCGGGACGCCTGACTCGGCCCGCGGGACTTCACATATGTGAGGCTCCGCGGGCGTTTGTGTGGGGCCGGTCAAGGGACTGCGCCCGGGGGGCCGGCGGTGGAGGTGCGTGGGATGGGCGGCAGGCTGACGTCACGGATGCTGGGGGTGCGGTCCCGCCAGGGCCAGGTGGGGGCCTGGATCGGCATAGCCGGCAACGTGCTGCTCGCGGCGTTCAAGCTGGCCGCCGGGGTGGTGGCCCAGAGCAAGGCGATGGTGGCGGACGGCATGCACTCGGCCTCGGACATCCTGGCTTCCTCCGTGGTGCTGGCGGCGATGCGCGTCGCGGGGCGCCCCGCCGACAGGTCCCACCCCTATGGCCACGCCCGGGCCGAGTCCATCGCCGCCAAGCTGGTGGCGGTCATCCTCATCCTGGCCGGCCTGGAGATCCTCTACGTGTCGGTGCGCAGCGCGTTGGCCGGGGTCTCTGAGGCGCCGGGGGCGCTGGCGCTCTGGGCGGCGGTCGCCTCCATCGTGGTCAAGGAGGGCATGTTCCAGTACAAGATCCGCCTCGGCCGGAGGATAAAGAGCCAGGCCATAGTGGCCAACGCCTGGGAGCACCGCTCGGACGCGTTCTCGTCCCTGGCCTCGCTGGTCGGCATCCTGGGCGCCCGCTTGGGCTGGCCCCTCCTGGATCCGGTGGCCGGGGCCGTCGTCTCGCTGTTCGTGGTCAAGATGGGGTGGGACCTGCTGCGGGAGGCCATCGACAGCCTGATGGACCGCGCCGCCGGCGAGGCCATGATCCGGGGCATCGAGCAGGCGGCACAGGGGGTCCCGGGGGTGGAGGAGGTCCGTCAGGTGCGGACCCGTGCCCTGGGCCAGACGGCCCTGGTGGACCTGGAGATAGCCGTGTCGCCGGACCTCAAGGTGAGCCAGGGCCATCGGGTGGCTGACCAGGTGCGCGACGCCATCTTAGACCAGGTCCCTGAGGTGGCTGAGGTGCTGGTGCACGTGGATCCGGCGGGACACGGCGCGCCGGCCGCCGGGGCAGCCGGGGAGGGGGAAGCGGCAAGGGAAGAGGCGGGGGCTGGCCCCGGCGGCTGATGAGTCCAGCTCTTTGCCCCGCCCCCTGCGGTATTCGTCAAGTGGGCCGGGGAAACACTATGACCGGCCTCCGCGCCGCTCGCGGGGGACCCTGACAGTGAGCCGCAGGGGGGTCTTCCGCCCGGTGAAGCCTTTTTCCTCCCTGGTGCGCCACCCCGGAAACGCCTCGCTGTTCCGGGCGGCCGAGATGTCCATCCTGGCCACCCGGGAGGGGTACCCTTTTCACCTCCACGCCGAGGGGGTGCGGGGGACCGGCAAGACCACCATCCTCCGCGCCGCCCGCGCCCTGCTTCCCCCCATCGAGCGGGTCAGGGGCTGCCTGTACAACTGCTCGCCCCGCGCCCCTCACTGCCCGGCCCACCGTGACTTGAGCCGGCGGGAGCTGGACACCCTGGGCACGGAGTATGTGCCCATGCCTTTCCTGGAGGTGTCGCCCTCCGCCAAGGTGGGGACGGTGGCGGGCAGCATCGACCTGGCCCGCATCGTCGACCCCAGCCGCCCCCAGGCGGCGCTGCTGCCGGGCACCATACCCCAGGCGCACCGCGGCATCCTGTTCGTGGACGAGGTCAACCGGCTGGCCGACATCGCGCCGGAGCTGGCGGACGTGCTCCTCGACGTGATGGGGACCCGCCCCGGAAGGATCCAGGTGGAGGAGACGGGGGTGCCCCGGGTGGAGATGGCGGTGTGCGTCTCCGTTTGGGCCGCCTCCAACCCCGACGAGGAGCCGGGGCCCTTGGAAGAGATCAGACGGCAGCTCTCCGACCGCTTCGACCTGGTGGTGCCGGTCCGCCGGCCGGGCAGGCGGGAACTGGTGGAGCAGATACTGAGCCTCTGCGACCCCTGGGCGGAGCCGTCCCAGGTTGCCGGGGCCCAGAACCGGGGTGCGGCCCCCCTGGCCTCTGCTCTGGCGCTTCTGCCGGCCGCCCAGCCCCCGTCGCCCCTGCCTGAGGAGGGCGTACTGGCCCGGGTGCTGCTGCCGCCGGAGCTCAGGGTGCTCATCGCCTCGCTTTACGTGGAGTTCGGCCTGGAGAGCCTGCGTGCCGTCGAGGCGCTCCAGGTGGGGAGCCGTCTGGCCGCGGCCCTGGCCGGGCGGGAGGCGGTCGCCCTGGAGGACCTCCTCTTTGTTGCCCCCCTGGTGCTGGAGCACCGCGTGGAACCCCAGACCCTGCCCCGGGTGCTGCGCTTCCTCGAGGCCTGGAGGGAGGAGCAGGCGGCCGACAGGGGCCCCGCGGCCGCCGGCGGGGGGGCGCCGGGACGGGGGGCGGGCGCCGCCCGTGGCGCCCAGG
>JAIMBG010000032.1 GCA_023511555.1 Acetobacteraceae bacterium | reverse complement strand
GCCTGGCCCAGGGCACCACAATCATCGAAAACGCCGCCCGGGAGCCGCACGTGGTGGACCTGGCCAACTACCTCAACAGCATGGGCGCGCGTGTGGTGGGGGCGGGGACGGACGTGATCAAGATCCGCGGCGCGGCGCGGCTGGAAGGGAGCAGCCACGCCGTCATCCCCGACGAGATCGAGGCTGCTACATACATGATGGCTGCAGCCGGCACGCGGGGCAAGATCCGGGTGGACAACGTAATCCCCAAGCACCTCGACCCCGTCCTGGCCAAGCTCCGGGAGACAGGCTGCGAGGTGGAGGAGAACGGGGAGTCGCTGTGCCTTGTGGCTCGCGGGCGGCCCCGGGCGGTCACGGTGAAGACCCTTCCCTACCCCGGCTTCCCCACCGACGCCCAGCAGCCCATGACCTCCCTGCTCTCCATGGCGGAAGGCACCAGCATCATCACCGAGACCGTCTGGGAGAGCAGGTTCCGCCACGTCGACGAGCTAAAGCGCATGGGGGCCCGCATCAAGGTGGAGGGGCGCACGGCCATCGTGGAGGGCGTGGAGCGGCTGACGGCGGCCCCCGTGACCGCCACCGACCTGAGGGCCGGCGCCGCGCTGGTGGTGGCGGGGGTTATGGCGGAGGGGACCACCGTCATCGAGGGCATAGAGCACGTCGACCGCGGGTACGAGAACCTGGCCGAGAAGCTCCGCGGGCTGGACGCCCGCGTGGAGAGGGTGGACTGAGGCGGCGGAAGGGGGGCGGGAGGCCCCGCGTTCGCGGAGCGGGGATGGTGGTAGCCGTGGGCCGCCTGGCGGGGCCGCGGCGTCTAAGGAGTGGGACGAGGAGGGGGCTGGGCGCGCGGGGGCTTTGGGCCCCCGGTTTGAGTCTTGCGGCCCTGCGGCCTAATCCGCAACGGAGGAGGGGGAAGCGTGGACGGTGACCGGTTAGACTCAGGGTGGGCGAGGGGCGGCGGCCGCCCCGGTTGGGGGTGGGGCCCCCGCCAGGCGCATTTGCTGGTGCTTGCTCTGGTGGCGGGGCTCATCGGCGCCATCGTTGGCGGCGCGCTGGTGGCCGGGGTGGGGCTGCACTGGCTTGAGGCGTCGGGGTGGAGCCACGCAGGCGGGCAGGTGGCGCTGACCGCCGGGGGCGGTGCCACGACCGGCCCCGGGGTGCCGGGGGGCGATGCCTCGGGCGCCGGCGCTTTGGCCGGCGGGGCGGCTGCAGGGGGGGCTTCGGCCTCGGGCCCGGGTGCTGTGGCTTCCGGGAGCCCCGCCTGGCCGGGGGAGACTGCCGCGCCTGCCGCCGGGCCGGCCGGGTTCTACTGGCCGGCGGTGGAGGTGGCCCGGACCCTGGGGCCCACGGTGGTGGGCATATCCACCCTATCGGAGGTCTACGACTGGTGGGGGGGCAGGACCTACACGGTGGAGACCTCCAGCGGGACCGGCGTGGTGTTCGACGCCGCCGGCCTGATCGTGACCAACTTCCACGTGGTGGAGGGGGCGGTGCGGGGGGGCAGGCTGCAGGTATCGCTGGCCGACGGGCGCCGGCTCGACGGCACCGTGGTGGGGTATGACCGCGCCACCGACCTGGCGGTGGTGCGGGTGAGCGCCGGCGGGCCGCTGCCGGCCGCGGTGCTCGGCGACTCCGACCGGCTCCAGGTGGGGGAGCTGGCGGTGGCCATGGGCAACCCCGTTGGCCGGGAGTTCATGCGCACCGTCACCGTAGGGGTGATAAGCGGCCTTAATCGGACCATCCAGCAGGGGGACCGCGAGTTTGAGCTCATCCAGACCGACGCCGCCATCAACCCCGGCAACTCCGGCGGGCCTCTGGCCAACGTCCGGGGTGAGGTGGTGGGCATTAACACCATCAAGCTGGTGATCCAGGGCGTGGAGAACATGGGCTTCGCCATACCCTCCAACACGGTGCGCCGCGTCGTGGCCGACATCGCCCAGTACGGACGGGTGATGAGGCCCTGGCTGGGGGTCACGGTCACCGAGGGCGAGGCTGCGGCCCGCTACCTCAGGCATCCCCTCGCCTATGGGCTGTATGTCGTGGAGGTCTACCCCGGCCACCCCGCGGCGCGGGCGGGGATCAAGGGCGGCGACATCCTGGTGTCGCTGGGCGGAACCCCGGTCAACTCCATCGACGACCTGGAGCGCGTGCTAGCCCAGTCGCGCGTGGGCCAGTCGCTCAGCGTCGTGGTGGAACGGGGCGGCCGTCGGCTGACCCTGACCGTTGTGCTGGGGGAGATGCCGGCCCAGCTTCCCGGCTGAGGGCGGCGGGGCGGTCGGGGCGGCGCAGCCGAAGGCTGAGGTCTGAGGCGGGGGGCCCGGCGGTGGAGGGGGCGGTGGCTTGAGGATCGTGCTGCTGCTGGTGGGCAGGGTCAGGGAGGGCTACCTTCTGCGGGGCATGGCGGAGTACCGGAAGCGGCTCGGAGCATACGCCCCCGTGGATGTGGTCGAGGTGGCGGCGGAGCCGCTGAGCGGCCGCCCCGGTGCGGCGGAGATGGAGGCTGCGCGGGAGCGGGAGGGGCAGCGGCTCCTGGCGCGTGTGCCTGCAGGGGCCCACCTGGTGGCCCTGGACCCTGGAGGGAAGGAACTTGACTCGCTGGAGCTGGCGTCGGTGGTGAAGGGGGTGGCCCACTCCGGCACGCCGTGCCTGGCCCTGGCCGTGGGCGGGGCGTTCGGGCTCGCGCCTGGAGTGCTGCAGCGGGCGGCCCTCGCCCTCTCCCTCTCCCGGCTCACCTTCCCCCACCAGCTCGTGCCCCTGCTGGTCCTGGAGCAGCTCTACCGGGCATTCAAGATCATCCGTGGGGAGCCGTATCACTGGTAGGCATATTATATGGGGAGGAGGAAACTGCAGGTCTCGTAGCGAAGGACCAGTAGTTGGAACTAGAGTTGCGGCCAGCCGTTGAGATGCTTGTAGAACAAGGGGGGGTGAGCCTTGCCCGGCGAAGATGAGGGCCTTGACGTGACGGACCTCATCTTGCTGCTTCTTCATGCCCACGCCCACTCCGCTCAGGGGAGGATTCCCCCTGAGATCCATGGTTCCACCCGGTTGCAGAAGCTGCTCTTCCTTGCGGTTAACGAGATGCCCGGCCCGTCAGGGCTGGGTGACGTGGCGAAGTCCCTGGGCTTCAGACCTTACCACTACGGGCCTTTCTCGGAGCGGGTCGAGGACTCCGTGGCCTTTCTGGAGAGCATGAAGCTGGTTGAGGTCACGCGGGTCGGCCGCGGGTCTTTGATGGAGAGGCTGGAGCAATGGGAGGCCAGTCACCCCTTTGAGGTGTCCGACGAGTCTCAAGCCATTTACCGCCTTACCCGGGACGGGGTGGCTGTGGCGGACAAGCTGAAGGCGATGGCGGGCCACCGGACATGGGAGTTCCTGTGCCGGATGGTCAAAAAGTACGGCGGCATGAGGCTGGGCGAGCTGCTCTTCTTCGTGTACGACAAGTACCCGGAGATGGCGACCAGGTCCCGGCTCAAGCCTGGGTCATAGGGGCTGGTGTCTTGGAGTCTGTGGATCCTCGTCAGCTTCTTGCGCCCCTCCTTGGGCTGCTGGCCGTGATCGTACCGACGGTCCGGAGCATTATCGGCCTTTCCGTGTGGCTTCAGACGCACTATCGGGACAAGGCGACGAAGATCATGGCCCGGGTCCAGGACTCAGAGTTTTCACCTGCAGTGGCCTCTCTCTGGGGTCTCGTAGCGGGTGCGCGGCGCAAGCTGAGCAGAGGAGGCCGACCTGGGGGAAGCGTGGAAGAGGTGGTCAAGCACACGGACCTGCAAGGCGGGCTCCTCGAGGCAGCGAAACGCGTTTGCTCGGCCCTCAGGCGAGCGGACGAGCCCCACACAAAGTACGAAACGGCGCGTCGAGCTTTTAGCGCGGCGCTCTCCCTCTTCCTTGGAGGAGAGCTTGCCATCTCCGCCTGGCTATTTTTCCCCAAAGTGGCTATCCTCTGGTCTTCGGGGGCCTTGTTCGCGGCGGGCTTCTCGTGCGGCTTGGCGGGGCTCCTCACGCTTTCTTGGTTGGTCAAGCGCGCCGAGGATATGTGGTTCACGGAAGGCAAGGGACCTGACCATGCGAACCGTAGCCTTTCGGGGTAGAGAGGCCGATCTGCGGGCGCCCGTAACCGAACTCATGAAGCGCCGTTCCCTGAGATGGCACGAGGAAGTCCCGTTCGGGCCGGCCCGAGCCGACTTGGTATTTGAGACGGTCGCCGGGGAACTGGTGGTCGTGGAACTCAAGGTCCGGGATTGGCGGCGTGCGGTGTATCAGGCGTCTGTCCACCAGTTGTGGGCCGATAGCGTATACATCGCCGTGTGGCATTCTCATACGGCTGCGATCGACAAGGCCGCGCTGTCCCAGGCAGGCATCGGCCTCATAGCTGTTTACCCTGGCGGTGCTGCCTATCTGCAGGGGGCGGGCAAGTCCCCAGTCTTGTGTCCGCGATACCGCACGGACGTTGTGGCGGCGTTGCGTAAAAGGGAGGCTTAAGTTTGCGTGGCGATCCACTTCCTGCAATTCGGCCATAGGGATCAGTGGTTCTTCGATACCTATCGCGACCAGTTCGATGCCGTGACGGTCCCGGGCACGGTGGCCAGCTACTACCCAGAAGGTACGTCCGCCTTTGTACAGGCGCTGGGGAAGCCGTATCTGATCGACCCGCGCACCCCCGTTTTTCAAGCGCCAGCGGACGGCCCAGCGAGGCCATCCCATGTTACTCTGGCGGCGTGGCACGCATTCCCCCAGGGAAGTGACAGCGTTACCCCCGCTGACCTCCTTCTCGACCGTCCGTTTCTCGAAGGCATGGTCAAGGGGGTGCTTGAGGGCCAGGCGCGTTACGCCGGCCGGAGCCGACCCAAAATCGAGAAGTATCAGCGCTTGCTGGGGAGGCGAAGTGCGACCTCGGAAGAGCGGTTGCTCGCACTGTTGCCGCCGTATTTCTTGCTGGAACGGGCTAGGGACGAGTGGGAATGCGTGTCCCGGGCTATACTCGCAAGCATACCAAAGCTGGCCCCCACGACCCCCGACGTCTGGCCTGTCCTCTGCGTCTCAAAGCAGCTTATTGCCTCTGGTGAAGTGCTCAGCATCCATGACAGGCTTGGGTTGGGAGAGTATCCTGCCGTGGTGCTTATCGTGGATAACCTGCTGGAGGAACTCGAGAGCTGGCGCGTACTGAATGGTCTGGCGCAGGCCATCTACGTATGGGCCAGCAAAGGGCAACGGGTCGTAAGCCTTTTCTCCGGCTACTTTTCGATCCTTCTGACCAAGCTGGGGCTGGGGGGCTTTGGACACGGGGTGGGGTATGGGGACAGGAGACGGGTTCGCGCCCGGGCCGCAGGCCGCCCGCAACCTCGCTATTATGTTGGTCCCCTTCATTGCATGATGGCCAGGGAGTCTGCCGAAAGAATCCTGCGCCTACTGTCCGGACGCCTGACACAGTGCGGGTGCCCAGCGTGTCGTGGGCATCAGGAAGGCGGGGTCGTGGCCACCGGGCAGATGCCGCTGAAAGACCTGCTGGTGCATTTCCTCCATGCAAGACATGCCGAGATAGAACGAGTCAATAACTCATCGGTGGGGCAGCTCGTTTCTGAGCTGGAAGAGACGCTCAGGGCGGTGGGGGATTCGGCGCGGTACCTTCTCGGTTATGTGCGGCACCTTGAGGTTTGGTCGCGGGCGTTTCGCGAGGCGGCGGCTCGGGCGGGTATCGGCTACACGCTCTGAGGCCGAGGTGGCCGGGCGCGGCGATGGCACTGGTGCCTGCCCACGCTGGCCTCCGTTTTACCGGCTGCCCAAGCGGCCTCGGCCAGGGGCTTGACTCCTGCCCTGCTGTGCCCCCGTCCGGCGACCCCGTGGTGCTTTACCCTCCTGCCCCCGAACCCGGGGACGGCGGGGGCGGGGATTCCGGTGCGCTCCCCTTCCCGGGCGGGCGCACGCCGGAGGCGGCCGGCGGGGCCTGGTTGTCGCCTGGCTCTGCGGCGGCCGATGACTCGCCGGTTCCCGGGCCCACGCCCGCCGGGGTCCTCCCCGGCTCCCGCCCCTCGCCCTCCCCCTCACCGGCAGTGTCCTCCCCCAACGCCAGGTGCAGGTCACGGCACTGCTCCCACGGTTCGGTGCCGGCCACAAACACCTCCCATGCGGAGGGGCAGTTGGGCCCGGCCAGCCTTCCCGTGAGCGTGCAGATGCGGGAGGTAACCACCCGAGGGGGGCGGCGGAACGCGCGCGCCTGCAAGCCGCGGCTGGCGAGCGACACGAAGTCGGCCCACACCGGTCCGGCCAGCGCCCCTCCCGTGGCCTCAAGCGAGCGTACGGGCTCATCGTAGCCCACGTACACCGCCGCCACCAGGTCGGGGGTGTAGCCGACGAACCAGGCGTCCTTGAAGCCCTGGGTGGTACCGGTCTTGCCCGCGGCCGGCCGGTCCAGCATCTCGGCCAGGTGGGCCCCGGTGCCTCCCGGCTCCAGCACCCCCTGCAGAAGGTCGGTCACCACGTAGGCCACCTCGGCCGGCAGAACCCGGGTCAACCTACCCTGGTTCTCCTCGATGACGCGCCCGGCCCTGTCTACCACTTTCAGCACCGACACCGGTTCCACCCGGAACCCTCCGTTGGCCAGGGGGGCATACGCCCGCGCCAGCTCGAGCGGCGTCACCTCCGAGGTCCCCAGGGCCAGGGGCAGGCTCGGTTCGAGGGGGCTGTCAATGCCCATCAGGCGGGCATAGCGGATCACCGTCTCGGGGCCCACCTCGGCCATCCACTCCACGGCCACCACGTTGTCCGAAACCGCTACCGCCTCCCTAACGGTGAGGTCCCGGTAGTGGTAGGCCTCGGCGCCCTCGCCGAAGTCCTTGGGCTCATAGGGCCGCTCCCTGCCGGAGGGGAAGGACACCGGCCCGCAGTACTTGGTGGACCAGGGGGTGTAGCCCAGATCAATGACCGCCGTGTACAGAAAGGGCTTGAACGCCGAGCCGGGCTGCCGGCGGGCCTGTACCGCCCGGTTGAAGGGGGTGGAGGCGAAGTCCCGGCCGCCGATCATGGCCAGGATGTGGCCGGTGGAGGGCTCTAGGGCCACCAGGGCCGCCTGCGGCTGGGGCACCCCCTCCACCACGGCCCGGGGCGCGGGGAGGTCCCGGGCCAGGGCCTGGTTGGCGGCCCGCTGCATGTCGAGGTCGAGGGTGGTGCGGATGAGGAGCCCCCCCCGGTAGAGCTCGGGTCCCAGGTCGGGATGGCGGGCCAGGAGCTGGTCCACTATGTACTGTACGAAGTACGGGGCCTCGGTCGCCGCCCCAGAGGCAGGGCTGGCCAGGCGAAGGGGCTGCGCCGCCGCCTCTTCACCCTGGGAGCGGGCGATGTACCCCAGGGCGGCCATGCGGTCAAGCACCACCCGGCGGCGGGCTAGGGCGCCCTCGGGGTTGCGGAAGGGGCTGTAAGTCTCAGGGCTGCGAATGAGCCCGGCCAGGAGGGCGCATTCTGCCAGGTCCAGGCGGTCCACCGGCTTGCCGAAGTAGGTCTGAGACGCCACCTCCACGCCATAGGCCCCGTGGCCGAAGTAGATCTGGTTGAGGTAGAGCTCCAGGATCTGCGCCTTGGAGTAGGTCCTCTCCAGACGCAGGGTGAGCAGGGCCTCGTGCAGCTTGCGTCCCAGGGTCCGCTCTGGGGTGAGGAACAGGTTTCTGGCGAGCTGCTGGGTTATGGTGCTGCCGCCCTCCACGATTCGCCCGGCGCGGAGGTTGTGGTAGGCAGCCCGCAGCAGCGACCAGGGGTCGATGCCGCGGTGGCGGTAGAACCGGGAGTCCTCCACGGCCACCACCGCCTGCTGCAGCACGGTGGGGATGCGGCTCAGGGGAACGGTGGTGCGGTTCTGGGTGAAAAGCCGCGCCAGCAGCTCCCCGTCGCGGTCGAAGATCCGAGTGGCTTCAGCCACCGGCACGGGGGGGAGCGGCACCACCGACGCGGCCACGAATGCCGCGAGGAAGCCGCCCAGGCCCAGGAGCAGTAGTGAGGCCAGGACCCTTCGCCACCTGTGCCTGCGCCGGGCCGAGCCCCTTTGCCTTCTCTCCCTGCGGCTCTCCAACCCCCCGCCCCCCAGGCCGTCCCCCTGGTCCGCCCCTCTTTAGCGTCATTGGTTTATTTTGCCCGCGCTTTCTGGTATAATTCATGCTGAACTCAGCGGCCCCGGAGCAGGGAGGGATGACGATGGTACCTTCGCCTCCCAGGTTCACCCTGGTGGCGGGCGCGGCCGAGGGCGGCACTGAGCTCAATGCATTCGACGCCGCCCTGCTTGCAGCCGGGTTGGGCAACCTAAACCTGATCAAGGTGTCGAGCGTGCTGCCGCCCGGTGCGTCGCCGGCCCAGCCGGAGGCCCTCCGGCTGCCTCCAGGCTCTCCGGTCTGCGCGGCTTATGCCTTTGCCACCAGTTCCACGCCCGGGGAGCGGATCGCGGCGGCCGTCGCCGTCGCCCGCAGGGGGGATGGGTTTGGGGTGATCATGGAGTGGTCGGGCCCGGGCACGGCCGAGGAGGCGAGGGCCGCGGCCGAGGCCATGGCCCGCGAGGCTATGGCCCGAAGGGGGCTGGTGCCCGACCGGGTGCTCATCCGCGCGGCGGAGCACACCACGGTTCGGCTGGGGTGCGCGTTTGCAGCGGTGGCCCTGTGGGGCTGAGCGGTCGGCAGGGGCTGCCCGCAGGGCCGCCGGAAGGGGCGGTGGTTTGAAGTGGAGCTCTGGTTCAAGGAGGAGCAGACCCCCCACCTGGGCATCGTGCTGCGGGTGAAGGAGACGCTGCTTCGCAAGAGGAGCGGGTTTCAGGACATCGCGGTTCTGGACACCCTGCAGTATGGGCGGGCCCTGGTCCTCGACGGCATCATCCAGACCACGGAGGGGGACGAGTTCGCCTACCACGAGATGCTGGTCCACGTGCCGCTGCTCACCCACCCCGAGCCCAGGCGGGTGCTTATCGTGGGCGGCGGCGACGGGGGGGCGGTCCGGGAGGTGCTTAGGCACCCCCAGGTGGAAAGCGTGTTCCTGGTGGAGATCGACCGGGAGGTGGTCGAAGCCAGCCGCCGCTTCCTGCCCGGGTTGAGCTGCGCCCTTGACGACCCCCGGGTGACCGTCGTGTACCAGGACGGGGCGGAGTTCGTGGCCGGGGCCCAGGGGGAGTTCGACGTAATCCTGGTGGACTCCACCGACCCCGTGGGGCCGGCCGTGCCCCTCTTCAGGGGCCCGTTTTACTCTGCCGTCGCCCGGGCGCTCCGGCCCGACGGGCTGGTCGTGGCCCAGACGGAGTCGCCGTTTGTCAACGGCCCCGTCATCTCCCAGGTGTTTGGCGAGGTGAGGCAGAGGTTCCCGGTGGCGAGGGTGTACCTCGCCTGCGTGCCCACCTACCCGGGCGGCATGTGGACCTTCACCCTGGGCTCGTTGAGGTACGACCCCCTCGGCCCCGACACGGGGCTGGGCCGGGGCCGGCCCGTGCCGTCGGGCCTGCGGTACTATTCGGCGCAGATCCATGCCGCGGCCTTCGCGCTCCCTCCCTTTGTGGCGCCCCTGTTGGGCCCGGGGCCCTGAGCAGGGAGGGGCGTGCGGGGAGGTGTCCGGGGGGGCCGCCCCGGGCCCGGCGAGCCCCCGTGTGGGGGTCGCGGGGCATCCCTGTGCGAGGCGTGCCATCGCGAAGCGCCGGTGTAGCCGGCCACGTGCGCCTTCCCGGTCCCTGGAGGGCGGGCTCGAATCACCGGCGGGGAGGGCTCAGGTTGGCTCAGTTCCTGGCTGCCACAGCACCGTACGATAGGGCGAAGGCCGTGGTTTACGGTTTGCCCATGGACTGGACCGTGGCCTACCGGCCCGGCTGCCGCCTGGGCCCCGACGCGGTTCGGGAGGCATCGTGGGGCCTTGAGGAATTCTGCCCCTCGCTGGGCCGGGGCATGGCGGATTCGGCCGGATGCGACGCGGGCGACGCCCCGCTCCCGGCGGGGGACGTCGAGGGTTCGCTGAAGATCGTGGAGCAGGCGGCGGAGCGCTTCCTGCGGGACAACAAGTTCCCGGTCTTCCTGGGCGGGGAGCACCTGCTCACCCTGGGTACGGTGCGCCCGTTCTTTGCCCGCTACCCCGACCTGGCGCTGGTCCAGCTCGACGCCCACGCCGACCTTCGGGAGGAGTATCAGGGACGGCGGCTGTCGCACGCCACCGTGATGCGCCGGCTGTCGGAGGTTCTGCCTCCGGGCAGCCTGTACCAGGTGGGGGTGAGGTCGGCCACCCAGGAAGAGGTGGAGTACGCCGCCGCGCTGGGCAGCCTGGTTCCCGGGGGCGTCCTCCAGGCCATGAAGGCGCTGCTGCCGGAGCTGGCCCGCCGGCCGCTGTATGTGAGTCTGGACATCGACGTAGCTGACCCGGCGTTCGCCCCTGGCACGGGCAGCCCGGAGCCGGGAGGGCCCAGCAGCGCTGAGCTCCTGGAGGCCCTCTCGCTGCTGGGGCGGGTGAGGCTGGTGGGTTTCGACCTGGTCGAAGTGGCGCCGCCCTATGATCCCAGTGGGATCACGGCCTACCTGGCCGCCCGGGTGGTGCGGGACGTCCTGCTGCTGGTCGCCTAGGCGGGCTGGGGCTCCTCTTGCGAACGCACTGCCGCGGCGGGCGGCTGCGGGCTCGGGCCGGCGCCGGGGCGTGAGCCTCCGGGCGGCCTGCGCGATGGCCAATATCGGCGGGACAGGGGGAGGTGGGGCCATGGCGGGTGTGCTGGACTCCATAAAGCGCGACCTGGCCGCCCGGCTGAGGCGGGCGGCGCTGGAGGCGGAGGCCGCGGGGGAGCTCCCCGGGGCGCCGGCCTCGGTGCCGGCGGGGGAGTGGCCTCCCCTCCCCGTGCTGGACGTCCCCCGGGAGCGTGGACACGGCGATCTGGCCTCCAACCTGGCCCTCACCATGGCAGGCATCCTGAACCGGAGCCCCCGGCGGGTGGGGCAGGCCCTGCTGGACCACCTGGAGCTTCAGGGCAGCCTGGCGGACAGGGTGGAACTGGCCGGGCCGGGCTTCCTCAACTTCTTCCTCAGCCCCCGGTGGCTCTACCGGGTGCTTGAGGAGGTTCAGCGCCTGGGGCCGAAGTACGGGGCCAGCAACCTGGGGGGGGGCCGGAGGATCCAGGTGGAGTTCGTCTCCGCCAACCCCACCGGGCCCCTGGTGGTGGTCAACGCCCGGGCTGCGGCGGTGGAGGACGCCCTGGCCAACCTGCTCCAGGCCGTGGGCTTTGAGGTGGAGCGGGAGTATTACATCAACGACGCCGGCCACCAGGTGGAGCTGCTCGCCCGCTCGCTTGAGGCCCGGCTCCGGGAGCTTCTGGGCCAGACGGCGGAGGTGCCGGAGGAGGGCTACCCGGGGGAGTATCTCCGGGACCTGGCCAGCGACCTGCTGCAGCGGCGGGGGCGGGAGGCGGTGGATGCGCTGCTGGCCCTGGAGCCGGGCCAGCGCTGGGAGGTCCTGGGCCGGGAGGCGGTCGCCGAGCTGGTGGCCCAGCAGAGGCGGACGCTGGAGGACTACGGGGTGCAGTTCGACGTGTGGTTCAGCGAGCGTGAGCTTAGGGCCCGGGGGGTGCTGGAGGAGGCGCTGGGCGTCCTGGAGCGGCGGGGCTACACCTACAGGCACGAGGGGGCGCTTTGGTTCAGGTCCACCGCGCTCGGCGACGACAAGGACCGGGTCCTCATACGCAGCGGCGGCGAGCCCACCTACCTGGCCACCGACATCGCCTACCACCTGGACAAGTACCGTCGGGGCTTTCACCGCGTCATAGACATCTGGGGGCCGGACCACCACGGGTACATCGCCCGGATGAAGTCCGCCGTGGAGGCCCTGGGGCAGGGCCGCGATGCGCTCGAGGTATTGATAGTGCAACTGGTACGGCTGCTCCGGGGGGGAGAGGCGGTGCGGATGTCGAAGCGGGGGGGCGAGTTCGTGACTATGGACGAACTGGTGGCGGAGGTAGGCAAAGACGCCGCCCGCTTCTTCTTCCTCATGCGGTCCCCCGACAGCCACCTGGACTTCGACCTCGACCTGGCCCGGCTGCAGTCGGCAGACAACCCGGTGTACTATGTCCAGTACGCCCATGCCCGCATCTGCAGCATCTTCGGTCGGGGCGGGCCGCAGGTGCCGCCCGCCGATCGGGCGGACCTCTCCCTGCTGAGGGACGAATCGGAGCTCGACCTCATGCGCCACCTGGGCTACTTTCCCCAGGAGGTGGCGGGGGCGGCCCTGGGCAGGGAGCCCCACCGCATCACCCGGTACCTGCTGGAGCTGGCCGGCTTGTTCCACGCGTTTTACACCCGCTGCCGGGTGCTGTCGGAGGACCCGGGGCTCACCGCGGCGCGGCTGGTCCTCACCCAGGCCGTCCAGACGGTGCTGAGGAACGGGCTGGGCCTGCTGGGGGTGGAAGCCCCGGAGCACATGTAGGCCAAGGCTTTGCGGCCCTGGATCTGTTTTCGGCGCCGGCCCTGAAAGTTCTTCTTGCAATTTGAACGGACCATGCTATAATTGAAACTGAAAAATCGGGGGGAGGCAAGTTTTACCGCGTAGACAATGGCACATACACGGCAGATTGAGGTAGCCCGCCGTGGGGAGGACGGCCCTCCGCCTTCCCGCCCCGGGGCCCCGGCCCGGGAGCAGCGGGGGAACAAGCTTTTGTTCACCTTCGGCTGCCCTTCTTGAGCAAGGTACGACTGCTCGGAGAGAGCGGTCGTCGTTTTTTGCCCGACCCGGTCTCCCAAGGGAATCGGTCCTCTAAGACCTCGAGAAGGTGGTGAGGAGTACCGCGGGCCGGACGATACTGCCTGGGCTGCGGCCGTTTCCCGTTGGGTCCACACCTGGAAGGGAGAGAATGAGGCACAAAATGAGGGCGTACCAGGAGATCCCCCTCTTCAAAGATGTCGGGAAGGAAGACTGGGACGACTGGCAGTGGCAGGTCAGGCACCGGATCACCACCGTGGGCGAACTCAAACAGGTGATACCGCTCAGGCCCGAGGAGGAGTTCCGGCTCAACCAGTGTCTGGGCCGGTTTCGCATGGCCATAACCCCCTACTACGCCTCGCTGATGGACCCCGACGACCCCGCCTGCCCCATCCGGCGCCAGGCGGTGCCGTCGCCGCAGGAACTGCGCCGCGGCGCGACCGACCTCGATGATCCCCTCGGCGAGGAGGCGCAGTCGGTGGTGCCGGGGCTTACCCACCGCTACCCCGACCGCGTGCTGCTGCTGATCACCGACCAGTGCGCCATGTACTGCCGTCACTGCACCCGCCGCCGGCTGGTAGGGGCGACCGACCGGGCGCTCAGCCAGGCCCAGGTGGACCGGGCCATCGACTACATCCGGCGCGCCACAAGGGTCAGGGACGTAGTGGTGTCGGGGGGCGATCCGCTGCTCTGCTCCGATGAGCGGCTGGAGTACGTGCTCCGGAGGCTGAGGGCCATCCCTCACGTGGAGATTATCCGCATCGGCACGCGGACCCCGGTGGTGCTGCCCCAGCGCATCACCCCCGCCCTCTGCCGGGTGATCTCCCGGTACCACCCGGTGTTCGTTAACCTGCACTTCAACCACCCCCGGGAGCTCACCCCGGAGGCCAGGGAGGCCTGCGCCCGCCTGGCCGATGCGGGCGTTCCCTTGGGCAACCAGACGGTGCTGCTCAAGGGGGTGAACGACTGCCCCAGGGTGATGCGATCCCTGATGCACGGGCTGCTTGTTGCCCGGGTGCGCCCGTACTACCTCTTCCAGTGCGACCAGGTGACGGGGGTGGAGCACTTCCGGACCCCTGTGGCCAGGGGCATCGAGATAATGGAGAGCCTGAGGGGCCACACCTCAGGGCTGGCCGTACCCACCTACGTGATAGACGGCCCGGGCGGGGCGGGCAAGATCCCGGTGGGCCCCCAGTACCTCCTGAGCCAGGTGGGTAACCGGGTCATTCTGCGCAACTACCTGGGCAAGATCTGTGCCTACACGGAGCCGGCCGGGGCGGCCCGCGATCCCGGCCTCTGCCCGCTCTGCGGCGGCACCCATCAGGAGTATGCCCTCCCTGCGGGCGGACGCAGGATCCCTGGCCGGCGGAGCCTTTCCGTGGCCAGGGCCAGCCGTTAGCAGGAAACCGGCTCCAGGCCGGAGAATAGGGAGTCACCGCCTGGTGACTGCCGGCGTAAGGGGGGTGGGCTGGTGGAGACGGACCGCCGCTCTGCGGCCAAGGTGTCGGTCCCTGACCTGGCCTACCGCATTCTGAAGCGGGCGGGGCAGCCTATGCACTACCGGCAGCTCATCGGCGAGGTCCTGGACGCCAGGGGGGTGCCCGAGGAGAGGCGGGGACGCGCCATGGCAGAGGCCCACACCGAGATCAACCTCGACCCCCGCTTTCAGTATCTGGGACAGGCCCGCTGGGGGCTGAGAGAGTGGACGGAAAAGGAACCCGCGCGGGGGGAGGGGTCAGAGGGAGAGGCCGGCGCGGACGGCGAGGAGGAGTATCCCGAGGAGGACTGACCGCACCTGTGGGCGGGCGCTCCGGCCTTGACACGGCTGCAGGGCCGGGGGTAAAATTACGTGGGATTATTTTTTTGTGTCGCACGCCGGTGGGCGGCCTTCTGGCCAGCAGGGTCGAAGCGGGAGGGCAGGCCAGGGGATGGCGAGCTTTATCTTTGTAACCGGCGGCGTACTCTCCGGCCTGGGCAAGGGCATCACCGCCGCCTCACTGGGGCGCCTGCTCAAGAGCCGGGGGATCGGGGTCACCATCCAGAAGCTCGATCCTTATATAAACGTGGACCCGGGCACCATGAGCCCCCTTCAGCACGGCGAGGTGTTCGTCACCGACGACGGTGCCGAGACCGACCTCGACCTGGGCCACTACGAGAGGTTCATCGACACCTCGCTGGGCCGGAACAGCAACGTGACCGCCGGCCAGATCTACTCGTCGGTCCTCTCCCGCGAGCGCCGCGGAGACTTCCTCGGCGGCACCGTCCAGGTGATCCCCCACGTCACCAACGAGATCAAGGACCGCATACTGCGCCTGGCCCAGGACAGGGACGACCAGGTGGTGATCGTGGAGGTCGGGGGGACGGTGGGCGACATCGAGAGCCTGCCGTTCCTGGAGGCTATCAGGCAGCTCCGCACCGACGTGGGCCGGGACCGGGTCATGTACGTGCACGTCACCCTGGTGCCATACCTGGAGCTGGCGGGGGAGCTCAAGACCAAGCCCACCCAGCACAGCGTGAAGGAGCTGCGCAGCTTGGGCATCCAGCCCGACGTCATCATCTGCCGCTCTTCCCGCCCCCTGACCCGCGAGGTGCGGGACAAGATCGCCCTGTTCTGCGACATAGAGAAGCGGGCGGTGATCCAGAACGTCGACGTCCCCACCATTTATCAGGTCCCCTTGCTCCTGGAGGAGGAGGGGCTGGGGGACATCGCCACCAGCCGCCTGGGGCTGGGGGGGCGGGCGCCCGACCTCGGCGAGTGGCAGCGCATCGTGGATCGGATGACCCAGCCCCGGCGACGGGTCCGGGTAGCCATCGTGGGCAAGTACGTGGCCCTCAAGGACGCGTACCTCAGCGTTGTGGAGGCCCTGCGGCACGCGGGGGCGGCCAACGACGCCGCCGTTGACATAAAGTGGATACACTCCGAACTGCTCGAGGAGGAGGCGGCCGAGGAGCACCTGCGGGACGTGGACGGGCTCCTGGTCCCCGGCGGGTTCGGCTACCGGGGGGTGGAGGGGAAGATACAGGCCGTCCGCTACGCCCGGGAGTCGGGGCTGCCCTTCCTGGGGCTGTGCCTGGGGCTGCACTGCGCGGTGATCGAGTTCGCCCGCAGCGTCCTGGGGCTCAAGGGGGCCTCCAGCGCCGAGTTTGACCCCCACGCCGCCGACCTGGTCATCGACTACCTCGCCGAGCAGAGGCAGGTTCAGGAGCTGGGCGGCACCATGCGGCTGGGCTCGTATCCCTGCCGGCTGCAGCGGTCGTCTACGGCGTTCGCCTGCTACGGCGAGGAGATGGTCTACGAGCGCCACCGCCACCGGCTGGAGCTGAACAACCGCTACCGGGACGCCCTGGCGGCCGCCGGGCTGGGGCCGTCAGGGGTGTGGCCCGAGGGCGACCTGGTGGAGGTCATGGAGCTGAGCGGCCACCCCTGGTTCGTGGGCACCCAGTTCCACCCCGAGTTCAAGTCGCGGCCCAACCGGCCGCATCCGCTGTTCCGGGAGTTCGTGCGGGCGGCGCTGGCGAGGGCGGGGGCCGGCTGAGCGGGCGCGGGCCGCCGCGGCTGGACCGGGCGGCCCGATGCAGCGGAGCAGCCGAGGCCGGGGGTCCGCGGGGGCGGGCCCCTTTCGCCTCCCCGGGGAAGGAAATCGGCCGGATGGAGGCCAATAACCATAGTTGCCGGCGGGCCTCGGAGCCGGCGGGGAGGGGCGGGCGGTGAACTGGAAGCGGGCCCTGGCCCTGGCGATCGTGGCTGGGGCGGTGCTGTCGGTGGTGGGCGCCCTGGCCCTGCGGGGCGGGGGCACCCACTATGGGCCGTTCATTCGGACGGGTCGGGTCGGCGTGGTCTACATCGAGGGCACCATCGTCTCCGGCCGGGGAGGGGACACCCTGACCAGCACCTCGGTGGGGTCGGACGAGGTGGTGGGCTACCTCAGGGACGCGCTGTCCGACTCGTCCATCCGAGCCGTAGTGCTGAGGCTCAACAGCCCGGGCGGGTCGGCGGCAGGCTCCCAGGAGATAGCCGGCGAGGTGGCCCGGCTTCAGGAGGCGGGCAAGAAGGTGGTGGCCTCCATGGGCGACGTAGCCGCCTCCGGGGCCTACCTGGTAGCGTCGGCCGCCGACCTGGTGATGGCCGACCCCGGCACCATCACGGGGAGCATCGGGGTGATAATGGAGATCAGCAACCTGGAGGCGCTCTTAGGCAAGCTGGGTATCAGCGTGAAGACCATCAAGAGCGGGGAGCACAAGGACCTGGGGTCTTCCACCCGGCCGCTCACCGAGGAGGAGCAGGCCCTGCTGCAGGAGATGGTGGACGACGTGCACCGGCAGTTCGTGGCCGCAGTGGTGGAGGGGCGCGGCCTATCGCGGGCCAGGGTGGAGGAGCTCGCAGACGGCCGCATCTTCACCGGCCGCCAGGCGGTGGAGCTGGGACTGGTGGATTCGCTGGGCAACCTCCACGACGCGCTCGACGAGGCGGCACGGCTGGCGGGTTTGGGCGAGGAATACGGTGTAAGGGAGTACGGCGAGGTCTCGCCGCTGTCCTGGTTCCTGGAGAGGATCGGGGGAGCCGCGCTGGCGGCAGGCCTGGTTCCGCTCGACGGGCGTTGGCGGGGGCCGGCGGTGCCGGCGCTGGAGCTGCTCAAGATGCCCTGGCCGGACCGCTGACGGGGCGGCCAAGGACAAGGGGGGGTCAGGGTGACGGAGGAGGGATCGGTCGGCCCTGTGGCGCCGCTCCCAGCCGAAGGGGGTCCGCCGCCGGCCGGAAAGGGCGGCGGGGCGGTGGGGCGCGGCCTGGAGGCCATCTTCGGCGTGCTGTTTTCGCCAGGGGCCACGCTCACCGCCTTGGCCGCCAGGCCTCCCCTGGGCCTGGCAGCGCTGGTGGTAGGGGTAACCAGCGTGCTGGGCGCCATGGTCAGCGTGCTGGGGGTTGACCTGCCGGTCCCCCTTGGCCCGGGCCCGATAGCGGTGTGGGTCCTGGCCGTGGTGGCCGCGGCATACTTTAGCTGGCTTGCCGCCGCCGCGGGCACCCACCTGGTGGCTGAGCTGCTGGGGGGGAGGGGCCGGGCAACGGGGCTGGCGGCGCTTCTGGGGGTGGCCCAGTCGCCCGGCTTCATCCTGCAGCCGGTGCTCCTGGTGCTGGCCCTCGCCCGCGTCGGGTGGCAGTGGGCGGCGCTCCTGGCCCTTGCTGGCTGGGTCCTGGCCCTGGACGTCATGGCGGTGCGCCGCAGCCACCAGCTCTCGGTGGGGCGGGCGGTGGGCGCGGTTTTCCTGCCGGGATGCGCCGCGGCGGTGGTCTTGTTCCTGCTGTTGGCAGCAATGATTGCCCTGGCGTTCCCGCTCGTGCAGACGATTCCCTGGCCTGAGCCCTGGTAGCGCGTTTCCGGGGCGCGGCCGGCGTCCGGCGGCTGCCGGGCGGCCCCGCCCCGCTAATCCGCCTTCTTGAGGAGAGGGAGGGTCGACGATGGCGACTGCGCCCGAGTCGGGGCGGCCCGCGGCGGGGCCGGCCCGGCGCGTGGGCATCACCGACACCGTGCTGCGGGACGGCCATCAGTCGCTTCTGGCCACCCGCATGATGACGGAGGACATGCTCCACGTCGCGGAGCTGATGGACCGGGTGGGCTACCACTCGCTGGAGGTGTGGGGCGGCGCCACCTTCGACACCTGCCTGCGCTTTCTGGGCGAGTGTCCCTGGGAGCGGCTCAGGGCGCTGAGGCGGGCGTTTAAGAAGACCCGGCTCCAGATGCTGCTTCGGGGCCAGAACCTGGTGGGGTACCGCCACTACCCCGACGACGTGGTGGAGGAGTTCGTGAAGCGGGCGGTGGCCAACGGCATCGACGTCATGAGGATCTTCGACGCCCTCAACGACGTGCGGAACATGGCCAGGGCCATGGAGGTGGCCAGGCGGGAGGGGGCGCACGTCCAGGCCACCGTCTGCTACACCATCAGCCCCATCCACGACGTGGAGCACTACCTCCAGACCGCCCGGACCCTGGTGGAGATGGGGGCGGACTCCATCTGCATCAAGGACATGGCCGGCCTCCTGTCCCCGGTGGTGGCGGAGGAGCTGGTGCGGCGGCTGAAGGCCGAGATCTCGCTGCCGCTTCAGATCCACTCGCACTACACCTCGGGCATGGCGGGCATGGCCTACCTCAAGGCCATCGAGGCGGGGGCGGACGTGGTGGACACGGCGACCTCCGCCCTGGCCCTGGGAACGTCGCAGCCCGCCACCGAGACCATCGTGGCCGCGCTCAGCGGCACCCCCTACGACACCGGCCTGGACCTGGGGCTCCTGTCGCAGATCGCCGAGCACTTCCAGGCGGTGAGGAGGAAGTACGCCGAGTTCGACGTGGGCAGCGGCGGGGTGGACGTGAACGTGCTGACCTACCAGATTCCCGGGGGGATGATCTCCAACTTCTACTCCCAGCTCAGCCAGCAGAACGCGCTTCACCGGCTCAAGGACGTGCTCGCCGAGGTCCCCCGGGTCAGGGCCGACCTGGGGTACCCGCCGCTGGTGACCCCCTCCAGCCAGATCGTGGGCACACAGGCGGTGCTCAACGTGCTTTCCGGACGGCGCTACGGGATGGTGGCCAACGAGGTCAAGGACTACCTCCGGGGGCTCTACGGCCGGCCGCCGGGGCAGGTGAGCGAGGAGGTCAGGCGCGCCGTAATCGGCGATGAGGAGCCGATCTCGGTCCGGCCCGCCGACCGGCTCGCCCCCATGCTGGAAGCGTCCCGGCGCGAGGTGGCGCCGTACCTGGAGAAGGAGGAGGACCTGCTCTCCTACTGCCTCTTCCCGCCGGTGGCGGCCAGGTTCCTTCAGGAGAGGCTGGCGGCGCGAACCGGGGTGGACTACGCCATGGCGGAAGAGGCCCGCCGGGAGGGCCGGCCCGGCTCATACCCGGCCTGAGAGGGCGCCGGGGTCAGGCCCGAAGGCCGAGCGGTTGCAGGGCGCGGGGGGGGGCCGGGGGCCCCCCCCCCCCCGGGGTTGGTTTGGGGGTGGGGGGGGGGCCCCCGGCGGCCCCCCCCCGCCCCCCCCGCCCCGGGGGGGGGCGCCCCCCCC
>JAIMBG010000031.1 GCA_023511555.1 Acetobacteraceae bacterium | reverse complement strand
GGGGGGGGGGGGGGGGGGGGGGGGGGTGGGGGGAGGGGCGGGGGGGGGGCGTGGGCGGTGGGGGCGGGGGGGGGGTGTGGTTGGGGTATGGGGGGGGGGGCGCGGGCGATGGCGGCCCGCGCCCCCCTGTCTTGTCCGCCGCCTCTGGCCTGCTACTGGACCTTGCCCAGGGCGGCCTGGCACTGCTTGATGCAGGCGTCCATGGACTGCACCGCCTTGTTGAGCTCGTCCCTGGCCTGAGGGTTCTGCGTGGCCGAGGCCATGCTCTTGATGTCGCTGAAGCTCGCCTGGCAGTGGGCGATGCAGGACTGGATCACCTGGGCCTCGCGGATCATTCCCACCCCTCCTTAGTGTAGCTGAGTTTGAGCGCGACAGCGCTCCAGGCCTAGGTTCCTCCGTTAGGCAGGGCGGTATGCACCCCGGCCGGGGGGCGGTCAGCCTGCGGCGCGGCGGATGCTGAGGGTTACGGTGCGGGACTGGCCGAAGTCGCAGACGGCGCTGTACTCGGCGGGGGGCTCCACCTGGAGGAGCACCTCAACCGCGGCCGGCCGGGAGTTGGACCGCAGGGCGACCCGCGGCACCAGGGCGTGGCGGCCGCCCAGCGCCGCGGCCTGAGCCTCCAGGCCGGGGGCGGCGGTAGTGCCGTCCAGGCGCAGGATCAGGGGACCGCCGTCGGGGGGCAGCCGTACGGTGCACGGCGGCGCAGTCCACAGGGGAGCCGAGGGGCCCATTGCACGCCAGCCGCAGCCCACTCGTTCCGGGGCGGGCCAGCGGGGCGAGGGTGGGTCGAAGCGCAGCGTGAGCCCGTCTTGGTCCAGGTCGAGGCCCGCCAGCACGTGCCCCGAGCTCAAGCCGCCGAAAGCAACGGGCCGATCCAGGCTGAGGTAGAGGGCCTCCTCCACGGTGCGGCCGGTGACGGGGTCGCAGGTGAGAAGGTAGGGGAAGGCGGAAAAGGGAACCCCCGGCGGGAGCCCGTCGGCGCCCCTGGCCACGAACTCTATCCGAGGGGGGCTGGCGCTTCGAACCTCTGCCCTTGCGGCGGGGCCCACGACGCAGCGCACGCCGCTGCGGTCGGCCAGGTAGAAGGTTGAGGAGGCCGGAGGCGTCGGCCCGACCATCGAGAGGGCGAGGTCGTGCCCTCCGGCCAGGGCCGGGGACGGGCTTCCCCTCACCTCCACCAACCAGAGGCCCGGCGAGAGGCTCCAGGTGCGCACCACCGTACTGCGGGCGAACGGCAGGGCAGGGTGTTCGCCGCCCAGGGCGGGGCTGGCCGCGCCGGCCCCGGAAAGCGCCGCTGAGGATCGCGGGTGCCCCCAAGGCACACATCCGCATCCCCCGGCGAGCGCCCCGACGACGATCAGCAGGGCCAAAGCCCCTGCCCGCCGACTCACCGGGGACGGCCTCGGACCCGTTCCCGACCGCGAACGGGTCGGCCTCCCTGACCCCCTGCATCCGGAACCGCCACGCTTCACTGTGAGCCCCGCCTTTTCCCGCACCGCGAGCGGCGAGTCCCGCACTTCCCACACCGGTGGTTTTCTCGCCGACGCCTCGCCTCCCTGCACTCATACTCCTTCTTCGACCCGCGGAGAACGGTTCCTGCTCCTGTCGCCGCACCGCCTGCCGCTGCGCGGCCAGGGCGCTCCCCCGGCCGGCCGGCAGCCGCGGGGGACCGGGCAGCGGGGAGGGCCCGTTTGCCCGACCGCAAAGAAAGAAGGGGAAGGCTGGACGGCGTGGAAGATCCAACAGACGAAGGCGAGGCGTCTCCGTCAAAGCCCGTCAAAGCCGGCAACGGGTCGGGTGTAGGTTCATGTTCCAAACTGCGCAAGGAGGGAATGGCCGTGAGGAAGCTGTGGGCCATGGTGTTGGTGGTGGCCGTGCTTTGCGGTTCGGGGATCGTCTACGCTTCGGCCCGCGGGACCTACCAGGGGTACCCTGTGGTGGGGGTGGTGGTGAACGGCCGGGAGCTTCAGCCCGAGGTCCCGGCGATAATCTTCAATGGCAAGACTCTCTTGCCTTTGCGCGCAGTCACCGAGGCTTTGGGGGCCAAGGTAGAGTGGGACGCCGCCACGGTCACGGCCACCGTCACCCTCCCGCGAGACATAACCGCCGAAGAGCTTCCTGCCTGGCGGGAGGGTCTCAATGCCCGCCTGGCAGCGGTATGGGGCGACTACGTGAGCCTTCTGGCGGAGCGGGATGCCCAGGCGGTCGACCCTGCGGCGTACTCTGAGCGCCTGCTGGCGCTGACCCGGGCGGCGTGGGACGCCTTGCAGGAAGGGACAGCGGTCACCAGTTCCCGAGACCTCGAGGTATGGGGCAGCATAGTGGGCACCGCTGCCGTCGCTGCCCTGATGTTTTCCGACATAGCCTTCAGGATAGCGCATGACGTGGGCGGGGAGGAACCGCTGGGCGAGCCCTGCGACCTGGCCCACCAGGCAATTCAGAAGCTGCTTGAGAGCTTCGGTGAGGGGCCGCCGCCCGGCTCGCAGGGGGAGGGGCGGTCACAGGGTTGCATCAAGAGCATGTCCTTGGGGCTGCTGCCTCAGGAGTATGCCGCCAGGGAGGACTGGCCCTGGCACGTGGTGCCTGCCACCGTGTTCTCGCCGGGGGATCTCATGGTGGTCCAGGGCGAGCTGCTTCAGGACGTGGAGCTGGTGACCAAGTGCTATGACCTTCAGGCCCAGCGGTTCCTGGAGACGGGTGAGGGCAGGATGAGCCTGCGAAAGGGAGGGTTTGCGGGCTGCAGCCCGGTCACGCTGCCCCCGGGAAGGTACGAGGTGTGGGTCTTCATTGGCGATGAACTGGTGATGAAGCTGCCGTTCGAGGTCCGGTGAGGCTGCGCCCGGGGGGCCGAGTTCCTTGGGGGCCCGCCTGCTGCGGTTCGCCTTGGCCCCCCGGCGCCGGCGGCATAAGGGGGGCATACCGCTTGCCCTGCCGCGCCCTGGGGCAAGCTGCGAAGGGGTGGAGGGTCGATCGTCGACCGGCGTCAGCAGGTTCTAAGCCGACGCTGGCTACACTGAAGGCCCGGCCGGCCACGGTTGACCTGCCGTCCGGGCCGTTCTATAATCTCAGTGGGACGAGGCACCGGGCCCCATGCGCAAGTCCGGTGCCTCCAGGCGCTTTGGGGGGTGCAGGCATGGCAGAACCGGTGGTTCTCACCGAGGGGCTCACCAAGTACTATGGACGGAGCCGGGGCATCATGGACCTGAGCTTCGGCGTGAACCGCGGCGAGACTTTCGGCCTTCTTGGCCCCAACGGGGCGGGCAAGACTACCACCATCCGCATCCTTTTGGGCCTGCTCTCGCCCACCCGAGGGCGGGCCCGGGTCCTGGGACTCGACGCGGTCTCCGACTCCCTCAAGGTGCGGCGGCGGGTGGGCTACCTGCCCGGCGAGGCGGGGTTCTGGGGCCACCTCACGGGGGAGCAGTTCCTCGACTTCTGCTGCGGGCTGCGCCGCACCCGGCCGCCCCGCGTGCGGCGGGCGGAGCTGGCCCGTGCCCTCGATGCCGACCTGGCCCGGCCCCTGCGGCAGCTCTCGCGGGGCATGAAGCAGAAGGTGGCGCTGATCCAGGCCCTGGAGCATGACCCGGAGCTGGTGTTCCTGGACGAGCCTACGGCCGGCCTGGACCCGCTGGTCCAGCACAGCGTTCTGGAGCTGCTGGCCGCGGAGAGGTCCCGGGGCCGCACCGTCTTCCTCTCTTCTCACAACCTCGCCGAGGTGGAGAGGGTCTGCGACCGGGTGGGCATCGTCCGCGAAGGGCGGCTGGTGGCGGTGGAGGGGGTCGCGGAGCTCAAGCGGCGGCATATGCGACGGCTGGAGGTCACCTTTGCGCAGGACGTTCCGGCGGCGGCGCTGCGGCCGGAGGGGGTACGCAGCCTGAGCGGCTCGGGGCGGCAGTACACCCTCATGGTGGCAGGCAACATAAGCGGCGTGCTACGGTGCCTCTCCCAGTTCCCTATCGAGGCCATGACCTTCCAGGAGGCCACCCTCGAGGAGATCTTCCTGGAGTTCTATGCGGGAGAGGCCGCAGGCGCTGGCCGCCCCGGAGCTCCGGCGGGGGGCGCCGCCCTGTCGGGAGGTGGGCCGAGGTGACGCTTCTTAAGCGCTACCTCCGCGACGACAGGTTCTCCTTCCTGGGCTGGACCCTGGGGGTGGTGGCCATGGTGGCCCTGGTTCTGGAGACGCAACCCACCCTGGGCGCCAGTCCAGGGTGGCAGGAGTACATGTCGGGCCTGCCCTCCTGGATCGAGGCCATGGCGGGGGGATCCTTCAACCCTGGCAGCCTGGACGGCTGGCTTTCGCTGGAGTGGTTTAGCTGGATGACGCTGCTCATCGGCACTGCCGGCGTCTTGGGCGGAGCAGGGGTCCTGGCCCGCGACCTGGAGTCCAAGAGCGTCGAGTTCCTGCTGGCTCAGCCGGTGCGGCGCTGGCGGGTGGTGGCCGAGCGCTACCTGGGCGTCGCCCTGGAACTGTTCGGCCTCACCCTGGCTTCGGCAGCCGCTGTGGAACTGGGCGGTCGCTACTGGCTCAACAGCCCGGGCAGCTACGCTGCCTACCGCATCGTAGCGGCAAACCACTACCTCCTCTGCCTGTTCCTGGCGGCCGTCGCTACGCTGGCCTCCGTCCTTTGCGGGGAGCAGCGGCGGGCGGTGATGACGGGCCTGGGGGTTCTGTTTGGCGGCTACATCCTGGACCTGGTGCTCAGGGCCTCGGGGAGGCCTGAGTGGCTGAGGGCGTTGGGCCCCTTCTACTACCATGACTTCGGGGCGGTGCTGCGCAGCGGCTGGGTGCCCTGGGGGCACATGGGGGTGCTGGCTGCCGGCACGGTGGCGGTGCTGGCGGCTGCGGCCTGGGTGTTTGAGCGCAAGGACCTGAAGGGGTGACGAGCCGCGCCGGCTCGAGGCCTTGCTGGGCTGGCGGGATGTCGGCCACAGCCTGTAAGAGGCTCTTCCAATCGGCGGCCGGGCGTGGCCAAAGCCTCTCCCTTCATAGCGCGGGCTAGTCCCGGACGGCGAAGTGAGTGAACGATTACTTCAATCCGACAGCGGCCTCTGCGGTCTGGCGCTACCGGCTCATCTTGCACCCAGCGATAATACCCGCACGTCCCCCGGTAGAAACCGCGCTACCTGGTGCGCTGCCCCCACGAACAGCACCCCCGTCTCGCCTTCCCCCAGGGTCTTGGCGATCCGCGCCGCCATGTACCTGTCGCGGGCCAGCAGCAACTGGGCGAGCCGCTTCCGCCCGGCCGCCCCCCGCTGACCCGCGCCCGGCCGCGCCGTTTCCCTCTCGGCCCCCCGCACCAGCTCCAACTCCAGGAGCAGGAGCCGCGGGTCCTCCGTGGCCACGAGCTCTGCGCCCCTCCTCACCAGGGCCTCCACCAGGCGGTAGTCCGGGCTGCCCCGGGCGGCCAGCGCCCTCACCACCCTCAGGCCGGCCTCGCCGCCCTCGGGCAGGCTGTCGTGGTACACCTTCACCCGCCGCCAGTCCAGCTCCAGCCGGCCCAAGTCCCGCGCCATCTGGCGCCAGCGCGCGCGCACCTCCTGCTGGTGCCGCGCCCAGGCCGCCTCACCGTAACGCGAGCGCGCGGCGGCCGCGGCGGAACCCAGATCGACCTCGCTGTGTATTATGGAGAGGACCACGAGGGTTCTCACGGCGTGGCGCGTCGCTCCCTCCACGGCAGCCCGGCTGCGCGCCCCTTTGCGCCCGGCCGCTTTGCGGCCCCTCCCATGCGGCCCTGCCGGCCGCGGAGAGCCGCGCCACCGGCCGCCGTAGCGCCGCCGGCCGTGCAACGGCCGCGCCAGCAGCCGGGTCGAGAGCCGCCCGCTGGGGCGCCGCAGCCGCCGCCCCTTCCCATAATTATATGAGCCACAGTCGTGCCGTAACCCGGAAAGAGCCACAGTTTATGTCACCGCTAGCCCGGAACGCATATACTGACACCGCCGGGGGCCTGAGCCCTGACCCGTTCTGTCGGGTGTCGGCTGTCCCGGCGGGGGAGACCCCTGGGGGTGACCACCGTGTCACACGGCCTGAACACCTGCGTCTTCTGCTCTCCCACACAGGGGTTCGAGGACCGGGTGTGCCCTATGCCCGTGCACGTCTTCGCCCAGGGGGGCTGGCGCGCGTTCGTACGCCGTCAGGGGGCTGCGGCATGCCGCGCCTCGGCGCGTGGCGTGCTGGCGCTCACCCCGGACCCCCTTCGCTGTTGCGGCCCCCCGTTCGCGCCAACCCGCTGGCAGCCTTTCTGGACGACTACAGGCCGGTCCCGAAAGGGAGTGATGGCCGCTACGCCCGCGCCAGGATCACCCCCGGCACTCACTTGGGGAAAGGAGGGATGAGAAGTGGCCATCAAGACTAGTTTGGGCGCGGCCAGCCTGGTAGAGGTACTGGATCGGGTCCTGGACAAGGGCATCGTGGTGGACGCGTATGTCCTGGTTTCCCTGGTCGGCATCGAGCTCCTGGGCGTGGAGGCCCGGGTCGTGGTCGCCTCCGTAGAGACCTGGCTGACCTACGCTGAGGCCGTCGGCCTCACCGTGGGTCAGACGTGAGGGCGCTGGGGCGAGGGTCCCCAGCCAGGGGCCCGCCCGGTTCTCATAGCCATTTGATAACATCCTGACGCAGGGTGGCCGGGGGCGCCCCCCCGGAGACCGGCTGTGGACGCCCGGCCACCCTGCTTCCTACCCGCGGTGGGGGTGAGGGGACTGTGTTGCCTGGCGACGGGGCCCGCATCGCCCGGCTTTGCTCCCTCAGGAACAGACGGGGACGGGGGCTCGGATTGGCGCGGGAGAGGTGGTGGCTGCGCCAGGTACTCAGCCGCCGGTTGCGCGAGCGCGCGCACGCCCGCCAGCAGGCGGCCAGGAGCGCGGCCCAGGCCTGGCTTGCGAGGGGAGGGGTGAATCGGTGAAGTGCGGCGACCTGTCTTTGGAGACGGCGGGACGGTCAGCGGGGTCCGGGTTCGTCGAGACGCCCTCCCTGCGCGCCGCGGCGCAGCGGGCTCTGGCCTACCTGAAGTGCGGCTACCCCGTGCACTTCTCCGGCCCGTGCGGGGTAGGCAAGACCTCCCTGGCCCTGCACGTGGCGTCGTGCCTGGGCCGGCCCGTAGCCTTCCTGCAGGGCGACTCCAGCCTGGAGTCCCTCGACCTGGTGGGGGGCCTGCGCGGGCTGCACCGGCGCAAGGTCATTGACGAGTATGTCCGCGGCGTCCGCAGGCTGGAGGAGGACCTGGTCAGGCGCTGGGCCGACAGTTGGCTGGCTACGGCCTGCCGGCACGGCTACACGCTGGTGTACGACGAGTTCACCCGTTCCCGCCCCGAGGCCAACAACGTGCTGCTGTCGGTGCTGGAGGAGCGAGTGCTGGTCCTGCCCGACACCACGCCGGAGGTAGGCTTCGTCCCTGTGCACCCCGACTTCCGGGCCCTGTTCACCAGCAACCCCAAGGAGTACGCCGGCGTCTACGGCGCCCAGGACGCGCTGCGTGACCGGCTGGTGACCATCCGCCTTCAGCCCTATGCCTTCGAGGAGGAGGTGGCCATCGCCTCGGCGCGCTCCGGGCTGCCCCCGGACCAGGCCAGGCAGGTGGTCCAGGTCATCGCCTCCGCCCGGGCCGACCCCCGTATACGGCCCGCGCCCACGGTCCGGGCCTCCATCGTCGTCTGCCGTCTGCTGGCCTCCACCGGGCGGCGCCCCCGGCCCGTGGACGACTTTGTCCTGCAGGTTTACGGCGACGCCCTGGGCGAGGCCAAGGGCGTGGCGTCGTTTCTGAAGCGCCTGGCCGAGGCTGACCGGTCCCAGCCGGGCGCAGCCCAGGAGGGCGGGGCCGAGCCGCGCCCGCCCGAGGTTGGCCCATCCGAGCAGGGAGCGGCCCAGAGGGACCCGGCCACGGGGGAGGCGGGCCCAGGTGAGTGACCTCCTGGAGCGGCTCATGGGCGCGCTCTTGCGGCTGGCCGACGGTGCCGTGCTCGCGGGCGGGCGCAGGCTGCAGGCCGGCGACGCCCGGGCAGAGTTTGGATACGTGGTGCGCGCGGGCCTGGAGGGCATCGGCGGGCGTGGCTGTCCGGGGAACGAGCCGCGCGGCACCCTGGGGCAGGCGGTGCCCTCGGCATTGCATGCGGGCCCTGCGCCGGGACCCGAGCCGTCGGAAGCGGAGGTGCAGGACGAGGGGGCGTCCCTGCGGGTGCTCGTCTACCTCCGCGGCGGGGAAGATCGGCGGGGCGGCGGCCTCGGGGGCGGAGGCCCGATGGTCCGCGTGGAGGGCGGCCATCTGGTGGTGGAGCGGGGGTCGGCGGGGGCCCTGCGCATTCCGCTCCCCGCGGCGGTGAGGCCGGAGACCCTGTCCTGGTCGGCCCGGTGCGGGGTGCTGGAGGCTGTGCTGGAGAAGGCCGTCGGGCCGGCCGGCGGCGCGGCCCACGGCGGCCCGGCGGGGGCCGGTGGTCCGAGCACCGCCGGCGGCGGGGGACCCACGAGGTGAGCACAGTGGAGTTGAGGGTGAGCGAGGCCTGTCCCTGGGACGTGGGCCGCGGGCTATGTCGGATGCACCCCGCGGACATGGCCGCTCTGGGGCTGAAGACCGGCGACGTGGCGGAGCTCACCGGCCGGCGGGTCACCGTCGCCAGGGTGATCCCGGCGCGGCCCGAGGACCGCCAGCCGGGGTGGCTGCACATAGACGGCCTCATCAGGAGCAACTGCGGGGTGGGCACTGGGGACAGGGTGCGGGCCAGGCCGGTGAACGCGGCTCCGGCCCTGAAGCTGGTCCTGCGCTGCGTCGACGGGGCCTGGCCGTCGAGCCCCCACCAGCCTGACTACCTCTGCCGCTTGCTGGACGGCATCCCCGTGCTGGCGGGGGACGCGGTGCGGGCCGCCCTCTTCGGCGGCGCCCAGCAGGAGTTCCGCGTGCTCAGGACCGTGCCCCCGGGGCCCGTCCTGGTGCAGGCCGACAGCGTCATCCAGGTGGAGCCCGCTGCCTCCGAGGACCGGTGCCAGGCCACGGTGTCGTATGAGGACGTGGGAGGCCTCAAGGAGGAGATAATGCGCGTCCGCGAGATGATAGAGCTGCCCCTGCGCCACCCCGAGCTCTTCCGCCAGCTTGGCATAGACCCGCCGAAGGGGGTATTGCTGCACGGACCCCCAGGCTGCGGCAAGACATTGATAGCCCGCGCGGTAGCCTCGGCCACCTCCGCCTGGTTCACCCTGGTGAACGGCCCCGAGATCATGCACCGGTTCTACGGGGAGAGCGAGGCCAATCTGCGCGGCGTCTTCGAGGAGGCCAAGGCTCGCGCGCCCAGCGTGGTGTTCCTGGACGAAATAGACGCTATCGCCCCCCGCCGGGCAGAGGTGCACGGCGAGGTGGAAAAGCGCGTGGTCGCGCAGTTGCTGGCCCTGATGGACGGCCTGGAGCCCCGTGGGCAGGTGGTGGTCATCGGCGCCACCAACATACCCGAGGCGCTGGACCCGGCGCTGCGCCGCCCCGGCAGGTTCGACCGGGAGATAGAGGTCCGGGTCCCTGACAGGGCGGGCCGCCTCGACATCCTCCGCATCCACAGCCGCGGCATGCCGCTGGGCGATGACGTCTCTCTGGCCGACCTGGCCGCCACCACGCACGGGTTCGTGGGCGCCGACCTGCAGGCACTGTGCCGCGAGGCGGCCATGGCCGCCCTGCGCCGCGCCGTCCCGGAGCTCGGGCTGGACGGGCGGCGCGTGCCGGAGGAGGTGCTGGCCGGGCTGCGCGTCACCGGCGCCGACTTCGCCCAGGCCCGGAGAGAGGTAGGGCCCTCGGCCATCCGGGAGATTTTCGTGGAGGTACCGGAGGTCGCCTGGGAGGACGTGGGCGGCCTGGAGGGCGTGAAGGCGGCGCTCCAGGAGGCTATCGAGTGGCCGCTGCGCTTCCCCGACATGATGGCCCGTGCGGGGCTGAGCGCCCCGCGGGGGATAATCCTGCACGGCCCGCCGGGCACCGGCAAGACTCTCCTGGCCAAGGCTGTGGCCGCCAGGGCAGGGACCAACTTCATCTCCGTCAAGGGCCCGGCCCTGTTCTCCAAGTATGTGGGGGAGTCGGAGCGGGCCGTGCGCTACCTGTTTCGGCGGGCCAGGCAGGCCAGCCCCTGCGTCGTCTTCATCGACGAGCTCGACGCCGTTGCGGGCCGGCGTGGGAGCGGCGAAGGCGATGGGGGCGTGCGCGAGCGGGTGCTGGGCCAGCTCTTGCTTGAGATGGACGGCGTCGAGGGCCTGCAGGGGGTGGTGGTCCTGGCCGCCACCAACCGGCTGGACCTCATCGACCCCGCGCTGTTGCGCCCGGGAAGGTTCGACCTGCACCTGGAGGTGCCGCTCCCCGGCCCGGAGGCCCGGGCAGCCATACTGGGGATTCACCTGCGGCGGCGGCCGCTGGCGCCTGACGTGGACCTGGCTGAGCTGGCGGAGCTGACGGAGGGGCTCTCAGGGGCCGACCTGGCGGCGGCGTGCCGCCAGGCCGCGCTGGCCATGGTGCGGGAGCACATGGGCCGGGGTGGGCGCTTTATCATAGGCCAGGAACACTTGCGGGCGGCTGTGGAGGCCGTCCGCCGCAGGCGGGAGGGTGGAGCCCCCTGTGGGTGAGGCGGGATTGTACTTGTACGGGATAACCGGCGCCGTGGCCGTGGAGGCAGTGGGAGACGGCCCCGCGGAGCAGGGCAGGACCGCTGCGGCGCCTGTCGCAGCAGTGGACGCGGTGGCTGAGTCGCGGGCCGTTGCGGAAGGCGAACTCGCAGGGTCGCCGGCCGTGGCGGAGGACGCCGCAGCGCCTCCGGAATTCGGTTCGGTGTCCTTAGGCCTCATAGGCCTGGGCGACCCGCCGGCCGAGGTGAGGCTGCTGCCTTTGGGTGGCCTGGCGGCCGTGGTCAGCCGCGCGCCCGGGGTCCCCGTGGTGCCCAAGATGGCGTTCTTGTTGGCCCACGATCGGGTGCTCACCAGCCTGGTCCGGCGCTACACCGTGCTTCCGGCGGCGTTCGGCACCGTGGTGCCCGGCGCGGCCGCCCTGCGGGCGTTCGTGGACCGCTACCGCGGGCCGCTCCTGGCGGAGATCCGGCGGCTGAGGGGCCAGGTGGAGGCCGAGGTCAAGGCGCTGTGGGTGCCCGGAGCTGTGGCCCGGGAGGCGGGGGTCGGCCCTGCCGACCTGCGGGCGGCCGGCTCGGCGCCGCCATCCCGGCGCTTCGAGCTGGCCGTGGAGGTGGGCCAGGCGGTGGAAGCCACGGTGCATGCCTGGCGTCAACGTTACGGGCCCGAGATATGCCGCCGCCTGGCACCCTATTGCGTTGCTTACCGGGTCAACCAGCCGCTTTCCGTAGAGGTGCTGTTGAACGCCGCCTTCCTGGTGAGGAGGGAGCGTGAGCCCGAGCTGGCCAGGGCGGTGGCCGCCCTGGCAAAGAGCCACGCCGGCCGCCTGGAATTGAGGTACGTGGCGCCCCTCCCACCCTACAACTTCGTGGAGATACGCCTGCCGTGGAGGCGCCAGCAGAGAGGGGGGTAAGGCGGTGGCGGGGCAGCGAGATCGCAGCCGGACCGTGTCGCTCCTGGACTTCCTGTCCTGGCCGGTCACCCTCCCCATACGGTCGCTGCGCTTTATCCTGGAGGAGATAGCCGAGGCCGTCGCCAGCGAGATGGATGACAGGGAGTCGCTGCGCCGGAGGATGCAGGAGCTTGAAGCCCGTTACCGGCGGGGCGAGATCGACGAGCTCTCGTTCCAGGCGGCGTGGGATGAGCTGGCCGCCAGGTGGCAGACGGCGGACGCCTCGGAGGGCGGCGCCTCGCCCGGTGATGGGGCCTCTGTCGGTGACGGGGGCGCCGGCGGTGATGACGGGGAAAGGACGTGGTGAGTGAATGTCCCTGCGGCCGATACGTGACCGTTCTACCCTGGCCGACCTGATAGACAAGCTCTTGGACAAGGGGCTGGTGATTAACGCCGACATTGCCGTATCGGTGGCCGGGGTGGAGCTGCTCGGCGTGAAGCTGCGCGCGGCCCTGGCCTCGTTCGAAACCGCCGCGCGATACGGCCTGGAGTTCCCCTCGGGCACCAACCTTCAGACCGCGGCCTGGAAGGAGGCCACGGTCGCCAAAGAGGCCTGCCCCCAGTGCGAGAAGGTAGTGGCCACCGAACTGCTGCTGGGGGAGGGTTGCCCCTGGTGCGGCTGGCAGAGTGCCCGCCGGCAGTCGCTGGTGGCATCTGCCCCGCCTGCTCCCCTCTCCTCGCCGCCGTTCGCAGGCGGGCTGGTCCCTGGGGGCGGGAGGGTGAAGTGAGCCCGGGTGGGTCCAACGTCACAGCCGTGCGGCCTGCCGCCGGTTGGGGGAACCCCGGTGACGCGGCCCGCTGGAAGGAGGGGTTTGGCGTGACGAGCCCCGATCTCGGCAGCCTGCTGGGGCGATTGGACCCGAGGAGCGCCCGGATGGTCTGGCACCTCGCGTGTGAGGGGCACGCCCCCCTTGACACACTGGCGAGGTCCTGCGGCCTGACCCACGCCCAGGCCCTGGACCGGATCCGGTCGGTCATAAACCCCCTGGGCAGGGACCTCTTCGGCCAAGACCTCTTTACCTTCAGCGTGTGCCGGGTGGACCCCCAGAGCGGGCGCAAGGTAACGTTCAACTGGTGGCTTCAGCTTCCGGGCGGGGTACTGGTGCCCCCGGGCCGGGCGTTGGCAGACGCCTTCCCCGACGAGGGGGGGCTGCTGATACTGGCCGCGGTGGGGTGGCCGCTGCAGCCGAACGGGCACGCGGAGGTCTCGTGCCGCAACGGCGTCCTGCAGGTCCTGGTGAGGGGGGAGGGTGGCCGGAATTGCCCATCGCCGTAGAGACCGACCGTCTCCGGGAGGGTGTGCTGGGGCTGGTGGTGGCCCTGGCCGAGATAATCCGCGACTGCCTGAAGCTCCAGGCCTTCCGCCGCATGGACTCGGGGCGGCTGACCCTTGAGGAAGCGGAGCGCCTGGGCCAAGCGCTCCTGGACCTGGACCGGGCCCTGGAGGACCTAAAGGACTCCCAGGGCATACGGCAAACCGTGGCCGCCGTGCGGGACGGCCTGGACGACCTGGTGGACGACGTGTTGGACCGGCTGGTGGGCCCGCCCCAGAGCGCGGCGGGCGCCGCGGAGGTGTGATAACCGTGAGTGAACTGGCCTGCCTTTACCTGGCTCTGGCCGCACGGGCAGCGGGCCGCAAGGTCGACCGAGCCCTCCTGCAGGCGCTGCTGGGTGTCCTGGGCGCTCCCTGCCGGGGGGAGTTCCTGGAGGCCGTGGCCCTGCTGGTGGAGTCGCCGGCGGCGGAGTCCTCAGCCGTCATGGCCGCGGCAAGACCCTCGCCTGCGGCGGCACCGTCAGAACCCCCGGCCGCAGCGGCGCCGCCCGACCCTTCGACCTCCACCCGAACTGACCCGGCGACCGCCTTGCCCCCCCTGGCTCCCGGAGGCCCGGAGGGGCCGGAGGGCGTCGCGGGCGCGCCGCGCGCTGGGGCCTTGCAGGGCCGCTATCTTTACGGGGTTGTGAGGCTGGACGGCGCCGCGGGCGACCTGCAGGCGCAGGGGCCTGACCAGGGCGGCGACGGCCCGGACGGCGCCCCGGATGACGGCGAGAGTTGCCAGGCGCCGCAGGAGCCGACGGTGGGCGTGACAGGCTTGAACGGCGAGCCGGTCTACCTGGTGCAGGAGGGGGAACTCGGGGCCCTGGTGCATGCCTGTACTCCGGTGCCCTACCAGTCCGACGATCCGGGGCGGGCCACGGCGTGGCTGGAGGCCCATTACGCCGTGCTGCAAGCCGCCATGGCCCGTTGGGGGGGCGTCATCCCTGCCAGCTTCGACACCGTGCTCCGGGGGGAGGAACCGGACGCTGACGCCGTGGTTCGCCGCTGGCTCGTCGAGAGGCGGGCTCACCTCTGCCAGATCTGGCAGCGTATCGCAGGCAAGGCGGAGTATGGGGTGGAGATCGCCTGGGACGCTGCAGCCGCGGAGCAGGAGGCCAGGGCCGCCAACCCCGAAATCGCCCGGTTGGAAGGAGAGCTCGCCTCCCTGTCCCCGGGGCTGGCCTACCTCCAACGCCGCCGCCTGGACCAGGCGTTGAACGAAACGGTAGGCGCCGCCGCTGAGGCCCACTTCCGCCGCCTGTTGGAGGCCATCCGGCCCTGGTGCAGTGAGGTCCGGGTCGAGGCGGCGGCCAGGATCGGCCAGGGCCACCACCTGGTGCTGAAGGCGGCCTGCCTGGGGGGGCCCGCCGAGGCGGAGCGGCTGGGGGAGGTCCTGGAAGAGACGGCGCGGAGGCCCGGGTTTGCGGTGCGCTTCACTGGACCCTGGCCGCCCTTCAGCTTCGTGGAGTAGTTGGGGCCGCGACCGCTTCGGGCGGCTAGCCGTGGCGCGCCGCTGGGGGCGCTGACGCGTAGCGCGACGCCGGCTGGGCCTGGGCGGAGCCTGCAGGGAGCGGGAGGGATCCGGGCGATGAAACCGACAGAGCCCCGCCACGCCGGGCTGCTGGAGCTGCTCGACCGCCTCCTCGACAAGGGCGTGATCCTGCAGGCCGACTTGCTCATCTGCCTGGCGGGCGTGCCATTGATCGGCATCTGGCTAAGGGCCGCCGTGGCCGCCGTCGAAACCATGCTGCGCTATGGCATATGGGAGGACTGGGACGCCGCCGTGAGAGCGTCCAATCGGGGTGGCCGCGGGGCCTCGGGGGAAGTCGTTGACGGCAGCCGGCCGGACGGCGGGGGGCCGCAGACTGCGGCCGGCGTCGTCCCTGACGGCTGTGGACCTCGGGCCGCAGCAGGGGCGGAGGGTGTCCCACCCCGCTTCACCGGCTGCGTGTGGCGCAGCGGCATGGGGGCCTGGGCCCGGGGTGACATCCTGCTCCAGGACGCCCGCCTGGAGGCCGGGCCCGGCCCGGCCGTGCCCTACCAGGCCGTCGCCGGCCTGCGGCTGGTCGAGGTGCCGGCGATGCAGGGTGCGGATGAGGCCTCAGGCGACGGCGAGGGCCGCGAGGCGGGGCGGGGCGCGGGGCCGGGGGGCCGCCGCTGCCTCTTCCTAGAACTCAAAGACGGCTCCGGCCTGGCCCTGGTCGTGGACGACCTGGAAGGCTTGCGACGCTTGATACAGGACCGGGTGGAAGCGAACGCCCCGAAGGCGGCATACTTCGGGCGGCGGCCCACCAAGCCTTAGGAAACCCGCCAGAGGAGGTGACACCCGTGAGCGGCCCGGTTCGCGTCGGCCGCAGGATGCGGCGACGCGCCGTGTCCTCGCTGCGGAGACTTGCGGGGAGACGGCCCCCTATGCTGGTGGTTGCTCCGTTGCCCCCCTCGCCCCCGGAGGCGGCGGACCCCAGGATGGAAAACTGGCTAGGATCGCGGATGCAGAGGGAGCGGTGGCGAGCTCAGTCCCGGGCTGCGACCCTGTCCCGCGCCCGCGCCCACATCGCCAGGGCCCGGGCCAGGCAGGTCGCCAGATGCGCGGCCTACAAGCGGCTGAACGATCACCGCCGCCGTATTCACGCGGCGGCGGAGCCAGAAAGGAGCTGACCCTTCGTGCCCCCGACCCTGGATCAACTGGTGCGTGCCGGCACACAGAGGATCGCCGAACTGACCGGCCTTGGCGTGAGCACGGTGACAGGCATGACGCGGGAGGAGGACAGGTGGCGTCTCTCCCTGGAGCTGGTGGAGAAGCAGTCCGTCCCCCACGCCATGGACATCCTGGGCAGGTACGACGTGTGGCTGGACGACCAGGGCAACCTCATGGGTTTCGAACGCAGAGAGCTGCGCAAGAGGGGCGACACCTACTGCCAGTCCACTTCGAACGGGAGCTGAGGAGGCGCGGTGGTGTATGGCACCCCCGCTTTAAACCACATCAGGCGCCTGACTGATACGGGCCTGTTCTCCAGAGAAGGGGCCCCCTTCCGGGGGCCCCTCGCCACGGCTCCTGCTACAGCGGATCTCGCGTCGTCTTCCTCCAGTGCCGCGGCCCAGCTTCCCTTACATTCCGCCCCAACTGCAGTTGGCCGCGCACACGCTCTGGCAGGTGGTATAGCAGCCGCCGTAGCAGGTACCGGTGCAGGTGTTCATGCACACCGCGCCGCAGCTCTGCAGCGGGATCACGCCGAACGTCGCCGGTGTCTTCGAGGTGAGATGCACGCCTGCCACCTCCTTCCCTAGGGTATGGGGGCGTACCCCCCTGGGGCGGCTCCCCCCCACCACCCCACCAGGCGAGCAGCACCACGCGCATCTGGCGGACGGCCTTGCCGCGGGCGCCTAAGCAAGCCGGCCCCGGCAGTCGTCCTCGCAGAGCGACTTGCAGCTATGCTGGCACAGTCCGGTGCAGACCAGGGAGCAGTACTCGCAATCCGTAAGCGGCATGCCATTTACCACCGGTAGCTTGGAGCTGAGATACACCCGGCTCACCTCCCTTTTCAGTGGCTGTCTTGGCCTCATCGCGCCCCTCCTGCCCCGCCAGGGCAGGCCCGCCCCCCTTGTGGCCGCGGCCGGACCCAGCGCCAGCGGGGGAAGGCCTCGATGGGGTCGGCTTCGCCCAGTACGATCTCCGACCCCGGGGGGCGGTATCCCGCCTCGGTCAGGGCCCGCCACAGCCAGGAGCTTACCTCGAGCTCGGCGTGGCTCAGCCGGCACTGCATGCTGGAGGGCACGTTGCGCTGCAGCGTGCGCCTCTGGCTCTCATACAGGCAGCGGCGGCAGTGGTAGGCCCCGCAGTCCACACAGAGCGGGGCCCTTGACCGCCGGCAGTCCTCCAGCGCGGCCCAGTCCACGCCTTCCCGGGGGCTGCCCACCGAGGCCTCGGGGTCGGCGAAGTAGAACGCCGGACAGACGTAGAACCTGCCGTTGGGCGCAAGCGTCAGGGTGTGCACCCCGGCCTCGCAGTCCTCCGGGCCGCGAAGGTGGAGGCGGTCGGTGAGAGCGCTCACCTCCCTGGCCTGTCCGCCGCGCCACATTTCCAGGACGAGCCTGGCCACAGTCTGCAACTGGTCCCGGTAGAGGCCCAGATCGGCCTCGGCGAAGCCGCCTGCGTCCCGCAGCACCAGGACCAGCCGCCGCGCCCGGGCGAAAAGCCCCGCGGCCAGCCGCCCCAGGCGGCCGAGGTTCTCCCGATCGAGCACCAGGATGACGACGGGGCGCTCGTCCCCGGCCGAAGCCGGCGCCCTGGCAAGGGCCGCGTCTAGGTCCGGGGGGTTTTCATAGACCACGAGGTCCTCAGGCCCCGCTGACCCGGAGAGCGAGCTCACGATGTGGATGGGATCCCACCCGTCGGGCAGGTCCAACCGGGGCCGAGAGAGCGAGTGGAGCAGCACCGGGCGGTAGAAGTGCTGCCGGGCAAAGGCCAGGGCGTCCCGGAGCGCCTCGGCTTCAAGCGGCGCCGCATCGCGCCCCGGGTTTCTGTAAGCGCAGTGCGACACGGCGTCTCCGGCGGTCATGATGTAAAGGTAGCGGCGGCGTCTGTTGGCCTCAGGCCGGCGCAGGCCGGTGCGCCGGGCCAGGCGGGCCCAGTAGTACTCGTTGGCCCGGACGCGGGCCCGGTGCATCCTGCAGGCGTGGGTGGGCCGGTGGAACAGGGTGGGCGTGGGGGCCAGCTCGTAGTTTACCCCCTGGCACCAGCCGCAGCCCGCGGCCACCTCGCAGTCGATGCAGTCTGGGCTGCTCTGGCTCGACAGGGTGAGGGCGGCGAATGGCCGTAGCCGCTCCGGGTCGATGCCGCGCTCGATGTCGCCGAGGACGTAGGGCTGGCGGCGGTTGAGGCTGATGCCCATGAAGCGGATGCAGGGGTAGATGAGCCCCTGGTAGTCCACCGTGAGCGCCATGCCCGCACCGCAGTAGCTTTTAGTGAGGTCTTCCCGGGTGTTGGGGAGGCCGATGCCCTCCCCAAACAGCGTGCAGTTGACCCGGTTCCACAGCCCGTTTTCTATGACGTGGTCGGCCAGGGCGCACAACTGCTGCTCCAGCACCTCGTCATCGCCGGGGCGCCACACATCTTCGAACACCAGGCTGGCCGGCACCGCCTCCAGCCCGAGCTCCCAGAGGTGGACGATGCTCTCCTTGAGCAGCGGCAGATCCGCGGAGGAGAAGGTCACCCGGGTCTCGGCCCGGGGGAACTGCTCCAGCCACAGCCTGACGTTGGCCACTACGTCGGCGTACGACCCGCGCCCGTCCTTGTAGACGCGATTGAGGTCGTGCTTGGCCTGAGTGCCGTCGATGGTGATGCAGGGGATGACGTGGGGACGGTTCTTCCGTATGAAGCGCTGCACCCTGGGGTCGCCGTAGAGCGTTCCGTTGGTGGCGAACATGATGGTGTAGCGATCCTGCCAGGGGTGCCGCCGGCGCCGGGTCTCGAACTTAATGTACTCGGCGACCTCGTCGATGAGGTCGATCTCCAAGAGCGGTTCGCCGCCCATGAAGTCCCAGATGACTGAGGGGTGCTCATAAGCCTGGCTCAAGAAAAAGTCCACGGCCCGCCTGGCTACCTCTGGGCCCATCCGGCCGTGGGGGTTCTTGTGCGCAACGTAGCAGTAGCGGCAGGCCAGGTTGCAGTCCTGGGTGACCACGAAGGTGAGCTGCTTGGAGTCGGCGCGTTCGCCGAGGGGTATAGGGGTTCCCGTAAGGTAGGGAGCGGTCTGGGGCAAGTGTTTCGCCTCCGGGCAGGCTCGCGTTGGCCTATGCTGGCCTTCCTTATTATGCCATGACTCCCAGCACTTGTCAAGGTCCACGCCGACCGCCGAGCCCTGCACCGCATGCCCGAGCGGTGCGTGTAGAACTTGCAGGTCGGCGCTGACACGCGGCTCAGGCAAAGGCCGAGTCCGGGGGGCCACCCCCACTCCCCCGCCTCTGGGACTTGCACTACAAGGAGATCCTCCAGCCCGCCCGGGACCCGTGACCTCGTGGTGCTTCAGGCGATTCCGGATGAAGCAGACAGGAACCGGATAGCCCGCTACCGTCTGAGCGCGGCCCAGCAGGTCAATGTGCGGCTGGGGGGCCTGGGGGGCCAGCCACCCTCCCCCATGGACAATGTAGAAGCTTCCCAGTGTCACCGCCGGGTGTAAAATGACCCTGTAGCGCCGGAATGAATTGACCCACCCCCCAGAGACTGACACTCCGATTCGCACAAAGAGTCGGAGGTGTCAAGCATTCATGCTGGAGGGTGGGAAAGTGAGACAGATTTATGACCTCAAGGCCCAGGGCCGGTCGATCCGGGGCATAGCCCGGGCGGTGGGAGCCTCGCGGAACACGGTGCGCAAGTACTTGCGCTCGCCGGGGCTGCCGCAGCCGAAGCCCCGGCGCAGGCGGGTTTCCAAGCTGGCTCCCTACTTTGAGTATGTGCAGCAGCGCCTGGCGCAGGGGGTATGGAACTGCGTGGTGCTGCTGCGTGAGCTCAAAGCCCGGGGCTACCCCGGCGGTTATACAATTCTCAAAGACTACGTGAAACCCTTCCGCCGGCCGAGGCAGCCGGTGGCCACGGCCAGGTTCGAGACGCAGCCGGGGGAGCAGGCGCAGGTGGACTGGGGTTGTTTCGGCTACACGGCGGTGGACGGTCGGAAGAGGCGGCTGTGGGCGTTTGTGATGGTGCTGAGCTGGTCGCGGTGGATGTACCTGGAGTTCGTGAGCCGGGTGGACCTGGCCACCTTCATCCGCTGCCACCTTAACGCCTTTGAGAGGCTGGGCGGTGTGCCCAGGACCTGCCTTTACGACCAGGCCAAGGTGGTGGTGCTGGGCCGGGACGGGAACGGTGAGCCGCTGTGGAACCCGCGCTTTTTCGACTTCGCTCTGCGGCTGGGCTTTATGCCCCGGCTGTGCCGGCCATACCGGGCCCAGACCAAGGGCCGGGTGGAGAGCGGGATAAAGTACGTCAAGAACAACTTCTGGCCCGCGGCGCGGTTCGTCGGTTGTCAGGACCTCAACCTGCAGGGGCAGCAGTGGACCGAGGCCGTGGCCAACCAGAGGGTGCACGGCACCACCAGGCAGCGGCCGGCCGACATGGTGGTCAAGGAGCGGCCTTACCTCCTGCCTCTTCCCCCGGCGGCGAGGCTGGCGCCGTTCCTGCGCGAAGAGCGCAGGGTGGGCCGCGACGGGTACGTGCAGTGGGAGGGCGCCTGGTACGGAGTGCCCTGGCAGTGGGCCGGGAGGGTGGTGGAGGTAC
>JAIMBG010000227.1 GCA_023511555.1 Acetobacteraceae bacterium | reverse complement strand
GTCCAGGTATGCCCGTCAAATATGAATGTGGCCTCGCGCGGCCCCCCACGGCCGGGCGAAGGCAACACCAGCCACCGCACAAACCCCGAAACTGCCAGACCCGCCCCGGCAAGGAACAGCATACAGTCCAACCAGTAGTTAACCGCGGCCTTTCTCATTACTAAACGCCTCCTGGTGATGACTGTGTCCTGTCTGGTATCCAGGTCCATAACCCTTCCCGATTCCTCTTCCGGCTCCTATGCTACCAGGAAAACGCGGAGACTTTATGAACCACCCGGCGCCTACCGCCGGCTACTGCTACTCTCCGGCAGCCCCCTAGGCTCCTCTCGCCCTGGCCTGCCCCCTCAACACATCGGGAACCGGGTCCCTACACGCCACGGCCACTGCCTGAGCTACGAGGCCGCGTTGCCCGACGAACTCCTCGAGCCGCCGCTCACATGCCTTCACCAGCCGCCCGACCTCTTCGGTCGTCAGCGCCGGCACGTTGAGCCGCACGACGTCCCCGTCCACCTCGATAACACCGTGCGACACCAGCACCGGCACCGGCATCCGGCGGATACGCTCCTCCAGGTACGCGATTGGTTGTTCCCCTCCGGTAAGAAACAGAACCGCCAGATCGCGGACGGTCGCCCGACCGCTTTTCAAGGCCAGGTACTTGATGAGCAAGGGTTGATAGACGTGATTGAGGACCATGCCCTCCTGCACGAACCGCATCAGTGCGCCGAACTCCACGGTAACCCCTCCGCCCTTCTGACCGTCACGAACAGCACCCCCAGCTCGGCCAGCAGCCCCGTCACCAACGCCACCGCCCCCAGCACCGCCCCCGGCAGGCGCCAGATGAGAGCGCCGGCGTAGACGACGGCCACGGTCACGAGCCCGCCCACGACGGCGGCCGCGTTGACCAAGCGGGGCCGACCGGACCGGATGAGGAGGCCCTGGAGCCAGTTCTGCAGCGCCACCAAGAGCGGGTAGCCGACGGCGACCTTGAGGGCAGGGAGGGCCGCGAGGGCGATTTCCTCAAGGCCCCCTCTTAGGCCGAGCACCCACCGCATGTACCCCAGCCCGAGCGGGGTGAAGGCCAGGAGGGCCATGACCGCACTCGCCACCAGGCCCGCCGCCCACACGAAGCGCCTGAGGAGCCGGTACTCAGGCTCTCCGCTGAGCAGGCTGAGGGTGAGCTGCTGCACCGCCCGCACCGAGTTGGCGACCATGATGACGGTGGACCAGGCTACCGGCCAGGCCGCGAGCCCGACCTCGGGCGAGACCGTCCTGGCGATGCCGCCGTTGATGAGCGGCCGCACCGACCAGACCAGCACTTGGGTCATCGCCAGCGGCCGGTACCACCGGGCGATGGCCCGCACGGTCCGGGGGGCCCAGGCGGGTGGCGGCTCCGTCGCCTCTTCCGCACCCTCCCCGAGGTCTTCCCTGCTCTCACCCCGGCCTCCCGAGCCCTCCGGCCGCCCTATCCCGCCTCCTCGGGGCCGGCCCTTCCACGCGAACAGCGTCACGGCCACCGCCTCGGCGATGACGCTCACCGCCAGGGCCAACCCGGCCAGCGCCGCCCCGGGGGCGCGCAGGACCACCCCGAGGAAAGTCACCAGCGCCAGGCTCCCCAGACGGGCCAGCCCCGCCAGGGCGACACGGCCAGCCTGCCGCCGGTTTATGAGTACACCCTGGTAGAAGCGCCGCCAGCCGATGGCGGCCGGCCAGAGGAGCATGAGCTGGAAGGCCGGGCGGGCGGCGGCCACCACCGCGGGTGGCTGGCCGAGCACCCCCCGGAAGACGAGGTCGAAGAGCGGGGTGAAAGCCACCGCCAGGTAGAGGGCGGTCAGGGCCAGGTTGGCGGCGACCATGAACCGCCACAACGGCCGGTAAAGACCCCGGTACCGGGTGAGGGCCGTCGAGGCGTGCAGGAGCATGATGATGGGGCTCTCGATGAGGATGGCCACGTTCTGGGCCACCGAGTAGGCGGCCAGCGAGGTCTCCGGGGCGGCCAGCCTGGCCAGGCCGATGGTCAGGATGGGCCCGGAGAGAATCATGATGACGTCGCTCAGGGAGAGGGGTAGGAAGACCCGAAGGATGGCCCATACGGTGAGCCCCGGGGCCGCTATGCCCGCGGACCTGGGCCCGAGCGTGCCGTCGTCGGTCATGGGTCCATGCTTCGCCCGCGGCCCGGTCCAACCCTGCCGAACCCCACGGGAGGCCCGGTGCCCTATGCCTACATGGGCATGTAGTGTTATAATCGGCTCGGGACTGGCGGTCCTGCACGCGTTGGGGGTGGCGGGTTGTGGGTAACGTCTTGGGGCAGCACACGCTCCGCTTGGTCCGTCCGGCCTGCGACCACTCGATGACTCACGTCAACGCCATCGTCGAGTTCCAGAACGACATCTCCGACCTTCTTCCCTATGTGAACGCGGCCGTCCAGGGGTGCCGCTATACTCCCGAGCTCCCGGCCCTCAGGTTCACGCACGAGGGCCACGTCATCACGCTCCACTCCCGGCACCTGACCATCACCCGCCTGGAGGACGCGAGCGCCGCCCGAGAGGTGCTGGATTGGCTGGTCGGCTTCCTCGCCGGGGTGGAGGCGTCCCGGGATACGCTGGAGCCGAACCACGGCCGCGGCACCGAGCTCACGGCTCTGGATGTCTTCAAGATGCTGCCTCGCAC
>JAIMBG010000030.1 GCA_023511555.1 Acetobacteraceae bacterium | reverse complement strand
CCTGCAGACCGTGCTGGCCTCGCTCGGCGGCTTGCAGATAACCTGGGACCCCAGGCGGAAGATCAGGCCGCGGGTCAACCTGGGGTTCGTGCATGGCGGGTACGAAGACCGGACCGGCCTGTTCCTGGACCGCTGCTGCCTGGGGCTGTCGGTCCGGGGTCCCGTGGGCGTGACGCCCGCCACCGTCCAGGCCGACCTGGACCGCTTTGTGGGCGCGCTCCGCCTGGATCCCGACGTCAAGGTCAGGGCGCAGTCGCTGCACCCCGCCTACTCCTGGATGCCGCCGTTCGAGGCCCAGGGGGCCGAGGCGGTGATCGCGGCGCTGGCGGAGGCCCACCGGGCAGCGACCGGATCCCGGCCCCACATAGGGCTGGGGCCGCTCGACTACGCGGGAACCGACGCCGGCGTCTGGCAGTACCTGGGCGGGGTGCCCTGCGCCGTCTACGGGCCGGGCGGGTCGAGCGGCACCTTTTCTGCCCCGGAGAAGGTCAGGACCGAGGACATCGTGACCGCGGCGCGGGTGTACGCCGGGGCGGCGGCCCGGCTGCTGGCTCCGGCCGGGGACGGCGGCCCCCCTGACGGAGGCCGGCGGGGGCAGCCGCAGCAGAGGGGGTGACTGACCTGGTAGTCGACGGGCACTGCCACGTCGGTTCGCTGCGCTCCACCCCGTTTATACGTCTTGACACCGCCGGACTTCTGGCCAAGATGAACCAAAATGGGGTTGACCGGGCGGTGGTGACCGACCTCTCCGGCGGGGTCGAGGGCACGTCCCGTGCTGTGCGGGAGGCCCAGGGGCGGCTGTGGGGGTTCGCGCTGCTCGATCCCTGGGACCCCGAGGCCCCCGAGGTGCTGGAGCGGGCGGTGACCCGAGAGGGGTTCATGGGGTTGAAGCTGCACCCCGGCATCCACGGGTTCTTCGCCAACGCCGCCGTAGTGGACCCGCTGCTGAGGGCAGCTCAGCGGCTGGACGTCCCGGTCTACGTGCACAGCGGCACCCCTCCCCACTCGCTCCCGCTGCAGATTGCGGACCTCGCCGAGCGGTTCCCCGGGTGCGCCATCATCATGGGCCACATGGGGCTCTACCCCTCACTGTGGATCGACGCCCTGCGGGCGGCGGAGAAGGCCCCTAACGTCTTCCTGGAGACCTCCTGCATGCCGGTCTACCGGGTAATCGAGCGGGCGGTGGAGTTGGTGGGGGCAGACCGGGTCATCTTCGGCTCAGACGAGCCCTACGGGCTTATGGCGGCGGAACTCTCCAAGATCCGGGGGCTCAGGGTGAGCGAGCGGGAGAAGGATTTCATCCTGGGGGGCACCCTGATGGGGCTGCTCCAGGGCAGGGCGGGGGCGCACTGAGCGCCCCCGCGGGAGGAGGGCGGGCGGTTGGACGACAGAGCCAAGTCGGTCCAGTTGGGTGGGAAGATAAGGTCGCTGCGCAGATCCCTGCGCCTCACCCTCCGCCAGGTGAGCGAGGCCAGTGGGCTGTCTCTCAGCCTCTTGAGCCAGGTGGAGCGGGGAGTGGTGCAGCCTTCGGTGGCCTCGTTGAAGAAGATCGCGTCTGCCCTTAATGTCCCCCTGGTCCGGTTCTTCGACGCCGGGTCCGGCGGGAGGGCGGTGGTGAGGGCGGGCCAGCGGGCGTCTCTTAAGATCCCCGGCTCCCGCCTCGACTACGAGCTGCTCACCCCCGGCCTGGGGTGGCAGGTGCTGTGGATGATCATCCGTATTGAGCCCGGCGACTCCGCGCAGGAGTACCTCTCGCACCCGGGGGAGGAGCACGCCCTGGTCCTGGAGGGGGAGCTCACGGTCTGGTTGGGCCAGGAGAGGCTGGTGGTGGGGCCCGGCGACAGTATCTCCTACCTCAGCAGCGTGCCCCACCGCCTGGAGAACGCCGGGGACGTGCCGGTTTTGCTGGTGATGGTGATGCACCCGCCCACCTTCTAAGGGCCGGGGGACTTGGGGCCGAGGGGGGCTGTCCTACGTCGTACGTAGCGCGCCGATTCGGCCATACCCTCCTGGTGATGCTGGCCGTCACCCTGCTGGCCTTCGGCCTCATGTATATGTCGGGCGACCCGGTCGCCCTGCTGCTGCCGGTGGGGGCCACCCCCCAGGAGGCGCAGCTTATCCGGCACGAGCTGGGGCTTGACCGGCCGTTTTACGTGCAGTTCGCCCTGTTCCTGGCCGACCTTTTCCGCGGGGACCTGGGCACTTCCATCCGCCACGGCCAGCCGGCCCTTCCCCTGGTGGTGGAGCGGCTCCCCGCCACCATCACCCTCACCCTGGTGACGCTGGCGCTGGCCCTGGCCTGTGCCATCCCCATGGGTCTGTACTCCGCGCTGTTCAAGGGCCGGCCGCTGGACGCCGGCTGTACCATGATCTCCCTGGTGGGCCAGTGTGTGCCGCTGTTCTGGCTGGGGATAGAGCTCATCAACCTCTTCGCGGTGCGGCTGCATCTTCTGCCGGCGGCGGGCTGGGGCTCCCCCGCTCACCTGGTGCTTCCGGTGGTGGCGCTGGGGGCCTACGTGGCTGCCCTGTTCACCCGGCTCCTGCGCTCGTCGGTGCTGGAGATCCTGACCCAGGACTACGTCCGCACGGCCAGGGCCAAGGGCCTTTCGGGCAGGATCGTACTCTACAAGCACGTGCTGAGAAACTCGCTGATACCGCTGGTCAACATGATCGGGGTCCAGACCGGCGTGCTCATGAGCGGGGCCATAATCACCGAGCAGGTGTTCGGCATCCCGGGCATGGGTCGGCTGGCCCTGGAGGCCGTGGCCAACCGCGACTTCCCCACGGTGCGGGCCTTCGTAATGGTGACCGGCCTGCTGGTGGCGGTGGTGAACCTGACGGTCGACCTGACCTGCTCTCTGCTCGACCCTCGCATCCGGCGCCGATAGGCTGGGGGTGGCGATGTGGCACAGGGCTGGGCGAGGCGGCTCAGGCGCAGGCTGAGCCTGGGGGCGTGGCTGGGGATCTTGGGGTTCGGGGCGGTGGTCGCCGTCGCGCTGCTGGCTCCCGTCCTGGCCCCCTGCGACCCCGCCCGGCACAACCTCCGCCTGTCCATGGAGCCGCCGGGCCCCGGACACCCCTTCGGCACCGACGAGTTCGGCCGCGACGTGCTGAGCCGGGCGCTGTTCGGCGCCCGCACCTCGCTCCTGGTCAGTCTGTCGGCGGTGATGCTCCAGCTCGTGCTGGGGGTGGCGCTGGGCGTCATCGCCGGGTACCTGGGCGGGCCCGTCGAGACGGTGCTGATGCGCCTGGTGGACGTGTGGCTGGCGCTGCCCTTCCTGGTGCTGTGCATGTCGCTGGCCGCCATCCTGGGACCCGGGCTGGGGAACACCATCCTGGTTCTGGGGCTGACCGGTTGGGCATCCGTCGCGCGGGTGATAAGGGGGGAGACCCTGGTACTTAAGGAGCTCGCCTTCGTGGAGAGCGCCCGCGCCCAGGGCTGCTCCACCGCCAGGATTATTCTGAGGCACCTGCTCCCCAACCTGGCCAACACCTGCATCGTGCTTGGCACCTTTGAGCTCGGCCGGATGATCACCATGGAAGCCGCTCTGAGCTTCCTCGGCCTGGGGTTGCCTCCGGGCACGGCGTCGTGGGGGATCATGATCGCCGAGGGGCGGGAGTTCGTGGGCATGGCGTGGTGGGTGGTGACCTTCCCCGGGATGGCGATCGCCCTGAGCGTCCTTTCGGTCAACCTTCTGGGGGACTGGGTGAGGGCCGTCCTCGACCCCCGGTCGGCATAGAGGCCGGCGCCGGCGCGGCTACTGGCCGGAGGTGGCCGCCGGGGGCCCGGCGCGTCGGCGGGGCGTCGCCTGGTGCGATGGGGCAAGTGCGGATGCCCGGCGAGGAGCGGCGCCCTCCGGCCCCGGCCGCTTCCCCCTCCCGCGCGACCTCAGCGGCTCGAGGCACGGAGGGCCTGAGCGATGCAAGCTGGCTATGCTGGAGGTGACGGGCACATGATGGACACGGAGTTCTTGGGCAAGCCGCACCACTACGAGCCGCGAAGGGTGTTCGGGCAGTCGGCGGTGGACTGGCAGGACAGGGTGGACTTCTCCCGGCTGCGGCGGGAGAGGCTGGCCCGTGTCCGCCAGAAGATGAGGGAGCAGGGATTGGGGGGCCTGGTTCTGTTCGCCGGGGATAACGTCCGCTACCTCACGGGCACCTTTCAGGGCAACTGGAAGTACAACATCTTCATACGCTACGCCGTACTCCCCGGCGACGGCCCCCCGGTGCTTTTTGAGACGGTGGGGTCCGACCTGGAGTGCGCCAGGATCGACTGCCCCTGGCTGGAACGGGGGCGGATCCGCCCCGCCATGACCTGGAAGTGGGCGGAGGGGGCCGAAGGCAGGATGGCGGAGAAGATGGCTTCCAGCGTGGTTGCGGCGCTCAAGGAGCACGGGGTCCACAGGGAGCGGATCGGCATCGACGTCATCGACATGAGAGGGATGGAGGCGCTTTCGCGCTCCGGCCTCACCCTGGTCAACGCCTGGCCCGTCATGTCGGCGGCGCGGGTGATCAAGACCCCCGATGAGATCGAGCTCATAAAGCAGTCCACCGCCATAGCCGACGCCGCGTTCTGGCGCATCAAGCACGAGTGGCTTAAGCCGGGGGTAACGGAGGCCGAGATAACCTCCCTGGTCAATCAGTTCCTCTATGCCCGGGGCTTCGAGGTCGTCTACGACATCATCGTGGCCTCCGGGGGAAACACCAGCCCCTACCGGCGGTGGCACACCGACAAGATGGTGAGGCAGGGCGACCTGGTAATAGTGGACATCAGCGGCATGGGGCCGTCGGGCTACTTCTGCGACGCCGTCCGCTGCTTTAAGGTGGCGGACAGGCCCACCGCGCAGGAGAAGGCCCTCTACCGCGAGTGCCTGGAATCGCTGCAGCGGGCCATGGACGCGGTGCGGCCGGGAGCGACAACGGCGGACGTGGCCGCCCAGTTCCCCGAGTACGACGACGACCGCTACGGCAGCGTCAGCCTGCAGCAGTTCGGGCACAGCATCGGGCTGTCGCTTTACGAGGGCATGTGGATTTCCCGGGCATACTCGCTGGAGTACCCCGCCCCGATCCAAGCCAACATGGTCCTGGCCCTGGAGACGTACGCCGGAAAGCCGGGGCTCTCCCAGACCGTCCGGCTGGAGCAGGACCTGGTGGTCACCGACTCCGGCTACGAGCTGCTCACGCTCATGCCTCTTGAAGAGGACTTCCTGGCGCCCTGACGGGGGTAGGGACGGGCGTCGCAGAGGGGAAGGACGGCATGCCTGCTGCACGAACCCGCGGAGACCAGGGCACCGTGCGCCGGTCCGCCCCAAGGCGCGGCGCGCGCGCCGGGGCGGGCGCCCGTGCCGGGCGGACCCAGGGGCCTCGGGGGCCCCGCATCGCGGCACCCCACCCCGGCCCCAGGAGCCGGGAGATCCTGGCGAAGGTCCACCGGCTGGAGTCCCCGGCCACCTGCAGCTTCGTGCTCACCGACGAAATCGTCGTGGAGGAGTCGGGACGCGGGGCCTACGTACGGGACCCCGACGGCAACGAGTTCCTGGACTTCACCAGCGGCTTCGGGGTGCTGAGCCTGGGGCACTCGCCCGCCCCCGTAAAGAGGGCGGCAAGGGCTCAGCTTGACCGGCTGCTGCACGCCATGGGCGCCGTGGCTGCCGTCCGGGCTCCGCTGTATGAGCTTTTGGCCCGGGTCACCCCGGGGGACATGCCCAAGCGGATCCAGCTCGCCGCCAGCGGCGCCGAGGCGGTCGACGTCTCGCTGAAGATAGCCAAGAGGTTCACCGGGAGGTCGGAGGTAATCTCCTTCCTGGGTGCCTTCCACGGGCGCACTCACAGCGCGCTGGCGCTCATGTCCAAGCCGCACTATCGCGCCGGGGTGCTGCCCCTGGTACCCGGAGTGGTGCAGTTCCCCTACGCCTACTGCTACCGCTGCTACTTCGGCCTGACCTACCCGGGATGCGACCTGAGGTGCGCCAGAAACCTGGAGTCCTCCCTCCATCCCGACGCCGGCTGGGTGACGGAGCCCGCAGCCCTCATCGTAGAGCCCATACAAGGCAACGGCGGCATAGTGGTGCCGCCGCCGGAGTTCCTCCCCGAGCTGCGGGCGGCATGCGCGCGCCACGGGATACTGTTCATCGCCGACGAGATCATGACCGGCTGGTGCCGCACCGGGGAGCTGTTCGCCATCAACCACGGCGGGGTCGTGCCGGACATCCTGGTGCTGGGGAAGGCGCTGGCCGCCGGCCTTCCGCTCTCGGCCGTCGTGGCCCGGGCGGAGCTGATGGAGTCCTGGGACCATGGGCGGGACGGCTCCACCTCGGCCGGGAATCCCATAAGCTGCGCCGCCGCCCTGGCGGCCGTACCGCTGTACGTCGGCGGCGGGCTGGCCGGGCGGGCGGCGCGGCTCGGCGCCCGGCTGATGAGCGGGTTAAGCGCCCTGGCGGAGGAGTTCCCGTTCATCGGGGAGGTCAGGGGCCGGGGGCTCATGGTGGGCGTGGAGCTGGTCAGGGATCGCGCCACCCGCGAGCCCTGGGAGGCCGCGCCCGCCGTGGTCGACGCTGCCTGCAAGAGGGGGCTGCTGCTCTATTACGGGGGCAGGTACGACAACGTGGTGGGGTTCCTGCCCCCGCTGATCATAGGGAACCACGAGGTGGACACGGCCCTCGACGTCGTGGGGCAGGTGTTCCGCCTCATGAAGCGGGAGCTGGACCGGGGGCGCGGGTGAGGGCTCGGCGGGAAGGTGTGACCCGCCGGGGCCGCCTGGCGGCCCCGTCTTGCGCTCTACCCCTCCACGCCGACGCCCATCCCTTTCAGCGTCTCAGCCACAAACCCCTCGTCCGCCCGGCAGTCTTCGGCCAGAAACTCCAGCTCTTCCCGCGACACGCCCTTCAGGCCATAGCGCTGGACGGCGTTGCGCAGGTAAGACGCCCGCAGCCTGGCCAGCGACAGGGGCCGGGCCCGTATCTGCGACGGCTCCCAGGGTATCACGATGGACCGGCCCGGCACCTGCTCCTCGGGGTCCCCGCGGCGGACGTCCACCCCGTTCTCCCGGGCGAAGGTGAGCTGGGCATAGGGGTGTTTTCCCGCCCCGGTGTACTCCGTCTCCTGCACCACCACCACCGCATCCCGGGGGAGGCTGCGGGCCACGTCCAGTGCCGCCGCCAGCGAGGTGTTGCCCGCCGGCCCCCGCTCCAGGCCCTCCAGTTGCGCCAGCGCCTCGGTGGCGTAGAACACCTCGCCCTGGGTGACCACCCGGTACTCGTCGAGGTAGCGCAGCGGCCGCGCCGCGTTTATCGGCACGTCGGAGCGGTCGGGCCAGGTGGCGAACGGCACGCCGAAGCCGGTGTGGCCGGTGGTGAACGACTTGCGGTTGAAGTCGGCGTCGCTAGCCATGTGCAGCCCCGAGAGGTCCACGCTCACCCCGACCACGCGGGTGCTGCGGCAGCCGGCGCGGCGCAGGCCCCGTGCCGTCCCGGTGACGTTGCCTCCCCCGGCGTGGGTCACCAGCACGCAGTCGGGGTCGCGGCCGGTGCGGGCCCTTACCTCCACCCCCACCTCGTACCCCAGGGTCTCGATACCCAGGATGGCGTAGGGCGTGTACAGCGAGGCGCTGAAGTAGCCCGTCTCCTCCAGCAGCGCCAGGAGCACGTAGAACAGCTCGGGACCCACGGTGAGCTGCACCACCTCGGCCCCAAAAGCCTCGCAGCGGCGCCCCTTTTCCACGATCTCCGGCTGGCCCTCGCCCCGGCTGTCGTAGACCTCCTGCACTATGATGCACTTCAGCCCCTGCATGGCGGCCTGCGACGCCACCGCCGCACCGTAGTTTCCGCTGGTGGCGGCGATCACCCCCGCGTAGCCGCGCTCTTTGGCCTCGTGGACCGAAAGCGCGGCGCGGCGGTCCTTGAAGCTCCCCGAGGGGTTGGCCGCCTCGTCCTTGAGGAAGATCCGGGCGCCGCAGCCGGGTGGGGCGTACGACCGCACCAGTTGGGTCATCCGCTCCAGCTCCAGAAGCGGCGTGCGCCCGACGTGGCAGGCGGCCTGTATCTCGGCCGCCCGTTCCAGGCCGTAGCCCGGCGAGGCCATGAGCGCCTCGTAGTCAAAGGCCAGACGCCCCCGCCGGAAGCTGGAGTAGTCCAGGCCCAGGGCCCGCCTGAGGATCTCTCCGGACCGGGCCATCACCTCGCGGTAGCCGCGCGCGCCGGGGCCGGAGAAGAGAGGGCTCATTTCCCCTCCACCTCCGGCCAGGGGCGGCGGCCCGCAGGGGGGCGTTTTCGCCCCGCCGCCGGCCCCGCCTCCTCCAGGAGCCGGCGGAGCTCGGGCCCGATCGACAGGAGCTCGGGCTGGACGCGGCCGAACCCGTGGGCCGGCGAGGGATTGAGCTCGACCAGCCTCCCCCTCACCCTCCTCCCTGAAAGCGTCAGGATCTCGACCTCCTGGCCCAGGGCCGCGGCCTCTTGCAGGAAGCCGTTGACCCTGGCCTCGAGCGGCAGCGCCGCGGTGTCCTCCGGGAGCTGGGGGGCGCGCTGCCCCGGCTCCAGCACCACCAGGTGGATGCGGACCCAGTCTCCGGGGCGGGCCTGGGCCGGCTCACGGCCCGGCGCGACAGAGCCTTCGACCACAAGTACCACCTCTCTTGCCGGAATGACTGGATGAACGCTGCGGAGACCGTTCGCCGCCACCGACGGACGCCGCATTCACCCGGCCCGGCCCTCACTCAGGCCGCCGTGGAACCCGCCGCCGGCCCACCGACCTGGCTGCTGACCCTTCCGCGCAGGCACCTTCCCGGCCTCACCGGCCTGGCTGCGTAACGCGCTTAACGCCTCATACACCGCTGCCGGGCCTCACCGGCTCCCCCGCGCAACCCGCCGCGGCCTCAACGCTGAACGCTACGCACGCCCTCCCCCGGCCCGACCGCGAACGCTCGCGCGGCCCGTCTGCCCTCCCTCACCGGGGCCCCCCGTCGCCCAGTTTCTCCAGCGGGGCCGGCAATCCTTCAGCAGCGGTGCCGACCCGGGGAAGAAGAGCACGAAAGGGGCCGCCGCCCGGGGCGAACACGGCGGCGCAAGGGCGACCTGGGCCGAGGGGAAAGAAAGCTAGCTACCCGTGGCGGAGCAGCCAGCGAAGCACCTCCTTCGAAAGCTTAGGGTCGAGTTCGGCAGAGAGCTCGACGCACACTTGCCGACCAACCACCCATGGGAGAAGCGCCCCTTGGTCAACCGGCCTTCCCCCGCTGCTGCTTCCACTCCCTTCTCAGGACAGCCATCAGCACCTCGTCCTCAAAGCCATCGCCCCGGGCGCTGAACTCCCGCCGTCTCCCCTCCTCGCTGAAGCCGCAGGCCCGGTAGCAGCATAGCGCTTGCTCGTTCTCCGCCCCGACCGCTACCTCCACCCGGTTCAGCCCCAGCCACCTGAAGGCGAACTCCAAGAGGACCTGGATCGCATCGCGGCCCAGCCCCCGGCCGCGGTCGGCCGGGTCCCCTATCACTATGCCCGCAGCCGCCCGCCGGTTGGGCCAGTCCACGTCCTTCAGGCAGCAGTTGCCCACCAGCCGCCGACCTTCCAGGGTGACGATGGAGAACACGTAGCCGCAGCGCCCGGCGCGGAGGTCGACCAGCCACCTCTCCTCGTCCTCCAGGGTCAGGGGCAGAATAGGGGCGTCCGACAGCAGGCGGCGGGTGGCCGGGTCGTTCATCCAGGCCAGGAACGCTGTGAGGTGCTCCCTTTCCACCGCCACCAGTTCAACCCTGTTCCCACGGTACATGGCGACTCCTCCTCACCACATCGTGCTCGCTGGCCCCGGTGAGCTCTGCCACCCGCCGCCGGGCGGTAGCCAGCGTGGAGGCCACCAGGCGCGCCGCCCGCCTGCTTGCGGGCTCACCCCAGCGGGCCGCCACCCGGCCCGCGATCACCACCGCTTCCACCGCCCGTGGGTCCGGGGGGAATCCGTCCCCCCCCGGGCGGAAGAGCACCAGGTCGGCCCACAGCCCCTCCCTGATGCGGTAGACGAACTCCAGGGGCGTGAGGACGGAGACCGCCACCCCGCGGGGCGGCTCCCTGCCCAGCAGCGCCTCGCACTCCCTCATCAGGGGGCCACGGGGGGCCGGGCCGCCGCGAAGGCGGGGGCTCCTGCCAGAACGTGCCGGGCCTTGGGGCAGATGCCCGGCCGCCACCGTTTGAATTCGCTCTGGCTGAAAATGGTACAGACTACCATCGCCGGCCGCGCCGCCTCCTGCAGCCGGCGGCGCAGGGCATCGGCTATGACCAGTTCGCGCAGGCTGCCGGCGTGGACGGTCCCTGAGGCCTTCTTCCCCGTACCTATGACCACGGGACCTTCGACCTCTGCCTCCACGCGCCTGGCCAGGCGCTCCAGCCACCACGTTCTTACAAGCAGAGGCACCTCTCGTCAGTTGGCCAGGTTGGCCCGCGATTTCGCCCCGCTGCTGGCGATTTCGTACCCCAGGTTCTCCGACCGGCTCGAGGTGGCGCCCCTTAACGGTTGCCCCGGCGGCGATGGGGTCGCGGTCCCGGCGAGGCGGCGAAGGGCGGCGCGCACTGCCCCCAGGGCCTGCCGGCGGCGGCGGCCCTCCACCTCCCCCGCCCTCCCGCAGAGGAAGACGTAGCGCGACAGCCGGGGGCCGTCGGCCTCGCCGAACAGCCCCTGGCGCCAGAGCGGCCAGGCAGCGTCCTGTCTGAGTCTCCCAGCCTGTTCTCCGACCCCCGGCCGGTCTGGCATGCCCTCCGGGACACGGCGGCCCGATGTGGGGCCGGGGTGATGGACCTGGCCTCGGTCGCTGCCCGCCCCGCCGCCATCGGGGGCCGGGAGCTAGTGGCGGCCCTGCGGTTGATCAGCCTGACGGCCTCAGCCACCGCCGCCGCCGCCCAGTAGGGACGAGCGAGGCCACGGGCGACGGCATACTCCACCGCCCTCACCCCCCGACCGCGGCCAGCCCGGCCTCCACCAGGACGTTCGGCGCAGGCCAGTAGCCGCCTTGCCTCGGCCTGGGCCAGCCTCCAGAAGGGCCTCTTCCGCGGGTGTCGTCTGGGCTGTGATGGAGCGGCTGCGTCGTGACGGGGTGCAGGTCACTCTTGCGACCAACGGCTCCACCATAGACGAGGCCACGGCCCGGAGGCTGGGGGACCTGGAGGTGGTGGTCAACGTCAGCCTGGACCACTACGTGGCGGAGTATCACGACGCGCTCAGAGGCCGGGACGGCGCCCTCCTTGAGCAGCGGCTCCCCGCCGGTGAGGTAGACCTGGGCCACCCCCAGGCCTGCCATCTGCCCCGCCAGGTGGAGGAGGGTGCCAGGGTCACACTCGGCCGCGGCCGCATCGCCCGCGGAGGTAATGCAGTGCCGGCACCTGTAGTTGCACTGCCGAGTGACCTCCCACATGAGGAACACGCCCTCGGCCCGGCGCACCACAAAGGGGCAGGCCAGGGTCACCCCTTCAGCGATCACGTCCCATCCCCCCCGCCCACGCCCGCCGCGGCTCCATCAGTAGAGGCGGCACGGCCCGGTGGCCAGCCGGATCCAGCCGCGCCGGCCGCAGCCGGCGCAGGCCACCTCCCGCCGCGGGAGGACGACACCCAGCACCTCGCGGCTCGCTGCCGCACAGTCATCACACAGGCCCAGCAGCCGCCCGGCGGCCCCAGGTCCATCGGCCAGGGCAGCCTCCAGCGAAGCAGCCGCGCGGGCCGCCAGGTCTGCGTCAACCTTAGCGACTAGTTCCCTTGCAGCCCGCGGCGCCTCCTCGGGGGCCACCGCCGCGGGGCCAGGGGCGAAGAGAAGCGCCAGGCCCGGCGTGTGTGGCTGGCTGGCGACCACCGGCACCCCCCGCCACAGCCACCTGGCCCCCGCCCGACCGAAACTGCCGCTCCCTGCCTCCACCTCGGCGACTCGTATACCTGCGTCACGCCCATGCCACCACTCCCGCCGCAGGAACTCCGGTACCTCCGCCCCCCCCCCGCCGGGGCATCAGGGCCACGTGCACCGGAGCCAGGCCGGAGGGAAGGCGAAGGCCCTTCGTGTCCTGGATCATGGCCATCACCGCCAGCACCTTCTCGGTCAGGCCCACGTCGAACAGCCAGCGGTCGGTGCCGAAGAATCGACGGAAGACCGGGCCCAGCGAGAACAGGGTCGAGGTTATGGTCAGACGGGGCCCGGGGACGGCGTGCACTGTGAAGAATCGGCGATCCAGATAGTGCCGCCACGGCCCGCCGTCGACCAGCAGCCCCGGCAGGCACAGGCGGTCGAAGAAGCGCATCAGGGCCTGGCCCAAAAACCACAGTGTCTCCTCCCCCTGCTCCGGGTCAGCCATCACGTTGAGTTGCAGAGCGTGAATGTAGCGGTCCCTGAAGCCGGGGGACGTGGCCCCTGTCTCGTAGCGCCAGATGCCGCTGACGGAGGCGGCTGCCTCGTCAGTCCGACCGCGGGACAGCAGGAACGGTATCTGAAGGTGCAGGGTGTCGGCCCGGACCATGACGTCCTGGCCGCCCAGGCGGTAGTAGTTAGCGTAGCGTTCACCCCCTGGTACAGCCGCTCGTAATCGCTGAGGCGGACGAACATGGGGTACTCCAGGGTGTTCACCGTAAACCGCTCGGCCAGCTCCTTCAAGTACTCCTCGTGCACGCGACGTATCAATGCGCGACCGGGCCCCAGCCACACCGGAAGACCCTTGCCGTAGGTGCCCGGCGCCAGCAGGCCGGCCACCTCCAGGCGCCGCACGTAGTCCTCCGCTGCGGACCTCACCCTCTCCACACCGCCGAGCATCGCCATTCGGCCTCCCCCGGCCGCACCCTCCCGCGGGTGCGGGGCTCCGGCCCCGCCTCCTCTGCGTCAAACCTGCAGCGTCCCAGGAGAGCCCTCACCGCCGCCGCCAGTTGCACCAGCTCCTCGACCCTGCCCACCGCCTGGGCCAGCAGCAGCAGGCCGCGCTCACACAAGCCATCCAGGCCGGGCCCCAGGGAGAAGACCCGGGTGAGCCGCCAGGGCGGCTGGACCCAGTGGGGGAGGATGAGGTTGAAGTCGGTGCCGTGGGCCCGGACCCAGTACCACTTCACCACCCCACGCCTCACCGTGAGCTGCAGCCTCAGAGGGTAGGTAGGCTGGCCCGCACCCTGCTTACAGGGCACGAGCAGGATGTCATCCAGCCGCACCATTCCCAGTGCCTCGAGGCCGGCTGCCAGCTCCTGGCCGAGCACCCGGAGCTCAGGCTCCCAAGGGCACGACGCCAGCGTCAATTGCACAGCCAACGCCCCCATCCCCGAAGTCCCCCGGCCTCCTCATCCCTCAGCATCCAGAGGAAGGCCTCCAGCAGCGTCTGATTAATGGTGCACTCCCTGGGGTCCCGCCTGCCGTCGCCCAGCATGACGGCGTCCCAGGCGCACCCCCCGCCGCAGATCCCTACGGCGGCGCAGTCCAGGCAGGACTCGTCGTGGAGCGGAAGCCTCGAACGGTAGAAGAACAGCCGCGAAGCCTGAGGGTGGCCTATGCCGTCGAGCTTGGTGCACAGCGTTCGCCGGCCCGACGGGTAGAAGGTCCACTGCTCCCCCGCCACCTTGCAGCTCACAAGCCTGAGTACCCGGGCCCGAAGAGGTTCGAGGCGCTGCTGGATCTGGGGCACCACCCGCTGGGCCCACGGCTCCCTGGCCAGATCCGCGAGCTGGCCGGCATACGTCCCGGCGTCCACGGGCTCAAAGCCATAACGGGTGTAGTGGGGCAGGCTGATGCCGTACACCTCCGGGGCCAGCCAGGACCACATGTGGCGAGCCACCTCGGCCAGGCAGGCCACGGTTTCGGGACGCGCCACAGAGAGCAGGCCCACCCGGCAACCCGCCTCCCGGGCAGCGATGTACCCCCGCAGGGCGTCGCCGAAGGAGGGCCGGCCGTCCACGTACCGCCGACCGCGGTTGAACTCCTCCGGCCCATCCAGGGAGACCAGGACCAGGGTGCGGAGGCGGGCCAGCTCCGCCGCCCGCTCCGCCAGAAGGGTCCCGTTGGTGAACAGCACGCCACGCTCGCCTGCGGCCGCGGCGAGTACCTGGGTAGCCGGCCAGTTGAGCAGCGGCTCGCCGCCCATAATGAGGAGATGTCCTGGCGGCTGCAGCCGAGAGAAGCGCCGGGCGATGCGGGCGGCGGTCTCCGGCCCCATCACGGCCCCGCGCTCAGGTAGGGCGTTCTGGGCCACTATGCAGTAAAGGCAACGGCAGTTGCAGTTGAACGTGACCTCCACCCTGAAGGTGTCCAGGCGGGACGGCGCCACAGTCACGGTGCTCTGGGCAGGGCACGGCGGCACGGCCGCCGAAGGCGACCCCAGGGCCGCATACCAGCGTTCGAAGGTGAAGGGGTGGAACCACACCACTTCGCCCTGGCGCTCAAAGCGCTTCAAGCTGACGCCGCCCTTCCGACCGCCGTCACTCCGCAATCCGCCCAGCCCCCCTGCGCCCAACGGCCACTATGTTGTGGACCCTCACCACGTCCCCCTGCCGAGGCGGTGCTCCGCCGGCGTACTTCCTGAGCCTTTCCCACTCGCTAGGGTGATAGCCCAGCCAGTCCTCGCACCGGGCGCACAGGCCCTCGAAACGCCCTTCCGCCTGCCTCTGCCGCAGGCGGCGGTAAGCTGGGCCCCCCCACACCTCGGCCAGCGACTGGTGCCTCAGGTCTCCCAGGATCATGGAACCTTCCAGATCGCAGCAGCAGGGTGCCACCCTCCCGTCGCATAGCACCACGGTCGCGTGCCACAGCCACCAGCACGGGGGCCTGTCCTTCGTAGCCGCGGCCGGGGCTCCCGGAAGCCTCAGGCGGCGCCAGCCCCGTACCTGCCCGGCCCGGGAGGATATGCGCCGGATGTTTATGAAGTCCACCCCGCTGTCGGCCCACAACTCCCAAGCCCGGTCGATGCCCTCGTGCGTCGGACCCGCGTCCAGGAACTGCACCTGGGTCAGGGGTTCCGTCGCCCCCATCTCGCGCCGGAACCGCAGGAACTGAAGTACGTTGGCTGTCACCGCCTCGAAGTCAGAGCCGCGGCGCAGGGCCCGATGAGTGGTGGGGCTCCATCCGTCCACCGAGAACACCAGGTAGGAGAGCCCCGACTGAATGAGGCCCCGGCTCACCTCCGGTGTGAGCAGGGTGCAGTTGGTCGAAAGCCGCGGGTAGGCCCCCGCCGCCCTCACCAGCCGGACGGCCTCGAGGAGTCGGGGGTGCAGGAGCGGCTCGCCGTGAAAGTGCAGCCACACGTGCTGCCCCTGCAGCCACCTGCCCTCCCTCTCCAGCAGTCGGCCCAGGAAGCCCAGGTCGAGGTAGCCCACGGGGCGGGCCCCACTGCGCGGGCACATGGCGCACCTCAGGTTGCAGTCGTTGGTGAGCTCCAGGCACTCCAGGCGTGGGAGCTGGCTGGGCGCGGGCGACCGCGCCCTGTAGGCCTCGTGCTGGGCCGCCCACCGGTCCAGGCCCGTTACCATGAAGGAGTCCACCCGCATGCCATTGCCCCCCTACAGCCTCAGCCGCACCACGCTGCCCGACTCATAGGAGCGCCGTCCCGAGTGGAAGGCAAGCCAGGCCGCCCCCACCATCGCTGAGGAGAAACCAGCGAGCAGGGCCAGGGGCAGCCACCCCGGGGACCGTATCAATTCCACCGGCAGCAGCGACACGAACCCCGCCGGGATCAGGGTGAAGATCAACACGCGGGCCGCGCCCCGGAAGATGACGGGAGGGTACGTAGCCAGGGTGACGAACACGTTGACCACCTCGCGGGCGAGGCCCTCCGCACTGCCGGCCACGAATGCCAGAGAGCCCGCCAGGACGCCCACGCTGGCGAACACCGCCCCCACCATGGCAGAGGCGGCCAAGTAGAGGCCGATGGCCGCAGGCGCAGGAGAGACGAAAACGGCGAAGACCGCCGCCCAAAAGGCGGCCTCCAGCCACGACTCCACCTCCATGCGGCTCACCAGGAGATGGAAAAGAGGCGGGCCCGGTGCCTGGAGGTAGTAGTCCAACCCTCCCTCGCTCACGATCCGGGCGAGCTCCATGAAGTTGCCGGTGAACCCCGAGGCCAGGCTGAAGCCCAGCCCGCACACCGACCAGAGAACGAACACGTCGCGAACCTCCCAGCCGCGCAGGCTGGTAAAGCGGTGGAACATGAGCCACCAGAACGCCAGCCAGGTGGCGTCATTGAGGAGGTTGCCCAGGAGCCGCACCGCCAGCCCGGCGGGGTACTGGGCCGCCGTAAGGAGGTGCAACCGCAGATAGGCTTGAAGGATCTGGAAGCCCTTAGCCAGCTCGGGCCTCAAGGCGCCTCACCCCCCTGACGAGCACCAGCCAGGCCACGGCCATCATGGCCGCGCACACGCCCGCCTCCCCGGCCAGGGCCCCGGCAAGAACACGGGGCCGAAACGCCACCGCCAGCTCCGCCGGCCGGTAGACTACGAAACTGAAGGGCAGGTAGCGCAGCACCCTGGCAGCAGCCAGGGGGAATATGTCCAGGGGGAACAGCATGCCTCCCAGCAGCATGCTGGCCCGCTGGTAGACCCAATAGACCGGAGCGGTGTCCTCCATCCAAAAGGCCGCGGCACCGACCATGAAGATGCCAGCGAAGTCGACCAGCATACCCAGGGCAACGGCGGGGATGTAGGCCAGCAGCCCTAGAGGCGACAGGGCCACCCGCCCGGTCAGGGCAGCGACGACGACCGAGCTCACTGCCAGGTTAAGGACCAGCCTCACGACGCGCTCGCCGAGGTAGGCCGCGCAGTGGTGGAACATGTAGCTCACAGGGCGGACCAGCAGGTAAGCGATCTCCCCGGAGCGGATCTCCCGCTCTATGGTGAAGCTGGTCAGCGGCCGGGAGACCACCAGGCTCTCGGTCAGGGCCAGGTACTACAGCATCTGGGGCAGCGACAGCCCCGCTATGGGGCCGGGTCCCCTCTGGCCGTATACCACGATCCACAGCTGCCCCAACACGAACACGGCCAGGGCCACGAAGTAGCACCGGGCCACCACCTCGCCCAGGTAACCTGTCCGCGACAGCAGGCTCGCCCTGAATATGGCCAGGAACCGCATCCCTCCCCTGATCAAGGCCGCTCCCCCCCACCCGCCCCCCCTTCCTCCGGCGGCCGCCGGTAGAGGCCGTAAATCACGTCCTCCAGAGGAGGATCCGAGACCGCCACGTCCCTGACCCTGCACCTTTTGGCCAGCTCAGCCAGCAACGAGGCCAGAGCCTCCCTGCCCGGCCCAATCTCCAGCCTGAGGTGGTACGCTGACTTGCGCTGCACGGCGGAGCCGGCTAGGTTATCCCCTTCCCACGGCTCCTCCAGGTGGACGTCGACCACCCTCCTCGTCACGTAGTCGCGGAACAGCCGGTCGAGCGAGCCGTCGAAGAGCACCCTGCCCTGGTTAATGAGGAGCACGCGGTCGCACAGCCTCTCTATGTCGGAGGTGTCGTGTGACGCCAGGAACAGGGTCACACCGTCCCGCTTGTTGGCTTCCCGCAACAGGTCGCGTATCGTCTTCTTAGCCACGATGTCAAGGCCCAGGGTGGGCTCGTCCAAGAATAGGATGGCGGGCTGGTGCAGCAGTGATGCCGTTATCTCGCAGCGCATCCGCTCGCCCAGGGAGAGCTTTCGGACCGGCGTCCCCAGCAGGGCCTCGAGCTGAAAGGCCTCGCGGAGGAGCTTCAGCCGCCGCTCAAAGTCCGCCCGGGGGATGTCATAGAGAGAGCGCAGCACGCGGAAGGTCTCTACCGGTGGGAGGTGGTACCAGAGCTGGGACCGCTGCCCGAAGACGCAGCCGATGCGGCGGGAAAGCAGCGAGCGCTGGCGCCAGGGGACCAATCCCAGCACCCTCACCGTTCCTGCGGTGGGGAACAGGATACCGGTCAGCATCTTTATAGTAGTGGACTTGCCCGCCCCATTGGGCCCGATGAAGCCAACGGCCTCTCCGGCAGCCACCTCGAAGGAGACGCCGTCAACGGCCCGCACCACCTTGTGCCCCGGCCGCGGCCAGGTCCCCAGCCGATACAGCTTCGTCAGGTCCTTAACCAGGACAACCGGCTCATCCATGGCTGCGCCCGACCCCCAGGGCGGGGACCTGCTGAAGTAGGACCCTGAGCGCGCGCAGGGCGGCCCCGCCGACCGTCCCAAAGTACTCCTCCCACGTCATCTGGGCGTAGGTCCTGTCGCATCCCTCGGGCCGGAAGATGGCATCGTAACTGGCGAAGCCGCTCTCCCCCGCTGGCTGCACTATGGTTCCCGCCACACGGCCCTCCCCGGTGAACAGCCTGTAGCCGCCTCCCGCGCCGAGCTCGAGCCTCACCGCCGCTAGGCCGCGGGACTCCGCCGCCCGGCCTTCCGCCAGGCGCAGGATGCCCGGCCAGCCGATGGCCTCCAGCACGGGCCCGGTGAGCCCACCGGGGAAGCCCCCCCAGTCGGGGAGGAACAGCCCCGTCCGCACCACCACCGTTCCGGGCGGGACGACCTCCAGCGTCAGCAGGACCAGGCGTTCGAGCTCCCGGGGGGCAACTGGCAGGCCGTCGGCGCTTAGGCAGGGCAAGTCCAGTCCCAGGTGCCGGGCAGCCAGGTGCACGTGGCTCTCCGGCTCCGCCAGCAAGGTTAGGCCCGCCAACCCTGTCCCCCCCCTTTCACTCCCAGGGGTTCCCACACCCCAGGAACCGAACCTCGCAGCCCATCCCCTCCAGGTGCGCCCCCAGGGCGAGGAGGCCGTACCTCTCCGTCGCACAGTGGGACGCCCCTATCAGGTTGATCCCCCGGCGCCTGGCCTCTTGCAGCAGTCTGGCGTTGGCCCGCTGCCACCGCGGGTTGGGAACGCGCTCAATTATGGTCCCGGTGAGCACGGTGTCGCACCCCGCCGCCTCGCAGAGCCCCAGGAGATCGGGGATGGTGTGGCCACCTCCTCCCACTACCGCCACCCTTAGGACCTCCTCCCGGCCGAAGCGGCGCACGTCGGCATAAGGTACTCCGAGGGCCTGCACGACGCGGCCGACGAACTCCTTCAGGCCCAGGGGCTCCCTCGGGGCGGCCACCACCCCAGCCCTCCCCAAGCCAGGGCTGTCCGGAGGGCCGAGGGGCCCCACGACCTGAAGCTCCAGAGCGCCGGCCAGGCAGGCAGACACGCCGAACCGCTCGCTCTCGTCCAGGGGCGCATGGACCGCGTACACGGCGACCCGTGCTTGACGCAGTGCGGCCAGTTGCTTGACTGGGACGGGTTGCCAGCCCGCTTCGACGCGGTAGTGGGCTGGGTGATGCAGGATAAGCAGCCGAACCGACCGCTGCCCGGTTGCGGAGATGAGTGCTTCGACCACCTGCGGCGAAGGAAACACGGCCAGGAACACCGCTTCCACGCCGGCCTCCAATTCCGGAACAGCAACCATGAGGCCGTTGCCCCGGCGGCCGAACGCCGCCTCCACCAAGCTGAGCCAGTCACTGCGCATGGGACCGTAAAGCGCCGGCAGGCCGTCTCTAAACGGCTCTACAGCCGAAAACCGGTCGATACATAGCAAATTATCCAGATACCGTACGAGAAATCTCAAGGCGAGCCGTTAACTCCCTCATAAGGTCATTTGTGTCTCTATTTCGATATTCACCCGCCAGTTTCCTCCACTAGGTAGCCTGTTGCCAGGCAGTCTCATAGCGGCCGGTGGCTTTCACGTCCCACTTGGGACTTGGCACGAATGGCAAGGGAAGGGGCCCATCGACGGCCAGTCGTGCCGGCTTAAGATTGGCCCTGTCCTCGCCCGTGTCGCCGCCGGGTGTACACGCGGCGGCGACCCTGCAGTTGAGCGCCGCTACGGCAGCCCTATAGCGGCGTTATTCCTGTCGATGCATGAGGTAAAGTGGAGACTATCGTCCGGCACACCACGACACACTGCGCAGGGCTGGTCCTCTACAATGATGGTTGGAGCCCGGACTGCATCCTGGCCCGGGCAAATAACGGTTGGGCAGGCACAGATGATGTACCTATCGCGGAAAAGCCCCGTGATCCCACTGGAGCCCCCGGCGACCTGCGAGTTCTGTGACACCACGTGTGCAAGCGGATGCAGGGTGGCATGCTCGTTCTCCTGCGGGTGTACATGCTCCGCCGATTGCTCAGGTGCCGGTCCCATTTGAGTGCATGACGGTGGGGCCTAGGCGATTCCCCCGCCTGGTCCACCAGCATTGCGTGAGCAAGGAGGGAAGAGCGTGCACCCGTCATCCAAGCACGGCCGCTTCGTTATCCCACTGTCTGAACCGTTGGACTGCGACGGCGAGTGTCAATACGTGTGTGCAGCCGGATGCTCCAACTGTTGTGGTTGTTTGTGCACCACCAGCTGCTCGGGCGTCGGTCCCTTCTGAGTTCTAGCTTGCTTCTCAGCGTTGGGGGGCGCCGGGCCGGCGCCCCCCCCCGTGCCAACGCTGGCGG
>JAIMBG010000226.1 GCA_023511555.1 Acetobacteraceae bacterium | reverse complement strand
GCCACGGGCGGGGTGCGGGCGCGCGAGAGGCCGATGGGACTGACCTACCTTGCCGCCGGCGTCGACGGGCCGGCGCTGGGCTCCTCCGACCTGGACGCCTGCAGGCTACTCAACGTGCTGCTGGGTGGTCTGGGACGGACGGGCGCGCCCCTGGTGCAGGACCTCTGCCGGCGGCGCGGCCTGGCCCAGGAGTTTTACAGCGAGGTCCTGAGCCTGGCCGACGGAGGGCTGTTCTGCATGGTGGGCGCCTTCCGCCCCGGCCGCCTGGCCGAAGCGCTGGAGGTCATCGGCCGAGAGCTCGGCCGCCTGGCGCGGGACGGCCCCGCGCCGGCGGAACTGGAGCAGGCGCAGCGCTACTTTCACGCCCGGCAGGTCTGCCTGGGCGACATGCCCGAGGTCGCGTGCGGGTGGCTGGGCCGCGAGGTACTGCTGTTGGGCTCGTGCCCCACCCTGGACCCCCCCGGAGCGCTCTCCGCCCTCAGACCGGAGCACATCGCTGACCTCGCCCGGGGGCTGTTCCGGGGGCGCCGCTTCTGCCTGGGACTGGTGGGCCCCACCGCCCCTGCCGAGCTACCCGGCGGATGGGCTGGATCGGTGGGTTAGAATGAAGGTGCTGCTGGTGTTCCCGCCGCAGTGGGACCCTTCGCTACCCCCGCTGGGCATCGCCTCGCTGGCCGCCTGGCTCCGCACCCAGGGCGTAGACGTCGAGGCGTGGGACCTCAACCTGGAGGCGTACCGCCTTGCGCTCCGGCGGGCCGCACTGCTCGCTGCCCTCCGAAGGGTGAAGCAGAGACTGACACGCCTGGACGTCTCCCCGGGAGACCTGGACCCCCTTGACCGGGAGGAGTACGCGCGCCTGGGGCGCCTCTCGCTGTCGGGTCGCTACGTCGCAGGCAACGCCCTGGAGGCCCTCTCGGCGCTGAGCCCCCCGGCGCCCGGAGAGGGGATGGACTTCAGCCACGGGGCCGTGCCGTGCCACGAAGGGGACGGGCCTGCCGGCCTCAGGCGGCAAGCTGCGGCACCGGCGTTGGCCCGCTACCTGCGGGGTTTCGCCGTGGTGGCGGAGGCCCTGGACATGGTCTCCGCCCCGCTCCACCCTACCCGGTGGAGCTGGAAACGCCTCAGCCTGGGTGCTGGCGACGGCTCGCTGCAGCTTACCCTGGAGGCTGCCCTCGACCCGAACCGCAACCTCTTCCTTCCCCTGCTCCGCGCCGCCGCCGCGCGGGTAGAGCGCCTTTCGCCCGATCTCCTGGGCATCTCGCTCATCTCACCCACGCAGCTGCTGTGCGGCGCGGCGCTGGCGCGCCTCATCCGGTCTCGCCGCCCCGACATCCCCCTGGTTGGAGGCGGCGGCGCCGTCACTCGCCTGATCCGGGGATTCCCCGCGGCCCCCCGGCTGTTCCAAGACTTCAGCTACCTCATCCCCGGCGAGGGTGAGAGGCCGCTCCTTGACCTCTGCCGGCAGATTGCCGCGGCATCGGGGCAGGGCCGCGTCGGAGGCGCACGAAACCACGCCGGGCCCCTTGTCCTGGGACCCGCCCCCGCGCCCCGACCGGAGAATCTGCCCGCGCCCCAATTCGACGACCTTGACCCGCAAAGCTACCTCAGCCCCCGCGCGGTGCTACCCCTGCTGACTTCGCGGGGCTGCTACTGGGGCCGCTGCGCCTTCTGCGACCACCACTTAGGCTACCCCCCCGGCTGCGCTGAACGCCCTATCGAGCGCGTGGTCGAGGATATGGCACAGCTGTCCGGCCGCCACGGGGTCAGGTCGTTCATGCTCTGCGACGAGGGTCCGCGGCCCGCGCGACTCAGGGCCCTGTCCCGCGCGCTCCGGGAACGCGGTCTGGAGATTGCATGGTGCGCCGAGGCCCGCCCGGAACCGGCGTTTACCCCTGAACTGGCGCGCGACCTAGCTGCCGGCGGGTGCCGGTTGCTTTTGTTCGGCGTGGAGTCGGGTAGCGACGGTGTGCTCAAGGCTATGAGAAAGGGTCTCACCGCCCGCACCGCATCCCGCGCCCTGAGGAGCACTGCGGCGAGCGGCATATGGAATCACGCCTTTCTCATCACCGGCTTCCCCGGCGAGACTCCGGCCGACGTGGACCTGACCCGCCGGTGGGTGGAGCAGAACCGCGCCGCCATACACTCCCTGGCTCTGTCCCCGTTCGCCCTTGCCTTCCACTCCCCCATCCACCAGAGGCCCGAGGAGTTCGGGGTTGCGGTCGCCGGCCCGCCCGGGCCCGACGACCTGGCACTCTCCCGCCCCTACCGACCGCTGGCCGGCCCCGACCCCGCCGAGGTGTGGAGGAACCTGCCCGCACTGGAGCGAAGTCTGCAAGGGCTGGCCTGGGGAAGCCGACATTGGAGCCACATCCCTCGGGCCCATCTCCTAGCCTTCCTGGAGGAGTGGGACACGGGGGAGCTGGCCTCGCTGGGTCCAGGGAAGGGCGATGCGCGGGGAGCGGAAGGCGGCGGAGCAGCCGTCGGCGCCCTCCCTGACCCCGGGGGAGAGACCCGTCCCTGGACCGTCCGGGAGTGCGTCTTCTGGGGCCGCCTGGAGCACAGCCTGCTCACCGGGGCAAGCTGCCCGCCGGGGACGTTGACGGTGTACGAGATGCTCCGAGGCTCGGTGCGCCTGGCCTGGGGGGCCCTGGCCGACGTGCTGGAGGCCTTGAGCCGGCAAGGCGGGGCAGCGATCAGCGAGGGAG
>JAIMBG010000029.1 GCA_023511555.1 Acetobacteraceae bacterium | reverse complement strand
GGCGTATCCCGCCTGGAGGGCGGCGAGCCTGGACCCCATCGAGGCGCTGAGGCGGGAGTGAGGCTGGGCCGGGGGGCCGGAGGCGGCTGCGCCGGGGGTCAGGCCCGTACAGCAGGGCGCGGGGAGCAAAGCCCCCCGCGCCTTGCTGTGACTGCAGCCCTTAGCCCAGGCTAGTACACGTTGGACGAGACGTAGATTGGGGTAGTGTAGACGTCGTCGCCGTTGCTCACGTACACCCAGTACCACTGGTCCCCGCCGGGGAAGGAGTGGTTGAAGGTCCACTCCTTGTAGCTTCCGGCTGAGAGGCTCACGGTGGTGTCGAACAGCACCTGGGCCATGTTGCTGCGGTAGACGCGCACCCGGTAGGTATCGGTGTAGGAGGGATAGAGCTTGACCACGAAGGAGAGGTTGGTGCCCGCCGCCACGCCCTCCATTACGGTGCCGATGGGGTTGCCGTTTATGCGCAGCAGCGCGCAGGAGCCCCAGTTGGAGGCCACGGTGCGGCCGGCATGAAGCGCTGCATCCACGTCTTTCTTCTTATCCGCCCACGCCTTCGACAGCCAGTCAGACGGCACGTAGGTGTAGGTTCCAAACGCGATGGAGCTCACCAGCCAGTTGTGCCAGTCGCTGCCGGTACGCACCGAGGGCATGTAGCCGTAGCGGAAGGTGTCCTGCAGCAGCCGCTGCGTCTCCGACCGCCACCGGGCCATGGGGCTGGCGTCGGGGCCGAAGGAGAGCTGATACGCTGCCATGATCTCGATGCCGCGGTAGCGGCGCACCGTCCAGTCGCCCCAGGAGTAGAGCAGATTGGTGGGGTGGGCGATGCAGGCCGACGACGGCTGGGAGGGATTGTTGCTGTTGGCGTTATCGATGGCCTGCTGGCCGCTGTAGACGCCCTGGCCCAGGCCGGAGGTGTTGGCCACGCCGAAGGCCGTCATGTGGCCGCCGGTGGTGACATCGGTCTCGGTCCCGGGGAACGCGGCGCAGTTGGACGTGGAGCTCGACTGGCACTCGCTCACGTAGGACGACCAGTAGGGCCCGACGCTGTTGGAGTGGTCGGTAAGGTAGATGAAGCTGTAGCCGTAGTACTCCCAGTCGCTGACCAGGGTGGCGATGTCGTCCCAGCCGTCGGAGTAGTCGGAGTGGAGGTGCAGATCGCCCGCCACCCACAGCCCCTCGGCGGGGTAGGCGGCTATGCCCACCTGACACTCCAGGACGGCCTGGGCCGCGGCGCGGCCGGGGCCCTTGGCGCCGAGGTAGATGCGGACCTGGTAGAGGTCTCCGCCCTTTCGGTCGGGGAAGAGCTGGAGGGCGTTGAGCACCACCCGGGCCAGGGGCGAGCGGCCGGTGGCCCTGGGGTTCAACCCAGCGACGAACTCCACCCACCGCGGGAAGGTCGCCTGCCAGAACGACGCGTCGCCGGGGGCCAGCGGCCGCCGCAGGTCAACCTGGGCCCGGAGCGCCGCCAGCCGCGCCAGTTCGGCTCCGCTGAATCGGCCCTCTGCGCCCGTCACCGGCAGAGCCCGGCCAGCGGGGTTGAACGTCGCGCCAGAAGGATCGCTGGGGTCGGGCCTCACCTCAAACGGGACCTCCACCCCATCCACCTGCACCGAGTCCACCTGTACCGACCAGCCCTGCGGCCCGCCGGGCACGAAGGCCGCCACCGGGATCCGCCACTCCGCGGCCTGGGGGCGCAGGTTCAGGCGACCGGGGCCCATGACGACGAGCTGCGGGCCCTGGGCCGCGGCCGGGGTGGCCGGTGCGGCAAGCGCCAGGGGCCCGAGGGTCAGGGCCGCCAGCAGCAGGGCCAGCGCCAGGGACACCGCCCCCGCCTTGAACGAACGCCTCATGGATCAACTCCCCCTCTCTCGTCTTGTCCCCCGCCCGGTCCCCGGGATCCCTCCGGGTTCCGTCGGGGCCCGACCGGGGGTTCTTCCTGCCGAACCTAACTAAAGTATACTATGTGTGGAAATAGAGTCAATCTAAATATAACTCTCTTGGCCTTTACAGCCGATAGGGAAGATGACGGCGCCGCGGCAAGGCGGGAGCGGGCGCCTTCGAACGCGCTCAGGGGGGAGGGGCCGATGACCGGACAGGACGCGGCCGCGGGGGGAGCCCAGCCGAAGGCTGACTGGTTTTCCGGCCTCGATGTCCGCAGGTTCGAGCTCCTCGGGGGCGCGACCCCCGAGGAGGCGAGGGAGGACCTGAGGAGGCTGGCCGCGGAAAGGAAGCTGGATCCGGTGCGACTCAACCGCGTCACCCAAAGGCTTGTGGCGCTCCAGGGGCGCTACCTGGCCGCAGTCCAGGAAAGCCTGCGGCTTGCCGCGGCCGCGTCGGGCGGCCACCGCTGGGCAGCCCGGGCCAGGGCGCTGGCCGAACGGATGGTGGCGCTGTTAACGGAGCTCGCCGAAGCCTTGAGGGAATTACTCGACTGCCTGGAACCCTGGGCCATCCTCCTGGCCGACCGGTGGACCAGCTACAAGGGACGTAGGATGCGCCGGGAGACCAGGGAGAAGTGGGAGCGCCTGGAGAGGGAGCTCGAGGAAAGGGGCTACCGGGCCGAGATCACCTCCACCACCACCGGAAGGCACAGCGACCCCCGCCATCGGCAGGGCAGGGCCGTGGACTTCGTCGTCTACAAAGGTAGGAAGGGCATCAGCCCTGCCGAGTCGCGGAAGGTGGAGGATATCTGCAGGCAGCAAGGCTGGACCGTATACAACGAGTACCTCAAGGACAGCACCTACAAGACCGGCCCCCACATGCACGTAAGCCGCTAGGAAGGGCGGTGATGCGGGATGGAACGGGCTCCAGCGGGGCCCGAGCTCATCCACGAGGAACTGAAGCGCCTGGAACGGCTTCACTCAAGCGGCCGGCTCTCCGACGAGGAACTGGCGGAGCAGACGGCCTCCCTGTTGCTGGAGGCGCTCAGGCTGGCAGACGGAGTCCTGGGCGACCGCCCGGGGGGAGCCCAGCCGCCGGAAGGGTCTTCCGCGGCAAGACCGGAGTCCCTGGCGCCCCAGGGGCGGCGCGGGAAGGGGGCAGGGACCGAACAGCCACGACGGCGCACGCTGGGTACAAGAGCGAGGTAAGCTGAGCACGGGCGAGCCCCGAAGAGATAATCAGGCCCCGGTCGGAAATGGCTGCCCCCATCGTTGTTGCCAAGCGAGCCAACCGATGTTAGGGTAAAGTGAGACTGCACATAGATGGCATAAACGCCAACTACTATTCGTGAAGCACGCCTGTGTCAGGCGTGTGGCTTCTGAGTGGGCGCCGGCGGCGTACTGGGGGTGGGACCGGCGGCGGGCGGGGCCCGTGGTGCGGAGACTCGTGGGGAAGAGAGGTGAGTGGTCATGAAGAAGGGCTCGTTCACCCCGGAAGAGGAGCGGCACCTTCAGGACGCCTTTCACCGCGCCCTGGCCGCTTCAGGGTTCAAGGTCAAGAAGGGCCTGGGTTCCTGCTCCTGCTCGGGCTGCTCCTGCCCGCCGGGCGGCGGGGACATTTGCGACGGGGGCACGTACGTCGGCTACGCCGGAGGCTACTACGGCTCGATGAGCGTCTAGCCGGGCGCGGCCAGGGGACGACCGGTCCCGTCCCCATCGCCCGTCCCACCCCCGGCCACTGCCCCCTGCCGCACGGCGCGGTCGGAAGCGCTCCTTCCAGGTGCGGCCTTCGGGAAGGGAGGCGGAAAGACGCGGTGAAGGCAGGAGTGCTCGCCCCCGGCGGAAAGCGAGCCAGCCCCGAATTCCGAGTCCCCGCCCAGGACGGCTACCGTCTCGTCCGGCACCGGGGCCGGGCCTTCCTGTACTCCGCCCTCACCGACCAGCTTTATCCCCTGAGTCCCCCCGCCGTCGAGGCCCTGGAGCGAGAGGGGCTCGATGGCGCCAGGCTCCGGGACCTGGAGCTCTGCTCCTCCGGCGCCGTCCCCTTGCCCCCGCCCGCGCCCCCGGATGCCCAGGCGGTGCGGACCGAGGTGAGGCACGCCGTCGACCAGCAGGTACATCAGATCGTCCTGGGCGTGACGGAAAGCTGCAACCTGAGGTGCCATTACTGCATATACTCGGGCAGCTACGCCGGCCTCCGCCGGCACTCCAGGGCCAAGATGCCCTGGGAGGTGGCCCGCCAGGCCATCCACTACCTCATGGCCCACCGCGCCAACTCCCCCGTACCCCCGGGCATCTCGTTTTACGGCGGCGAGCCGCTGCTCCACCTTTCCCTCATCCGGCGCTGCGTGGATTACGCCCGGTCCCTGTCGGGGGAGGTCCGCTTCGTGATCACCACCAACGGCACCCTGCTGGACGGGGAGGCCAGGGCATTCCTGGTGGAGAACGATTTCACCGTGCTGGTTTCCCTGGACGGCCCCAGTGAGGTCCACGACCGCTACCGCCGTGACGCGGCCGGGAGCCCCAGCTTCGATCGGATCGCCGCGAACCTCGACGCGCTCAGGCGAGAAGCCCCTGACTACTACGCCGGCCGGGTCCGCTTCTCCGTGGTGCTAACGCCCCCCATCGACTATGCCCGGCTGGAGGCGTTCTTCACCGGGCTCGGCGTCCCCTGCGTGGTGAGCCCCATGGAGACCTACGGCCTTCGCCCAGAGTGGCTCAGCCGGCTGAACCGTCCCGACTTCGAGCCGCTCGCGGCCGCATTCGAGCAGGCCTGCCGCGACCGCACCGAACATGGCCAAAAGCTCTGGCGCCGCTTCTCCGTGGGCCTGCTGGGCCCGGCGCTCCGCCGCATCCAGACCCGCGGCGAGCGGCAGGAAGCCGCCTATTTCCGCCTGGGCCAGTGCGTGCCCGGCTCGCGGAAGGTATTCGTGGACCCTCGGGGGAACCTCTATCCCTGCGAGAAGGTGGAGGGGGGCCCGGACGTGCGCCTGGGCCGCGTGGACCGGGGCGTCGACCCCGAGGCCTCCTTGCGGCTGATGGAGCGTTTTTCGGAGATGGTGAGCCAAAACTGCGGCGGCTGCTGGATGCGGCGCATGTGTACCGCCTGCCTGGCCGACGCGGTCCAGGGGGGCCGGTTCGACCCGGCCAAGATGGGGCTTCGCTGCGCGGCCCGGAAAGAGGCGCAGGCTGAGGCCCTGGGGCTGTACGCTGCCCTGCTGGAGGAAGACCCCGGGGCCCTGGACTTCCTGCCGGAGGCATTTCCCTGGGGGTAGCCGGAGCAGCGCACGGCCGCCGTTTCGCTGCCGCCATCACCCCCCGGGGCCTTCGCCGGGGGCGCCACCGGCCCCACAGCCCCCCTACGGTCCCCCCTCAAGCGGCACCTCCAGGACCTGTCCGGGGCACACCACGTAGGGCGGCGGCACGCGGTTGGCCCTGGCCAGCTTCAGCCACGCCTCCGGCGTCCCGTACACCCTGGCGGCTATCGACCACAGGGTGTCTCCGGGCTGGACCACGCAGGTCCCCACCACCCTCAGCCCCCTGAGGTCGAGCGCCGCCACCCCGGGCACCGCCCCGGCTTCAGCCTCCACCAGGTAGCGGGCCCAAAGCGTCGGCACCCGCCCCGCCAGCCGCACCACGCCCCCCTCTTCGGTGACCCTGATGTCCAGGGGGCCCAGGCCCTGAATGGATGCCACCGCCTCCTCGACCCGCGCCCTCAGCCCCTGGGCCATCGGAACCTCAGCCGGCGGACCCGAAGAGGCCTCCGGCGAGGCCACCGTCCCAGCCGGCCTCCCTTCCGCCGAGGCCAGCGCCGCCAGGCCGGCAACCTCCTGTCTCAGTGCCCTGACCTCCCCGCCCGCGCGAAGGCCGACGGCCCCCAGGGCCCCAAGCAGGGCCACAATGACGACCGCCGCGCCCAGCCGCCCCAGACTGCTCCACAGCCACCAGCGGACCGGCCGACCTGCCCGCTGGAGACGGTCGCAGCGCTCCAGCGCCCCCCGGTAGCGGGGATTGCCGGGGTCGCCATCCAGCGCCCGCGCCCAGAGCGACCGCGCCCCGTCCAGCCGGCCCTGCTGGGCGTACACCCGGGCCAGGAGATCGAGGACGGCCGGTGACGCCCGGACGTCGGCAGCCATCGGCAATAGGAGCGCCTCGGCCTGGGCCAGCCTGCCGCCATAAGCCAGGAGCGCCGCCCGGCTCATGGCCGCGGACTGTGCCAGGTGAGCCAGGGAAGCCGAGTCGCCGGCCCGGGGCGGCACGCCGCTCCCCCCGCGGGAACCCTCTGGCCCCTCCCCCATGCGCACCCCAGCCACCCCCAGGTCAGAAGTCGCGGCGGACGGTGCTGCGGAACTGCCTGGCCATCTCGGCCTCTATGTCCTCCCGTCTCTCCCGGGGCAGAAGCTCGATCAACTGCCGGTCCACGGCAATGAGCCCCTCCAGGTCGTTGGTCATGATACACCTTCGACCCTGGGCGATGAGACGCCCGGCAAGCGCCCGGTCGGTCATCGCCGCCTCTCGGCCGGCGAGATAGTGGAACAGGCCGACCCAGTACTCCGGCCGCCTCTGAAGGACCTCGGCGGTCAGGCCGATCATCGCCTGGGTCTGCTGCTGGAGCACCTCGGGGTCGCGGGCGGCCACGGCCTTCTCCAGTGCGGCCTCCAGGGCCTTCAATCTCCGTCGTTCCTCGTCCGTCCCGCCCTGCTCTACGATCCTTCTGGACTCCTGGGCCTGCTCGCGGGCCTTGGCCACCAGGGCCGGCCAGCGAAGCTGAGCCTCCAGGTCGTCCAGCTCGCAGCTCAGTTCCAGAAGCCGGCTGTGGCACTTGTCGGCGGCGTCGCGGTCGGCCGCGGCGGCGCTGAGGGCCTCCTCGACCTCCCGCACCAGCGCCTCGATCCGCATCAGCGCCTCGGGAGGCAGGGTGGCGCCGGCCTCGCGGGCCTTCTCCCGGATCTTCCCCAGGCGGCCCTTCTCAGCCGTCACGTCGGCGGCGAGGGCGGCGGGGTCGTGGCTCGGCTTCTCCAGGTCCAGGGGGCAGTCGTACTCCTGGTTCAGGATGGGGACGAACGCCCTGGCCTTCACCAGCCGGGAGGCGTCCACCTCGATGACGACCTCGACCTCGCTGCCCACCGGTACGTCGCGGGAGACCTGGTCGCCGCGCACCTCCAGGGCCCCGATGAGCCGATTGCGGTCGGCCCGCTTCCTCTCCCCCTCCACGATGGGTATGCGCAGCAGCGTCCCGCTCTGGCCCCGGCGGACCTCGGCGGTGGTCCGCAGCGGGTGGCGCCTCTTGGCGGGGAGCGGCGTCCCCTTCTCCAGGAGCACCAGGGTCTCGTTGCTGGCCAGGGCCACCCCCAGGGAGTGGATGAGGGACTGGTCGGTGGGCGGGGTGCCGATGGTGTATCGCACCACCGCGGGGTCCACGTCCAGGAGGCGGCCGCTGGCATCCCTCAGCTCCACCCGGAACTCGTTGACGCGGCCCTTCTGGGCCTTGAGGTTGCAGGTGAACGCCCCGTCCGCGCTGAGCTGCAGCCTGCCGCTGCGCCAGCCGGTGTTGGGCTCGACGAACTCGACGCTGAGTCCGGCAACGGTCGCGCCGGCCGGCGCCTGCACCACCCCGCCCACCAGGGGTTCCGGGTCCATGCCGATGGGGTTGTACTCCAGCCGGAGCACATACTGCCCCTCCCGGGGCGTGGGGTCCTTTTTCTTGTACCGCTGGGTGCCGGCGAAGATCGCGGCCCCCTGGGCGACCACGGTCAGGGGATCGACGCGGAACTCAAGGGGGATCTTCAGCCGTGCCGCCAGCATCTCCCGCAAGAGCGGGATAAGCGTGGGGCCCCCCACCAGTATGAGGCGCTCGATGTCCCCCGGGCCCAGCCGCCGTTCGGCCAGGACCGCCTGGCACTTCACTATGGTCCGCTCCACCACCGGCTCGATCAGGGGCTCTATGTCGCTGCGGGTGAGCTCGAACTCGAACCGGACCCACAGCCCCCTGTCGTCCTGACACAGGGGGTCGATGATTATGGGGCAGACCTTGTCCCGCGACAGGCGGATCTTCGCCTCCTCGGCCCGGAGCTTCAGCTTGGCAAACGCACTCCGCCACCTGGGGTTGTCACGCCTGAAGTCGGGGAGGGGATGGTCCTTCAGCAGCGCCGGGACCATGAGGCGGTCGACAATGGCCCAGTCGATGTCCTTTCCACCCAGCTTGTCGTCCCCGCCGTGGGTTTCCACCCGGATGGCGCCGTCCTGCACGTGGACGATGGCGGCGTCGAAGGTCCCCCCTCCCAGGTCGTATACCATCCAGAACACCCGGTCGCTTTCGCTCTGGAAGCCGTAGGCCAGCGCCGCCGCTACCGGCTCTTGAATCAGAGGGCTGAAGTCGAGGCCGGCCAGGCGGGCAGCACGCTCCGTGGCCTGACAGTCCGCAGCCGAAAACGCCGCCGGCACCCCGATGACGGCCGCCGTCATCTCCTCGCCCGCCCGCTCCACATCGGCCCGCAGCGACTTAAGCACCTCGGCGGAGAGTTCTTCCGGCCTCATCTCCCGGCCGGTGGAGGCGAAGCGGTAGACCTGTGCGGTGCCCATGAGGCGCTTGAACTCGGCCCACACGTTGCCGGGGTCGTCCTCCAGCCGCTCCTTGGCCACGCGGCCCACGAACATGCGCCCCCGGGGGTCGATCCATACCGCCGAGGGCGTGCACTTCTGGCCGTCATTGTTGTCGAAGACCCGCACCTCAGTGCCGTTTAAGACCGCCACGCTGCTGTTGGTGGTGCCCAGGTCGATTCCGAAGTCCACCATCATCCAGCCCATCCGCTGTCCCCTCCTCGGCGGCCCGCCCGCCTCATGCGGGGCGGCCTTCCTCGGGAGCCGGCTTGCCCACCACGACCTCCCCCATCTGGATGACCCTGCCCCGGTAGTATACGGAGGGCCTCACCGTCTCGATCACCTGCTCCCGGGCCAGGCCCGGGACGGGCTGAAACGCGACGATCCGCAGGGCCTCGCCGCCGGCGATGGCTCCCCCTCATGCTCCCTGACCTCGACCCCGCCCCGGGCCAGCGCATCCCAGGCCGACTCAAACAGGCGCTGGCAGGCCCGCCGCGCCGCCTCGTCCGACTCCAGCCGCCGCCCGAGCCGCCATAGCCCCGTGGCCAGGTCGCCCAGCAGGCGCCACCTCTCCCGCTCCTCCTCAGGCGGAACCACAGCCCCGCGGGCCGCCGCGAGCGTCTTCATGGCCCCCTCCAGGGCCTCGACTTCCCGTGCCGTCCAGGGGGGAAGCGGAATGCGAAACTCCCTGGGGAACAGCCACTGTCTCAGGCGCGCCCACACCGGCCCTTCCCCCTTCAGCCCCCCGGGCTACACCCCCTGGGGCTTTTCGCCCAGGCTCCAGCCCTCTTTCTTCAGGCGCTCAATGCCAGGAAACTCCAACTTGGCCGACTCGGGCTTCACCCCGCGCCGCCGGGGAAGCTGGGACGCGGCGTTGAGGGCGAAGCCCATGGCCACCATCACCAGCACGAACCAGCCAAAGCCGGCCAGCTTCGAATGGCTGGCCGCCATGACGGCTGCGCAGCCTCCCAGGCTGAGCACCGCCCCGATCAGGCACCCCAGCAGGCTGAGAGAGTCGACCCGGGCGTGGACCGCCCCGCAGCGCCGGCAGCGCGGCACGTAAGCCTCCAGCTTCTGCCACTGAATCCGAGACCCGCCCGGTATGGGGATCCGCGCTACGACCCGGTGCATGGGGACCTTGACCTTCGCGGCGTCGTCCGGCGGCCTTTTCTCGCAGAACCAGCACCGGGACAGCTTCAGGTTGTTCTCTACGATCCCAATGTTCTCCCTCAGCCGACGGCATGCCTCCTCCCCCCTGGCCAGGGGTAGCGCCCGCTGAAGCAGCTTCAGCGAAAGCTCCCAGTCGTCGGTCTCCTTGGCATAGCCCACCTGAGGCCTGAGCACCCTCAGCGCCACGTCATCGTGGTGGGCCGCCAGCACCGGGTGCCCATGCGGCAGCAGCGCGTCGAGCACCGCCAGCGAGGGCCCGGCGGAGTCCATCAGCCTCGTGGCCGCCTCCCCTCCGCGGCGGGCACCGGCCTCCGCCTCCTGATCCGAGGCGGCGCACGCCGCCCTTATGGCCTCCCGGGCCGACTCCGCAGCCCGCAGCAGGGCCCGCTCCACGTCCCCGGCGTCAAACCCGGATCCGTGGAGGAGTCCGGTGTGGCGGCGGGCCTCATCAAGGTCCCACGACTGCGCCGCCCTGGCGGCCAGGCGGGCATTTATGGTGAGCAAAGCCGAGGGCAGCACCCCCCTCAGGCTCTCCACCGCCTCCCGGTCGACCCGGGGATCGCCCAGCCCCACCGCCCGCCCCACCGCGGCCTCCCAGAAGCCTTCGTCGCCCAGGGCCGTCCGCCACTGGGTCAGGGCGTGCGTCCAGTAGGCGTTCCTCTGCTTGACCTGTCCGGGAGAGAGCGCCGCCGTCTGCCCCAGGCACTCCAGGTCCAGCGCCAGCGCGTGGTAGACCACTGCCAGGTTGTGGGCCGCGACGCCAGGCGTCTCCCCCGACCTGCTGGCGGCCTCCCAGCTCCCGATGGCCCCGGCCACATCCCCGTGCTCCAGGGCCAAAAGCCCCATGTCCGGCTCCTCCGCCCCCTCCGGCTTCAGCGGCCAGGGCCAGAAGAACTCCTCCAGGAACCGGCTCTGGGGATCCCGCAGCCGGCTCGCCGCCTCGCGCAGCGTGCCCTCGTCGGGGGCGGGGACCACGGCCAGGCCGGCCGCCTTGAGCTCCTTGATGCCCAGCCGGGTCTGCAGCTTCAGCGCCTGCATCCGCCGGCTCAGCTCGCGCTGGCTGGCTCCTAACGGCAGGCCCAGCAGCCGAAACGCATTCCGCCGATACAGCTCCGGACCCGCAAGGTTGAGAACTGTCTCATCCCACTTGCCCGGACCGGCCACCCCAGCCCACCCCCCCCCATCGGCTCGACACCCGCTTCGGCTCGCCTTTCTCCGGCCCACCCCGGCTTAGCTCACGATGCCGCGGCGCCACAGGCGGAGGTAGTACTCGTACCTGTCCCGCAGGCCGGGCTGGAGGTTGAGCGCCTCCTCCAAGAGGTCGGCGGCCTCTGTCAGCCGCCGCGCGTCCCGGCCCATCTCCAGCGCCTGGCGCACCATCGCCTCCACCGCGGCCTTGCCGGGCAGGGGCGCCGATCCAGCCGAGGGCTTTGACCCCCCCGGGTGCTCCTTTGCCGCCGGCCGGCCCCCTTCCGGGCCGAAGTCCCGCCCTGCCGCCCCGCCCTCGGGCCCCTTCCACCGCATGAGATCCTCCAGGAGCTTGCCCGCGTCGGGATACCGGTCGCCGAGGTCGAGCGCCAGCGCCCGCGCCAGTATGGCCTCAAGCCCAGGGTCCACCCGGGCGTTGAACCGGCTGGCCGGGACCAGCGGCCGCTCCCAAACGGACGCGTCCAGTTCCTGGACCTCCCCTGCGGCCGGAAAGGGCAGCCGGTCGGTGAGCAGGAGGTAGAGAACGCTGCCCACCGCCCACACGTCGCCGGCGCAAGAGTCTACGTTCCGCAGAAACTCCGGGGGCTTGAACGCGCGGGTGCCCCGGGCGCTGGCTATCAGCGTGAGCGGGTTCACCCTCTTGGCCAGGCCGAAGTCGCTCACCCTGACCCGAAGGCCCAGGGCGTCGTAGCCGATGAGGATGTTCTGCGGCTTTACGTCCCGGTGAATGATGGGCGGCTGCTCGGCGTGGGCCAGGGCCAACCCCCGGCAGACCTGGCGGACGATGTCCACCGCATCGCCCACCGGCACCAGCCGGGGGCCGTGAGAGCGCCAGAACGTCTCCAGGTTGCCGCCGGCCACGTACTCCATGGTGAAAAACGCGCACTCGCCTACGCCGGTGGGTATCACGCCGGCGTCGAACACGCGGATGATGTTGGGGTGGCCCATGCTGGAGAGCAGCACCGCCTCGCTCAACATCTCCCGGGCCTCGGCCTCCGAGGATCCTGGGCACTTGAACACCTTCATGGCCTGACGCCCCAGGAACCTGTGCTTTACCCGGTAGACCTCGGCGAAGGCTCCCTCTCCCAGAAACCGCTCCACCTCGTAGGTGTCGCGCACCAGCTCGCCCTCTTTGAGCAGCAACCGAACCCCACCACCCCGACGGATCGCCCGCAGCACAACGCGTCCGGGCCAACACCGGCGGGGACCTGCCGCACCGGCACCCCACCCGCGGCCCTTAGACCTCCGGCGGCTTCTACGTCTTTCCGTAACTTCTAGGCCCTCCGTCCCCATTCCTTCCCTGGCACCGAGGGACACGGCCGTGAAAAGCTCGCCAAAGACAGACAACCCCCCGGAAGCCCCGTCACTCCGCCGCTGCCTCCCCGCCCCGGTACAGCTCCGCGGCCTTTTCGGCGGAGGTGGTGATGCCCTTGATCATGGCAGAGCTGAAGCCGTGGTCCTCCATGCGGTTGAGCCCCGCGATGGTGCAGCCCCGGGGCGTGGTGACCCTGTCGATCTCCATCTCCGGGTGGTTGCCCAGGCTCAAGAGCAAGGAGGCGGCACCCCTGGCGGTCTGGGCCGCCATGGCCAGGGCGTCCCCGGAGTGGAACCCGATCTCGATGCCGCCCTGCGAAGCCGCCCTTATGGCCCGGAGGAAGAACGCCACTCCGCAGGCGCAGAGCGCCGTGGCGGGCACCATCAGCTCCTCGTCTATGACCAGCGTTGTCCCCACCGCCTCAAAAAGCGACTTCGCCAGCTCCAGGGCCTCTCCCGAGGCGGCATCGGCGGCAAGGCAGGTCATCGACTCCCGGATGGCGATGGCCAGGTTGGGCATGGCCCGGACCACGGCAACGCCCGGGGGTATATGCCTCTTTATCTCACCGACGCTGACCCCGGTAACCACCGAGATCACAACGTGCCGGCCCGGAACCAGGTCCGGGCCGATCTCGCGCAGCAGCCCCAGCATGTGCTGGGGCCCCACGGCAATGACGACCACCTCGGCGCCTTTTACCGCGTCGCGGTTGCCTGACTGGACCCTGAACCCCTGCCGCATAAGCGGCTCGAGCAGGTGCGCCTTCCTCCGGGTAATGGTGATTCTGTCCGGCTCAAGCCGGCCGGACGCGGCCAGCCCCCTGGCTATCGCCAGGCCGATGTTCCCTCCGCCCAGGATGGCGAGCCGAAAAGCTGCGTCCATGTAAACCCCCTCGAGTCCTGTGTTCTGCTGGGACGCCTGAACGTTCCCGCGTACGGCGTATGGTTAGAGCTTCTTCGACGCCGGCTCGCCCTTCCCTCCCCGCGGAGTGCTGGGTCCGTGCCCACGCCCGCCCGCCGTCCGGCGGCCGCGGAGGGGGCCGGTCAGGCTAGGGGGGTCGGGTCTCGCCCGGAGCGGCGGGCCAGCTCTGCCGCCACCTGCTCCGGCCCTAGCCCCAGGCGGGCCAGGGCTACCAGGCTGAAGAACCAAAGGTCGGCCATCTCCTCCACCACCCTGGCGGCCGGTTACCCGGAGACCCCGGCCAGGGCAGCTTCCACCGCCTCCTCGGCCACCTTGCGCAGCACCTGGGCGGACGGGGAGGAAAGAAGGCGGCACACTCGCGAGCCCTCCACCGGACGGCGGGCGCGGTCCTGGATGACCGCCCACAGCCTCTCCAGCTCCCCCGCCCAGGCCAATGCCCCCAGCTCCTCCCCGCCCCCCGCCCCGAAGCACGACCTGGCTCCAGTGTGGCAGGCGGGTCCCGCCGGTCTCACCCGGAAGAGCAGGGCATCCCCATCACAATCCTGGCGCACCTCCACTACCCTCTGGACGTGCCCCGACGTCTCCCCCTTCTTCCACAGCCGGCCCCGCTCCCGGCTGAAGTAGTGGGCCCACCCGGTGCGGAGCGTGCGCTCGACCGCCTCGGCGTCGGCGTAGGCCAGCATCAGGACCTCGCCGGTTCCGGCGTCCTGAGTCACCACCGGCACCAGCCCCCGCTCGTCAAACCGCAGCCCCTCCACCATCGCCCCCCCATCGTGTCCCTGGCTGCCGCACCTCAGGCCGGGATCCAGCGCTGCCTGGGCCCGGGCCAGGGTCAACCGGCCCCGGTACAGCGCCGAGCCCAGGATCACGCCCTCGAGCCCGCGGCCCACGTAAGACCGCAGGAAGGTCAGGTCGTCCAGCGACCCCACCCCGCCGGCCAGGATGAGCCCCAGGCCCAGTCGGAGGACATCCAGCCACGCGCCTCGTCGGTCGAAGCTCAGGGTGCCGTCCCGGTCGCAATCGTGAACACCGCCAGCCGGAAGCCGCCCTGGAGAAGGGCCTCGGCGACCTCCAGAGGGCTACGTCCGGCCGCGGCTGACCAGCCGCGGGTGGCCACCTGCCCTGCGCGCACGTCCAGACTGGGGATCACCGCATCGCCGAAGCGTCGGCGCATGGCCAGGAGCCCCTCCGGGTCCTCGGCCGCCATCGTCCCCAGCACGACCCGCCAGACCCCCGCCCGGAGGAGGGCCGCGGCGTCTTCGGGAGACCTCACCCCGCCCCCCACCTGCACCGGGACCGCCGCCGAGCGCACCACCTTTCGGACCAGGGCCAGATTCACCGGCGACCCTTCCCGGGCGCCGTCGAGGTCGATCACGTGCAGGGCCCGCGCCCCCTGAGCCCTGAGGTACCGGGCGAGCCGGACGGGGTCGGGGTCCACCACGGAAGGCCGGCCCGGGTCGCCCCGGACCAGCCGCACCGCCCGCCCTCCCAGGATGTCGATGGCCGGGATGACCCAGGCCCGGGGCCCCCGCACCCTGTCCACCGTCCTTCCCACCCACGGCCGGCGCCCGGCCCAGAGGCAGGCCGGCCCGTGCAGTGCCAACGAACCCTCCAGGGTTTGGCTTCGCTATGACTGCTGTATAATCCTGCCGGTATGCGCTTAAGCTGCATAGGGCTACAGCCTCCTGACCCGCTGGCGGTGCCCCTGCAGCCCTACCTCAGGCGGGCCGCGGCCCCGGGGGATCCGCCCCACCGCCGGGCAACGGTCGCGACCCCCGCCGGGGCAGGGTGGGCACGCCGCAACCGCTGGGGCGATGGGGGCACCCCGCCGCCGGACCCACCGTCCCGCCAGGGATACTAGGGGTAAGACGGCTGGGCTTGGGGAGGGGTAGGGAAGGAGTTTACTTTCATCGCACCGAACCCCTAAACCGAGGCGCAGCCCGACAGTGCGAGCAGGGGGGAAGGCCGGTGCCGGTGAGCGTGGTGGTAGGCGTCAACTGGGGGGACGAAGGCAAGGGCCGCATAGTCGACTATCTGGCCCAGTCCGCCGACGTGGTGGTGCGCTTTCAGGGCGGGAACAACGCCGGCCACACGGTGGTGAACCAGTACGGCAGGTTCAGGCTGCACCTGCTTCCTTCGGGGGTGTTCAACCCGTCGGTGACCAACGTTCTAGGCACCGGTATGGCGGTGGACCTGGAGGCCCTGGCCCAGGAGATCGACGAGGTCTCCGGTCGGGGCGTCCCCCTCGGCGGCCTTAAGGTGTCCGACCGGGCCACGATCCTCTTCCCCTTCCACCGGGAGCTTGACGCCCTGGAGGAGGATCGGCTGGGCGAGCGCCGCTACGGCTCGACTCGACGCGGCATCGCCCCGGTCTACGGCGACCGCTACCTGAAGAAGGGGGTCCAGATGGGGGAGCTGCTCTACCCCGACTACCTGCGCCGCCACCTGGCCGGGGTGGTAGAGTGGGCCAACCTGTTGCTCACCGGGGTTTACGGGAGGCCCCCCTGTGAGCTGGCGGAGGTGGTGGAGTGGACCGAGCGCCACGGAGCCCGCATCCGCGACTGGATCTGCGACACCAGCCAGGTCATCGGGGAGGCGGTGCAGGAGGGCAAGAGCATCCTGTTCGAGGGGCAGCTCGGGGCGCTGAGGGACCTGCACTATGGCACCTACCCCTTCGTTACCTCTTCCTCCTGTCTGGCTTCGTTCTGCCGCGTGGGCGGGGGGCTGTTCGAGCGCCCCATAGACTCCGTCGTCGGCGTGATGAAGGCATACTCCACCGTGATCGGCGAGGGGCCCTTCGTTACCGAGCTCAAAGACGCGACGGGCGACCGCATCCGGGAACGCGGGGCGGAGTACGGGGCGGCCACAGGAAGACCTCGGCGGGTGGGGTGGTTCGATGCCGTGGGCTCCCGCTACGGGGTCCGGATCCAGGGCGCAAGCGAGATCGCCCTCACCAAGCTCGACGTGCTCTCCGGCGAGCCGGAGGTGAAGATCTGCGTGGCCTACAGGATCGAGGGAGGCGAGACGGACCGCTTCCCCCTGAACCCCGCCCTGGAGGCGGCGGAGCCGGTGTACCAGACGATGCCGGGCTGGAAGGAGGACATCAGCAGCGTCCGGCGGTTCGAAGACCTCCCCCAGGCCGCCCAACGCTACGTGCTCCGTCTGGAGGAGCTGGTGGAGAGGCCCATCACCCTGATATCGGTGGGGCCGGAGCGCGAGAGCATGATCGTGCGGCGGCGGGCCGCGGGGGGCTGAAGCCCGTGCCCCGGGTGATCGTGTTCGACGGCCACGACGCCGCGGGCAAGACCACGCTGGCACGCCGCGTGGCGGGCGTCATCGGGGCGGCGTACGTTAAGCCCTTCGATGGGACGCTGGGGGACTTCATCGCCTGGTGCTGGCGCAAAAGGGACTTTGCGCTGGCCAACCGCGTGGCGCTGGCCGCGGTGCGCCGCGCCATGGAGGAGAACGCGCCTGCCCCCACGCTCCTGTTCGACCGGCACTGGCTGTCGCTGTTCACCGTGCTGCCCCGGTGCTTCTGGCGCAGGTGGCGGCCGCTCCCGCCCACCCTCCTGATCTGGGCCGACCCCGAGGCCACGGCGCGCCGCCAATCGGGGCGGGGCGAGGCGGTGGACGCAACGCAGAACCGGCACTATTGCAGGCTGTACCGGGAGATCGCGGGGCGCTTCGGCGTGCCGCTGGTGGACACCTCCCACGCCAGCGTCGAGGAATGCGTGGAGCTCTGCTGCCGGCTCATCGGGGCCGGCGGGCCCGCAGGGCGAGCTCAGCTTCCCGCCGCTCGTGGACGCGGTGCTTTCGGGCGCCGACTGGCGCGGCCTTCCCGGCGTGGCCTACCTGGGGAGCGACGGGCGGTTCGTCATCAACCCCCCCGCCCCCAAGGTCGCGGACCTCGACGGCCTGCCTTTTATGGCCCGCGACACGCTGGAGCGGTACCTCAAGAAGTATGGGCCGCCGCTGCCCGCCTCCCTGGAGTTCGGCCGGGGCTGCACCTACCGGTGCACCTTCTGCACGGTGCGGAGCTTCGAGGCGCTTCAGCCTGGGCCGCACCACCGGCAGCGGTCGGTGGAGAGCGTGGTGGCGGAGATCCGGTGGCTGCACGAAAGGTACGGCATCACCGAGTTCAACTTCGAGGACGACAACCTGGTGGTGCCCAGCCGGGCCGGGAGGGACAAGCTTCACCGGCTCGCCGAGGCGCTTAAGTCGCTCGGCTTTCCCCTGTCTTTCACCTTCTTCTGCCGCCCCGACGCCGTGGAACCGGAGCTGTTCCGCCACCTCACCGAGGCGGGGCTGTGCGGCGTCTACCTGGGTATAGAGTCGGTGTACGGCCCGGACCTGGAGTTCTTCAACAAGGGCCTGACCCTGGAGGCGGTGTACCGGGCGTTGGGGACACTCGCCGGCCTGGGGTTTTCGCCGGCGGTAGGGGCCCGCCGGCGGCTGATGCTGGGGTACATCATGTGGCACCCCCTCAGCAGCTTTGAGCAGCTCCGCACCTCCATCAGGTTCATCCGGGAGCAGCGCGCGCCCCCCAAGCTGGCCCGCCGCGCCCTCCGGCTCTACACCGGCATCCCGGTGAAGGCCCGGCTGGAGCGGCTGGGACTGCTGGACCCGTCGCGGCCCAGCGGCTGGTGCTACGCCGACCCTCGCCTGGCTTGCCTGGAGGCGGCGGTCAACCGCTACTTCTCCGCCGTAAACGAGGTGCGGGACCGGGTCCGCACCGTGGAGAAGGCGGTGGAGAGGTACGGCCGGTCGGGGCCCGCCTCCGCCGGCATGGCCCCGATCAGGGAGGAGCTGGACGGCCGCTGTCTGGACTTCTTTGAGGAGGCGTGCGACGTGGCCGAAGGGCTGGGGTCGGCCGGGCCCACCCTGGAGGCCCGCGTCGGGGAGCTGGAGGCGGAGAGGCTGGCGGACCTGGCACAGTATCTCGATCGCGGCGGGGTAAGCGCCCGGCTCGACGCCGCCTTCCGCGAGCTGGACCTGCCCCCGACGGCGCTGGACCTCTTTCGCAAGTGAGGCGGAAGGGCGGGAAGTGAGGCCGAGGGACCGGGCGGCGGGCGGTCGCGGTGCGAGAGAGGGAAGAGGCGGGCTCCGGGGCCGGCCGGCCTTCGGCGATCCGGGGGGAGCCGCCCCCCGGCGAGCGAAGCCCACGGGTGGGGTGGTGAGCCGTGCTGAAGGAACAGACGCGGGGAGCGGGGGCTGACCCCACCTCCCTACCGCTGCTGGTGGAGGGGCGGAGCAAGCGGGTCTACCGGCTCGACGCCGAGCGCTGCCTGGTGGAGCTCCTGCCGACCCTGAGCAGCTTTTCGTCCCAGCGCCACGAGGTGGTGCAGGGCACGGCCGAGCTGCGCCTGGACTTCTTCGAGCTGGCAGCGGAAAGGCTGGAGCCTGAGGGCGCGGTCGGGGGACGGGGCCGGGCACGCGGCGCAGGGAAAGGGGTGAGTCGGGTGGCCCGGGTGGTGGTGGTAAGCGGCGCCAACCGCGGCACGGGGAGGGGCATTGCCGAGGCGCTCCAGGCCGCAGGCGACCTGGTGATGGGTCTCAACCGCACCCCCTGCGGGGAGTCGTGGCTCCACGAAGTGAGGTGCGACCTGCGCTCCAGGGAGGCCATCGCCGCGGCCGTGGACGAGGTGGCGCGCCGGTTCGGGCGCATCGACGTGCTGGTAAACAACGCGGCGGTAAGGCGCTTCGCACCCCTCGACCAGCTCAGCCCCGACGACTGGGAGGAGAGCCTGGCGGTGAACCTCAGCGCCCCATTCTACCTTACGCGGGCAGCGGCGCCCCACCTCATCGCTTCGAAGGGGCTGCTGGTGTTCATGGGCAGCCACGCGGGGATGCACTTCTTCGAGGCGGGGGCGGCCTATTGCTGCACCAAGGCGGCGCTGCATGCCCTGGCCGAGGTGGCGGTGCGCGACCTGCGCTACCGCGGGGTGAGGGTGGCCACCATCGCGCCAGGGGCCATCGCCAACCGGCCGCTGCCGGATGACGGCTGGAAGCTTAAGCCGCGCGACATCGGGGAGCTGGTGGTAAAGCTCGCCTCCCTGCCCCCCTCGGTCATGCCGGCCTTCGTCGAGGTGCGGCCCGGTAAGCCGCTGAAGCTCCCCGTCGCGGGGATAGACCTGCTGCAGCACCTCTGAGCATTGCGAGGGCTGTGGGCGCGGTGGGTGGCGGAAGACGCGACGGGGGCGGCCGGGGTGTGGCGCGGGTGATGCTGTATGTTGAGATGGTTGACCCGCTTCGCCAGGCAGACGCTCTCCTTTTCCGCCTTCGTACTCGTCTGCCGCCTGGCCCTCGCGGCGATACTGTGCCTGGCCGCGGTTGCCAAACTGGCTGACGTGGCTCCGGTGGCCCAGACGTGGGCTGGGGCGTTCGGCGTCAGCTTCCCCACGGCGCGCCTCATGGTGGTCGCCGTGGCTGCGGCCGAGGCCATCCTGGCCGCCCTGCTCCTCTTTGCCGCCCGGCGCCGCGTCGTGGCGCGGGCGACGGTGGCCGCGTTCACTATCTTCCTCCTGGTGAGCGTGCTGGCCTTGCGGCAGACCCGCGGCACCCGTTGAAAAGTCTGCGCTAAAGCGATAAAGGAGTTCCCCAGGAAAAAGAACATGATCATCTCGCTGAACCTTAAACAAACTTATTCCACGCGCAATCGCTTTTGCAACATCTAAAGCATCACTATCGCCCATCAGCATATGATAATCAAGCAACAGATTGCCTAGCCCTGCCAATCCAGAAAACAAACTGGGAAATACAGTATACTTCCGTTTGACGTCTGGAAGGATATCACTAAGCATAAGCACTAGCTCTGGATCTTTGGTAACAACAGCATACCTAATCAGAGTAGTACAGATACCAGCAGATCCGTAACGCCAGTAGGGAGAAACAATTTGACCGCCTGGTTCTTCCGGAAAGGAGATGTATCCCCCCTGTTGAGGCACACCAAACGCTATGTCGGCCTTTAACGCATTAACACCGATATCCAAGAACCGTTTCTCTCTCGTACCGAGATACAAATACAAGAGAAACAAAGCGATCCCCGCATTGCCTCTTGCATATCCTAGGAACCTGCGTCCGTCAGGGGAAAGCCAATATGGTCCATTCTCATCCCACTTGGCAACACTAGTGAGAAACGTCCCTACATCAAGGGCAGTCTTTAGAAATTCCGATTGCCCGGTCTTCATCCAAAAATACAAATTCGCTAACCCGAATCCAGATACACCGTGTTCTATGTCCGCGCACTCCAATAACAATGGATGGTTTCCCGCCAACTTTATAACTTCCATTGCTTCATCATAGAGACCGATTTCATACATCGCCCACCCTATTCCAGATAACCCATGATAAAGACTTGGAGTATACGTTTTAGTACTAAGCTCTTGGGATCTGATCCAGTCTTTATAAGCGTCTGGAACTTCTCCACTAATAAGATTCAAGGCGTAGACTACCCCCAAGGCTCCATGAGCCACACCAAGTGGGTTACTGAGCGCGGGATCACTTGGAAACAGTCGATCTGTCCGAGCGAGTGTTGCGGTACGTTTTACGCCTAGGATC
>JAIMBG010000028.1 GCA_023511555.1 Acetobacteraceae bacterium | reverse complement strand
GGAGCCGCTCTACGTGCTGGAGGTGGACGCCGAGCGGAATCGCCTGGTGGTGGGCACGGCCGCGGAGGCGGGCCGCCCCCCCGTGCCCGGGGGGCCCGGGCCCGGGGGGGCCCCCGCCCCCCCCGCGGCCGGGGGGGGGGCGGCGGCCCCAGCCCCGTCCCCGGCTGCCAGGGCCTGCGCCCCACCCCGGGGCGCGGCGGGCGCATCGGTGACCGCCGGGGCCTCAGCCGGGGCCCCGTGCCGGAGCCTGGCGGGCTCCTCGGGCGGCGGGGCGGGGGCCCGGCCGTCTTCCGCCACGGCCGCCCCGGGAAAGGCGGAGAGAAGCTCGGCGAAGAAGTCGCCCGGCCCCGGGTCGGGCGGGAGGGGCTGGGGCCGGGTGACGTACAGGCTCTCGCGCGCCCGGGTGAGCGCCACATAGAACAGCCGCCTCTCCTCGGCCATCTGCTCGGCCTGCAGCCGGGGCCGTTGAGCCTCGTACCCGGCGGTGGCGCGGCCGTCGGCGTCGGTGCGGACGATCAGGGCAGGGGCCGGGGCGCGGGCGGCCCGGCAGCCCGGCTCGGGCAGCGGCCAGAAATCCAGGAGCGGGCCCCGGTGCTTCAGAGGGAAGCGGTCGGGACGGACCCCGGGGATCAGCACGCGGTTGAACTCCAGGCCCTTGGCCTGGTGGACGGTCATGATGTGGACCCTCCCGCCGCCTTCCGGCGCGGCCCCGGGCCGCGGGTCCCAGCCGGGGGGCTCCGGATCAAGCTGGCTCTCCTGGAGGAAGTAGCCCAGGTAGGCCAGGAACTCCCCCAGGCCCGCCGCGGGGTTCCGGGACTCGAAGGAGCAGGCCAGGGCCACCACCTGCTGCACCTGGAAGGGGTCCAGCCGCTCCTTGCGCCCCCCGGCGCCGGGGGGTGCTGCGTTGCCCTGTTCGGCGCCCCCCGCCCCCTCCGCCCCACCGCGCGGGCCCCTACCCCGGCCGTCCGAGTCCAGCCGCGCCGCCGCCCACTCCACCAGCGCGGGCAGCCTCAGCGCCCGCGCCGCGGCTCCCGCCTCCTCCAGGAGACGCCGGGCCGCACCGGCCCACGGCCAGAGGGCAAGGGCGGCTTCCGCCCCCGGGTCCAGGAGCGCCGGGCCAGGGGGCCGCGGCCTGCCGTCCGCCCCCGCGGCCCGGCAGAACTCGGCCAGCTCCCGGTCGGGCACGGAGAAGACCTGCCCCAGGAGGCGGCAGAGCGCCGGGGCGTCGTGGGGGTCGCGGGCCAGCCGGAGCAGGGCCAGCAGGTCCTGAAGCCCCTGAAGCTCGCGGCCGGCGGCCCCCCCGACTGTTCTGCAGTCCACTCCCCTCTGCCGCAGCGCCTCCTCTACCCAGGCGGCGGGGCCGGTGCCGCGCATGAGCACCGCCACCTGGCCCGGATCCTCCCCCGCCTCGAGCAGGCGCCTCACTTCGTCCGCTATCCTGCCGGCCTCGGAGGCCTCATTGGGCAGCGCGGCCAGGGTGAGCGCCGGGGCCGTACCGGGGCCGGGGAGGGCTGGGCCGCGGACCGGCGCCAGGGGCGGGGCAGGGACCCCGCCCCCGGAAAGGAACGCCCCCGCCACCTCCAGGAGCGGCGGCCGGGAGCGGTAGTTCTTCACCAGCTCCACCACCTCCCCGCCCCACTCCCTGGCCCTGAACTCGCTGAGGTTCTCGACCCGGGCGTTGCGCCAGGCGTATATCGCCTGCCGGGGGTCGCCCACCACGGTGACGTTGGACAGGCGCCCGTCGGCGGCGAGCAGCCGGAGGAGGTAGAACTGCGCGGCGCTGGTGTCCTGGAACTCGTCGACGAGTATGTAGCGGAAGCGCCGGCGCACCCCGGGGCCCACGCCGGGGGTGGAGAGCAAGGCGCAGGCCCGGCCGATGAGGCCGGCGAAGTCGAGCGCCCCCCGCCTCTCCAGCTCCGCCTCATACGCCAGGTAGAGGCGGTGTACCACCCGGGCGGTGTCCCGCTCCAGCCTCCAATCCCCGCCCGCCTCCTCCGCGCCCGGCGCTGCGGCCGCCCCCTCCAGCGCCAGGGCGAGAAACCCGTCGGGGCCCACCAGGGAGTCCTTGAGGCGCATGACCAGGCGGTAGGCCTCGTCCACCAGGTCGCCGCGCAGCAGCGGGGCCTGCGGGTAGCCGGCGGCGTCCCCCAGCGCCCGGGGCGCGGCCCGCACGAAGACCAGGCGGCTCATGGCCCGGTCGAGGACCTCGAACTCTGGGTCCACCCCGGCCGCCACCGGGTACTCCCGCAGCAGCCGGGCACAGAACCAGTGGAAGGTCCCAATCCACGCCCCGGCCAGGGCGGGGGCGGCGCCGTCCCTTCCTGCGGCTTCGAGCAGGCCGGCGATCCTTGACCTCATCTCCCCCGCGGCCCGGTGGGTGAAGGTGAGGGCCAGCACCTCCCCGGGGCTGAGGGCGGACGGGCCCAGGACGAGGTGGGCGTAGCGGGCCGCCAGCACAGTGGTCTTGCCCGTCCCCGGGCCGGCCAGGACCAGGAGCGGCCGGTCCGTGGGGAAGGTTACGGCGCGGAGCTGCTCGGGGTTCAAGCCCTCCAGGTGGGGCGCGGGGGCGGGCCAGGGCTCACTCACCGGGTTCCTCCTCCTCTCCTCCGCGCCGCGGGCAGGCCAGCCGAAACGCGCAGCGGGCGCAGTCGTAAGGCTGCCGGGGGTTCGGGGGGAAGTACCCCCGTGCCATCTCCTCCAGCACGGAAAGGAGCGCGGCCTCCCCCGCGCCAAGGTCGCCCCCGGTGACCAGGGGCTTTCTGGGATCGCTCGGGGCGGGGTCGCCGGGCACCACCTCCAGGCGCCGGAGGGCGAATGGGGCGGCGGCCAGGCGGTGGGCGAGCTGGTGGACGGCCAGCCGGACAGGACTGAGGGTCCCGCCCCGGCTGGCGGCCAGGTAGTAGATCAGGAGCTGGAAGTCCTCCGGCCGCCGGCCCCCGGCGGGCAGGAAGTGGGCCTTTAGCCTGCCCTCCGCCTCCCTGTCACCCCGTCCCGACTTGTAATCAATGAGTTCATGGCCCCCAGACGGCAGCTCATCTATGCGGTCGACGCGGCCCCGAAGCACGAACCCCCCCAGCTCCAGGGCCACTGCAGCCTCCACCGCCACGCAGCGGCGACCTGCCTCCCACCCCGCCGCCTGGGCCTCCAGGTAGGGAAGGAGCAGCCGCGCCGCCCGGGCGTTCAGCGCCTGCGCCCGGGCCGGCCAGCCCAGCAGCCGCGCCGCCTGCTCCTCAGCGCCGAGGCCGGCCCAGGCCTGCTCCAGGGCGCGGCGGCCCTCCTCGCGCACCGCCTCGGGCCCCAGCCGCCCAGGCTCGGGGAACCGGGCGAAGAACCGCGCCAGGGCGCGGTGCACCAGTTCCCCCAGAAGCGACTCGGCGGTGATGGGCTCTTCCAGGCCGAGGAGGCAACGGTAGTAGAAGAGGCGCGGGCACGCCAGGTACGCCTTCACCGCTGAAGGGCTCAGGTACCGGGGGAGGGTGCAGGGCAGGGGTGCAGCGCCGCGGAGAGGGGCGGCCGCGGGCGGCGGGGCGGGGCCGCGTCCCGGCGGGTTGGGGGGCTCCGGGCCGGGCGGGAAGGCGGGTTCGGGTCCGGAGGGGAAAGCGGGCTTTGGGCCGGGCCGGGGCGGGGCCGCAACCTCCACCGGCTCCAGCCGCTGGGCCAGGGGCAGGGGCACCAGACCCTCCTCCCCTGCGCGCCCGCGGGCCGCCCAGCAGAGGTAGGCCGCCGACCGGGCGCAGCCCAGGGCCGAGGCGGCGAGCGCCTCCTCCAGGGCAAGGGCGGACGCGGGATCGAGCCGGGGCGGGGGCCAGAGCGGCCCCAGGGCCGAGGCCAGCGCCCTGAGCTCCTCGGGCTCCAGCAGCGAAAAGGGCGGGAGCGGCGCGGGGTCGGCCACCGCGTCAAGCACGAAGGCGACCTCGCAGGGCCCGGCCGGGCCTCCGGCCAGCGGCAGCACCCGTACCCGGCCGGGTCCCTGCCTGCCCTCCCCCGGACCGCCGGCCGCCGCGCCCTCCACCCCTGGGACCTCCTCCCCGCCCCCGCCGGGTACCCCCGCCGCGCCAGCCTCCTCCCCGCCCCCGCCGAGCCCCGCCGCCCCGGGCCGATCGAGCACCCCCAGCCACCTGGCCAGCCCCGCCAGCCCCCCGGGACAGCCCGGGCGCCCCGCCCCAGGGGGGACGTCCAGGATGGCTGCGGCCTCCAGCAGTCGCCGGGCGGGCCCGGCCCAGGCCTCGGCCAGGGCGGCTCCCTCCCCACCCCGGCCGCGGGCCGCAATGAGCGTACGGATGCCCTCCTCGAGGATTCCCGCCAGCACGGCGGCGGGGCGCGCCCCTTGCTCCAGGTCCGACCGAAGTCGCCGGAACAGCTTCAGCGAACGCCTCGCCGTGGCGGCCGGGCCGCCGTCCAGATCGGCCCCTGGCGGCCCCTCCACCTGCCCCGCGTCAGGGCCAGCGAGCCGCTCCGCCTCCTCCGCCGCAGCCTCCAGCAGCGAGATCCCCCGCCTTCGGGACGCATCCGCCGCCCGGGCGGCAAACACCGGGCCGGGCCCCAGAGCCGAGGCCAGCCACCGACGCACGGCCCCGTCGTCCGCCGGGTCCTCCAGCGCAGCCAGAAAGGCGAGCACACCGGGAAGCAGCCCCGCCGCGCCCGCCCGCCGGCCCGGCGCCGAAAACGGCACGCCCGCCGCCCTGAGCTCCGCCTCCAGGCCGGGGGGGGGTTCGGACCCGGGATGCATCACCCACAGCCCGTCCCATGCCACGCCGGCATCTCCCAGTCGCTTCAGCTCCCGCGCCACCCACCGCAGCTCCTCCGCCTGCCGGCCGAAGCCTGCGGCCCGGATTCGAGGGAGGGGCGCGCCCCCGCCGCCGCCGGCGGGCAGGGCAGGCGCCGCCGGGGCCTCCGCCAGCCCGCCGGCCCCCAGGTGCTCCAGCAACTCCCGCCAGGGGTCCCGCGCCCGAAACCAGGCGGGCGCCGCCAGCCGCGCGCGGTACAGGCCGGGGTCCAGGGTCAGGGCCACGGGCGGCGCCGCCCTGCTCCCCAGGGGCTTCACGCCCCGGGGGAGAAGCGCCCCGACCAGGTCGAAGCCTGCGGGGGTGAGGTCGTGGCATCGCGCCACCCCCAGACACAAGTAGCGCTCCTGCCACCACCGGGCGGCCTCGGGGCAGCCCCTCAGCAGCCGCGCGGCGGCGGGGGCCAGGTCCCCGAAACCCCACAGCCCCTCAGCCTTGAGACGGTCGAGGTAGGCCCGGTACACCCGGGCCAGGGCCCCCGCCGCCGAGCCGGGAGGGGCGGCGCCTTCCACCGCCCCGGGGCCCAGGCCGTTGGCCCTGAGCCAGTTCAGGAAGTTGAGGCACTGCCTGGCGAACCCCGGCTGACGCTTCCCCACGGCAAGGGGCTCGGGCAGATCGACTTCTTCCAGCACCTGGGACAGCAGCAGCCACTCCTGCTCCCCGTGGAGCATTCCCCTCAGGGGCGGCAGGCCGCGGAGGTGGCCGTGGCGCTCGAGGATGCGCTGGGCCAGCGCGGACACGGTGACGGGCCGCGCCGCTGCAAGCGCCGGCACCCCGCGAAGCACGGCCTCCAGCGCCTCTACGCCGGACCGGGTGGGCGAGGCCACCATGAGCCGCAGGGGGCTCACGCCTTCCCCCGCCAGGGCAAGGAGCCATCCCCGCAGGAAGTCGGCCTCCCCGGGGCCGGCAGACACAAGGCCGACGGCCACCCCGGTGTCGGGCACTCCAGCCCCCTTCATCACGGTCGAACCCTCCTGACTCCAGCCACACCCCCTGCATTCTACAGGGCAGGGGAAAATCCCTACGGAGCCCGTCCTCCAGGGGAAGCTGTCGAACGATGTCGCAAAGGGCCGCGCCCATGGAGGAATTTGTCGAAGGGGTGTAGAACTCTATACTACGCTACCAGGTTTGGAGCGTGAAGCCCTTTCTTTGACCTCGTCCCTCTGTCGGTATCTGCCTGCGCCACGAACGGGGGATTGCAGAAGGAGGTGAAGGTGTTCTAGGCTGCGGCTCGACTCCTAGGGCATTCCGGGAGAGCGAAAGGCCGCTCTTTTATGACCCTTGGCTGCGGGGAGAAGGAGGACCCCCGCTGCATGGCCCAGGTGCAGGAAGCGGCCGCAAACTCGACGCTGTGGCAACCACTGCTGGCCGTCACCGGGAGGTAGACGCACATGGAAAAGCTTCAGGTGGAAAAGCTCTGCCGGACCATAGTGGAAAAGTGCGCAGGGATCCGGCCGGGCGAGGTGGCCCTGGTGGTTAGCAGTCTGACTCAAAGCCTTCAGATCGCCAAGGAGCTCTTCCGCTCGCTCACTGCCCGCGGCAGCCGGGCCGCCCTGATCTTTCTTCCCGAGGTGCTTCTGACCGATGACAGGCTGCCCCCACCCATAGCCCAGGCAACAAAGGGCGCCGACGCCCTCCTCCTCTACACTCAGCGCCCCTTCCCTCCCCAGGCCCACGCCCAGGCGCTCAAGGGCGGCGCCCGCTCCGTCACCATGTGCGGGCTTACGGAGCAGACGCTGTGGCGGACGGCGCTGGTGGACTACGACCGCCTGGCGGAGACCACCCGGGAGGTGGCAGCCAGGCTGGAAAAGGCCAGGAAGGTGAGGATCAAGACCCCGGCCGGCACCGACCTCAGCCTGACCCTGGCCGCAGCGCCGCCGTTCGCCTGCCTGGGAACCGCCCGCAAGCGCGGCGAGGACGCGTTCGTACCCTCGGGGATGGTGGCGCGGGCCGTGGAGCCGGGGAGCGCCACCGGCACCGTGGTTGTGGACGGCAGCCTGGAGAACGTGGGGGTGCTTACGGCCCCGGTGACGCTCACGGTCAGGGCAGGCAAGGTGAGCCGGGCGGAGGGCGGCGAACCGGCCCAGGCCCTGGAGCACCTGCTCAACCGCGGCGACGAGTGGGCCCGCGGCCTCGCCGAGATCGCGGTGGGGACAAACCCCCACGCCCAGATCTCCGGGCTGATGCCTGAGGACACGAGGGTGCTGGGGACCGCCTCCCTGGGGCTGGGGCGGAACTCGCATCTGGGCGGCCCCATCTCCAGCAACTCTTACGTCCGGGCGGTGCTGAGGCAGGCCGAGGTCTGGCTGGGCAGCGAGAGGCTGGAGGTAGCCGGGATGCGGTAGGCCGAAAGGCCGGCGGCGATTTCAGGCCCGGCCCTGGGCCAGAGCCCCGGGGGGAAGCCCCCCGGGGCTCTAGGCTCCTAAGCCGCAGCCGGGTGCCGCGGCCCGCACGGCAGGCCCGCGCGGTGCGGCCGCTAGGCCTCCCGGGCCATCCGGGCCAGCACCCTGCCGAACCGCTCCAGCCCCTCGTCCAGGTCCTCGCGGCGGACGTTGAGCGGGAGCATGAACCGGATGCACTGCTTGAACACGCCGCAGGAGTAGAAGATCAGCTTCTCCTCCAGGCTTCGGGCGATCAGCTTCTTGACGAAGTCGCCGTTGGGCCCGCCGTCCTCGTCCACGAACTCCATGCCCACCATGAGCCCCAGCCCGCGCACGTCGCCGATGAAGGCGTACCTGTCCTTGAACTCCAGGAATCGCTTGCGGAGGTAGTCCCCGGTCTCGGCGGCCTTCTCCACCAGCCTCTCCCGCTCTATCACCCTGATGCTGGCGAGCGCGGTGGCGCAGGACACCGGGTTGGCACCGTACGTGGACCCGTGCGCCCCTTGGGGCCAAGCCTGGTGCAGCTCGGGACGCGCCACGATGGCGCTGAGCGGCAGCCCCGAGGCCAGGGCCTTGGCAAGCAGCAACACGTCGGGCACCACGCCGTAATGCTCGGCGGCGAACATTCTGCCCGTCCGGCCGAACCCCGTCTGGATCTCGTCGAAGATGAGCAGGATTCCGTGGCGCGTACAGAGCTCGCGCAGCCCCTTCATGTAGCGGACCGGGGCCGGTATGTACCCGCCCTCGCCCTGGACGGGCTCGATCAGCATGGCGGCCACGTCGGACGGGGCCACCTGGTGCTTGAACAGGGTCTCGATCTCCCCCAGGCAGTCCAGCGAGCAGTCCTCGGGACGGCCCTTGTACGGGCAGCGGTAGCAGTAGGGGAAGGGCACGTGGTAGACCGAGGGCAGAAGTGGCTCGTAGTTCTGCCGGTAGCGGACCGACGAGGAGGTAAGCGAGGTCGCCCCGATGGTGCGGCCGTGGAAGCCGCCGCGGAAGGCGATGATCGCGGGGCGGTCGGTGACGTACCGGGCCATCTTCACCGAGCCTTCCACCGCCTCCGCCCCGGAGTTGGCGAAGAACACCATGTCGAGGTCGCCCGGACAGATTTCGGCCAGCTTGGCTGCCAGCTCCACCGCAGGCTCATAGTAAGCGGTCACGAAGCAGATGTGGATCAGCCTGGCCGCCTGCTCCTGGATGGCCTTGACCACCTCGGGGTGGCAGTGCCCCAGGCTGTTCACCGCTATGCCGGAGACGAAGTCGAAGTACTTCTCCCCGTCAAGGGTGTAAAGGAACGGCCCCTCCCCGCGCTCCACCATGAGCTCGGTGGCCCGGGGCAGCACCGGCGACAGGTGGCGCCGCGCCTTGGCCAGAAGCTCCTCCTGGCGCCTTCTCCGCATCTCCAGCTCCGTCTGCGCCCTCACCGCCATAAGGACACACCCCTCCTTCATCGTTTGCTTCCGGCCGGACGCACAACCTGCCGATAGCCCCACTTCTCCGCCGGCTGGTAAAAACCTTCAGAGCGGCGCCGGTGAAGACGCTAAAAGGCGAGGGGCAGGGCCCCTCGCCTGGCATTGTCGGTAACCGGAGCCGCACAGAGTCAGCGCTTGGAGAACTGGGGCGCCTTGCGCGCCTTCTTGAGCCCGTACTTGCGCCGCTCCTTCATGCGCGGGTCCCGGGTGAGGAAGCCCCCCTTCCTCAGGGCCGGCCTCAGGCCGGAGTCACTTCGGACCAGGGCCCGGGCGATGCCGTGCCTGACCGCCCCCGCCTGGCCGGATACTCCGCCGCCGTGCACCCGTGCCACCAGGTCGTACTTCCCCTGGGTCCCGGTCGCCTTGAGCGGCTGCAGCACCGACGCCTGCATGGCCCGGGAGGGGAAATACTCCTCCAGGGGGCGGCCGTTTATCTCCGCCCTGCCGTCGCCGGGAACCAGGCGGACCCGGGCGATGGCGTTCTTACGCCTGCCGGTAGCCTGATACTGAAGGACCTGAGCCAAGAGCTGCGCCTCCCTTTCCTCCCGCCGGAACCGACCGGCCCGCAGCCACCCGGGCCGCCCTACAGAGCCAGCGGCTGGGGCCGCTGGGCGGCGTGGGGGTGGTCCGGACCCGGGTACACCTTGAGCTTCTTGATGAGCTGCCGGCCCAGGCGGTTGTGGGGGAGCATCCCCCGCACCGCCCGCTCCACCACCGCCTCCGGCCGCCGGGCCAGCAGGCTGCGGGCAGGCTCCGCCTTGAGCCCCCCGGGGTATAGCGAGTGGCGGTAGTATATCTTGGTGTCCAGCTTGCGCCCGGTGAGCGTCACCCGGGCGGCGTTTATCACCACCACGTGGTCGCCGAGGTCAAGGTGCGGGCTGAAGTCGGGCCGGTGCTTGCCCCTCAGCACGGCCGCCACCCGGCTGGCCAGGCGTCCCAGCGGCTGGCCCGCGGCGTCCACCACGTACCACGACGACCCGGCCTCGGCCGGCCTGGCTACCCACGTCTTCTGCAGCAAGGGCCTCACCCCCGGTAAGTCGCAAAACCATTCTAATACAGGCGGGGTTAGAGTGTCAAGAGCCCCGGCGGCCGCACGACACACCCGCGAACGCCCAGCGATCAGCAGTAGTACACCCTCTCCAGGCACAGGCCGTGGGCAGGCAGGGCGGGGCCGGCCAGCCCCTTGTCCCCCGTGGCCAGGGCGAGGTCCACCTGACCAGGTTCGAACCGGCCGCGGCCCACCTCGAGGACGGTGCCCACCATGGTCCGCACCATCCGGTAGAGAAACCCGTCTGCCTCCACCCAGAACCTGAGCCGGTCCTCCTCCTGCTCCAGCCGAAAGCACAGCACGGTGCGGCGGGTGGTCCGGGCGGAGCTGCCCTCGGCCCGGAAAGCTCGAAAGTCGTGGCACCCCAGGAAGCGCCTCATCGCCTCCTCCGCCCGCGCCAGGTCGAGGGGGCCGGGCCAGTGCAGCGCGAACCGGCGCCAGAACGGCGAGGGGTGCGGGGAAGTAACCAGGGTGTAACTGTAGGCCTTGGCCCGGGCCGAGCGCAGGGCACAGAACCCGGGCTCCACCTCCTCGGCCGTCACCGCCGCCAGGTCAGGCGGCAGCACGGAGTTCAGCGCCACGGCCAGGCGCCCGGTGGGAATGCGGCTCTGAGGCGGGAGCCGGAAGCTCACCACCTGGCCCCGAGCGTGCACCCCGGCGTCCGTGCGCCCCGCTGCCCGCACGACCACCCTTGCCCCTGCCACCCGGGCCAGGGCCGCCTCCAGCTCGCCCTGCACCGTGCGCCGGCCCCTCTGGCGCTGGTAGCCGCAGAAGTCCGTCCCGTCGTACTGGACCACCAGCTTTATCTTCCGGCCCCCGGCCTCCGGCGCGCCACGCCGCGATCCCGCCGTGCCGCGCCCCGGTTCTGCCCCGCACCCCGGCCCTGCCCCGCCGCCTCCCACGTCCACCATGGGCCCCGCCTCAGGACGGTCCCTGGAGCCTGAGGTAGACCACCCCGGCGACGAGCGCCACGCTGGCCAGGGCAGCACCCAGGTCCCGCGGCATGAACTTCAGCTGCCTCATGCGCGTCCGGTTCAGCCCTCCCCGGTAGCAGCGGGCCTCCATGGCCAGGGCCAGGTCATCGGCCCGCCGGAACGCGCTCACAAACAGCGGCACGAGCAGGGGCACCAGGCTCCTCACCCGGCGGACGATGTTGCCGCTCATGAAGTCCGCCCCCCGGGCCATCTGGGCCTTCATGATCTTGTCGGCCTCCTCCACCAGAGTGGGAATGAACCGCAGCGCGATGGTCATCATCATGGCCAGCTCGTGGGCCGGGACGCCCACCCGGCGGAAGGGCTGGAGCAGCCTCTCCAGGCCGTCGGTGAGGTCGATGGGGCTGGTGGTCAGCGTGAGCAGCGAGGTGGCCAGGATCAGGAGCACCAGCCGGCCGCCCATGAACAGCCCCATGACCGCCCCTGTCTGGGTGGCGTGGAGCGGCCCCAGGCGGAACAGCGTGGGCCCCGGCGTCATGAACAGGTTGAGCAGCACTGTCAGCACCACCAGGAACCACACCGACCGCAGGCCCCTCAGCACCGGCCGGGGCTTAAGCCGGGTGAGGGCCAGCCCCGCCAGCCCGAACGCCAGCAGCAGCGCGTAGGCGTATGCGTTGTTGGCCACGAACAGGATGGCGACATAGACCAGGACCACCAAGATCTTAGTGCGCGGGTCCAGGCGGTGGATTATCGACCGGCCGGGGACGAACTGGCCGATGGGCACGTTCCTTATCAATTCCCCCGCTCCCCCCGAACCACCCGCAGTATCTCCCGCCTGGCCTCCTCCACCGTGAGGACCCCCAGCGACACCGGCCGGCCCCGGTCGCGCAGCCGCCGCATGAGGCTGGTCATGGGCGGCGGCTTCAGCCCCAGGCGCTCCAGCTCCTCCGCCCTGGAGAACACCTCCCGCGTGGTCCCCGAGAGCACGATCCTGCCCCGGTCCATCACCACCAGGCGCCGGGCCAGCCGGGCCACGTCCCTCATGCTGTGCGACACCAGCACCACGGTGAGGCCCAATCGGCCGTGCAGCGCCTCCAGGTGCCCCAGGATCTCCGCCCTGCCCCGGGGGTCAAGGCCCGCGGTGGGCTCATCCAGCACCAGGACCTTCGGCTTCATGGCCAGCACCCCGGCGATGGCCACCCGCCTCATCTGCCCGCCGGAGAGCTCGAACGGCGACCGCTTCAGCAACTCGTGGCCCAGCCCCACCTGCCCCAGGGCCTCCTTCACCCGGGCCTCCACCTCCGCCTCACCGAGGCCCAGGTTGCGGGGCCCGAACGCCACGTCCTCGAACACCGTCTCCTCGAAGAGCTGCTGCTCGGGGTACTGGAAGATGAGGCCCACCTTGCGTCTTACCGCCCTGAGCGCCTCGCGGCTCGAGGCCAGGTCCACCCCGTCCACCACCACCCGGCCCTGGGTGGGGCGCAGGAGCCCGTTGAGGTGCTGGATGAGCGTGGTCTTGCCCGAGCCGGTGGGCCCAATGATGCCCAGAAGCTCCCCGTCCTCGATGGACAGGGTTACGTCGGACACCGCCCTGGCCTCGAGGGGGGTGCCGGCGGCGTAAACGTAGGTGAGGCCCTCGATCAGGATGGGCATAGGGCCGCCACCAGTTCGTCGACGGTGAGCAGGTCGGGGGGGATGTCCAGCCCGTCGGCGCGGAGCATCTGCGCCAGCTCCGTGACCTGGGGGACCTCCAGGCCCAGCTCCCGCAGCAGGTCGGCCCGGGCGAAGACCTGGCGGGGGGTGCCCTCCAGCACCACCCGTCCCCCGTCCATCACCACCACCCTGTCGGCCTCAGCCGCCTCCTCCATGTCCTGGGTGATGTGGATGACGGCGATGCCGTCTTCGCGGTTGAGCCGCCGGACGGTGCGCAGCACCTCCTCCCGTCCCACCGGGTCCAGCATGGCCGTGGGCTCATCCAGCACCAGGCAGCGGGGCCTTATGGCCAGCACTCCGGCGATGGCCAGGCGCTGCTTCTGGCCGCCGGACAGCGCGTAGGGGGCGTGCTGGCTGTACTCCAGCAGCCGCACCGCCTCAAGCGCCTCCTTTACCCGGCGCCTTATCTCGGCCGGGGGCATCCCCAGGTTCTCGGGGCCGAACGCCACGTCCTCCTCCACTACCGTGGCCACGATCTGGTTGTCAGGGTTCTGGAACACCATGCCCGCCGCCTGGCGCACCTCCCACACGCGGTCGGGGTCGCGGGTGTCGATGCCCGCCACCACCACCCGGCCCGAAGACGGCATCAGCAGGGCGTTTATGTGCTTGGCCAGGGTGGACTTCCCCGAGCCGTTGGGCCCGATGACGGCCACGTACTCCCCTGGGGCCACCCTGAGGTCAACGTCGAACAGGGCGGCAACCTCGTCGGGCTGGCCCGCCCCGTAGCGAAAAGAGACGTTTTCGGCCCGGACCATGGGTCCACCTCCCCCCACAGGCGGTCCGGGAATCAGAGCAGCTCCACCTGGGCCATGGGGGCGGCGTCCCCCTGCCGCGGGGCCAGCCGCACCACCCTGGTGTACCCGCCGGAGCGGTCCTTGTAGCGGGGCGCCACGTTCTCGAACAGCTTGCGGGCCACGTCCTCGTCCAGCAGCACCCCCATGGCCCTCCGCCGCGCAGCCAGGCCGCCGCCCTTGGCCGAGGTGATGAGCTTCTCGGCCAGGGAGGAGACCTCCCGCGCCCGAGTAAGGGTGGTCACGATCTTCTCCTTTGCCAGGAGCGCCGTCACCAGGCTGCGCAGCATGGCCCAGCGCTGGTCGCTCGGTCGCCCCAGCTTTCGGTAGCCCCGCATTGGACAGCCCTCCCCGCCAGCGAGCGGCCCTGCCGGCCCTCAGTCGTCCGACGGCTTCAGCGAAAGGCCGATAGCGGCAAGCTTCTGCTTGACCTCCTCCAGCGACTTCTTGCCCAGGTTCCTGACCTTTATCATGTCCTCATCCGTCTTGGTGGTCAGCTCCCCCACGGTGTTGATGCCGGCCCGCTTAAGGCAGTTGTACGAGCGCACCGACAGGTCCAGGTCGTCGATGGACATCTCCAGCAGCCGGGCGCGCTCGTCCTGCTCCCTGTCCGCGGCCTTCTCCAGGCCCGCCCCGGCCTGGGTCAGTCCCAGGAAGAGCTCCAGGTGGTCGGTGAGGATCCGGGCCCCCATGCTGGTGGCCTCGTCGGGCCGCATGGTCCCGTTGGTCCATACCTCCATGGTGAGCTTGTCATAGTCGGTAACGTGGCCCACCCGGGTGTCCGTCACGGTGTAGTTCACTTTGCGGATGGGGGTGAATATGGAGTCGACGGCGATGACCCCGATGGGCTGGTCCGGGCGCTTGTTGCGCTCCGCTGATACATACCCCCGGCCGCGCTCCACCGTCATCTCCACCCTGAATTCGGCCCCCTCCTCCAGGGTAGCGATGTGAAGGTCGGGGTTGAGGATCTCCACGTCCGCGCCGCACTTTATATCCCGGGCCGAGACCGTCCCCGGCCCTTTGGCATCTATGCGGATCACCCGGGGCTCATCGCCGATAAGCCTGATCGCCAGGTGCTTTATGTTGAGGATGATATCGGTGACGTCCTCCACCACGCCCCGCACGGTGGAGAACTCGTGCAGCACCCCGTCGATCTTGACCGACGTCACCGCCGCACCAGGCAAGGAGCTGAGCAGAACGCGGCGCAGGGAGTTCCCCAGGGTGATGCCGTAGCCCCTCTCCAGGGGCTCGACCACGAACCGCCCGTAAGTGTGGTCGGGGCTGAGCTCCGCGCATTCAATCCTGGGCTTCTCCATCTCAACCATCCCCGAACCCTCCTGCTCTAGCGCGAGTACAACTCCACGACAAGGTGCTCCTGCACCGGGACGTCGATCTCCTCGCGCGAAGGCAGCCGGAGCACCCTGCCCTGGAAGTTGGGCCAATCCACCTCGAGCCACCCGGGCACACCCTGCTTCTTCCCGCGCTCCGCCGCCTCCTTGAAGGGAGCAAGCCCCCGGCTGGCGGGGCGCAGTGCCACCACGTCCCCCACCTTCAGCCCCAGGGAGGGGACGTCCACCCTCCGGCCGTTCACCAGGAAGTGGCCGTGGGTGGCAAGCTGCCTCGCCTGGCGGCGGGAGCCGGCGAAGCCCAGACGGAACACCACGTTGTCGAGACGCGTCTCCAGGAGCTGAAGCAGCGCCTCGCCGGTCACGCCGGGGCGCCGCGCCGCGCGAGAGAAGTACCGGCGGAACTGGGCTTCCATCACCCCGTATATGCGCCTGACCTTCTGTTTTTCACGGAGCTGTATGCCATACTCCGAAAGCTTGCGCCTGAACTGGCCGTGTTCGCCGGGCGCGGTAACGTGCTTATCCACGGGGCAGGATTTGCCGAAGCAGCGTTCCGCCTTGAGGTAGAGCTTCTCCCCCTCCCGGCGGCACAGCCGGCAAACCGGTCCAGTGTACCTGGCCATGGCCTGGTCTCACCTCCTGCTAGCCCTCTCCGAAGCGGCCTCCGGACGGGCCGGCCTACACCCGCCGCCGCTTGGGCGGCCGGCAGCCGTTGTGGGGGATGGGCGTCACGTCCTTAATCAGGCTCACCTCCAGGCCCGCGGCCTGGAGCGAGCGGATGGCCGCCTCCCGACCCCCTCCCGGCCCCTTGACGAAGACCTCCACCTCCCGCATCCCCTGGTCGATGGCCTCCCGGGCCGCGGCCTCCGCGGCCAGGCCGGCGGCAAAAGGCGTCCCCTTGCGGGAGCCCTTAAACCCCTGCGTGCCGGCGCTCGCCCAGGCGATGGTGTTCCCCGCCGGATCGGTTATGCTCACCAGGGTGTTGTTGAAGGTAGAGCGGATGTGGGCCACCCCCCTCTCCACCACCCGGCGCTCCTTCTTCTTGGGTCTGGGGCCACGCCTCGGCATCGTTGTCCCCCTCTCTGGGCCCGCCCTGCTACTTCTTGCGCCTGACGCCCACCGTCTTGCGCGGCCCCTTGCGGGTGCGGGCGTTGGTACGGGTGCGCTGGCCCCGCACCGGCAGGCCCCGCCGGTGGCGCAGCCCGCGGTAGGAGCCTATGTCGATCAGGCGCTTTATGTTCACCTGCACCTCGCGCTGCAGGTCGCCCTCGACCTTGTAGTTGCGGTCGATGTAATCCCTCAGCCGGCCGACCTCTTCCTCGGTGAGGTCCCGCACCCGGGTGTCGGGGTTCACCTTGGTGGCGCTCAGTATCTGCCGGGAGCGGGTGAACCCTATGCCGTAGATGTAAGTGAGCGCTGCCTCCACGCGCTTGTCCCTGGGGAGGTCCACCCCCGCTATTCTAGCCACGGCCCTTCACCCCCATCCCTCTAGCCCTGACGCTGCTTGTGCTTGGGGTTGTCGCAGATCACCATCACCCGGCCCTTGCGCTTGACCACCTTGCACTTCTCGCAAATCCTCTTGACCGAAGGCCTGACCTTCACCTTGCCGGCCCCCTTCCCCAAATGGCCAGTACCGCGCCCCGTGTACCGCCGGGCCGCAGCACCGAGAGACCGCGGGCAGGGCTCTCCAGCCGCGCCAGCCCCGTCGGCCGGCGGCCCGGCCCGGCCGCCGCCCGCGGCGCCGGCTTCGCCCGCCCCCGCGGCTTCGGCGTCACTTGTAGCGGTAGACGATGCGTCCCCGGGTCAGGTCGTACGGCGAGAGTTCCACGGTCACGCGGTCCCCGGGCAGGATGCGGATGAAGTGCATCCTTATCCGGCCTGAAACGTGCGCCAGCACCTTGTGGCCGTTGTCGAGCTCCACCCGGAACATGGCGTTGGGCAGGGGCTCAACCACCGTACCCTCGACCTCTATGACGTCCTCCTTCACCATGCCCCGCCCGGACCTCCTCTACCCCTCTTCCCGCCCCGGCCCGGCCGACCGGCCCAGCACGGCAAGCAGCGCGCTCCGAACCTCTGAGTCCTGAACCTTTTCACCCCGGGCCAGGGCCGCAGCGACCGCCTCCGCCACCTGGGGCGCCGGCTCAAGGTGCCTCACGTTCTTCCGCTTGGGACGATCGACCCGCCTGAGATCCCCGTCGGTCACGAGCACGTGCCGCTCGTCCACCACGGAAAGCACCAGGAAGTAGCGGTCCCGGTCCCTCCCGGCAAGGCTTTTCACTACCTGGCCCACCCTGACCTCCCTCGCCGCCATGCCGCCGCCTCCGACTAGAGCAGGGTAAGCACCCAGGGCCCCCGCGGCGTGACCGCCACGGTATGCTCGAAGTGGGCCGAGAGTCCACCATCCCGCGTGCGCACCGTCCACTGGTCGGGGTCAAGGACCACCTCGGGGCCTCCCTGGTTGACCATGGGCTCTATCGCCAGAGTCATCCCCGGGACCAGCTCCGGCCCCAGGCCGGGGGGTCCGAAGTTCGGCACCTGAGGCTCCTCGTGCATGCTGACCCCGATCCCGTGCCCCACGTAGTCGCGGACCACGCTGAACCCGTTGGCTTCAACGTACGACTGGACCGCCCAGGAGATGTCCGACAGCCGGCGGTGGGGCCGTGCCTGCTCTATCCCCCGCCACAGCGCCTCCTCCGTCACCTGCAGCAGCCTCCTGGCCTCGGGGGAGACCTCCCCCACCGGCAGGGTGAATGCGGCGTCCCCGTAATACCCGCGGTACACCACGCCCAGGTCTATGCTGATGATGTCCCCGGCCTTGAGCCCCCGCGGCCCGGGGATGCCGTGCACCACCTCGTCGTTCACCGACGTGCAGATGCTCCCCGGGAATCCGCGGTAGCCCTTGAACGCCGGCTGGGCGCCCCGGCTGCGGATGAACTTCTCAGCCAGCTCATCCAGCTCGGCGGTGGTGACGCCGGGTCTTACCGCATCCTCCAGCACCCTGCGACTCTCGGCCACGATGCGCCCCGCCTCCCGGAGGTAGCCCAGCTCCTGCTCCGACTTCAGCAGGATCACGGCCCGGCCCCTTCCCCCACGGCTCGGCTCACCGCGGCCGCCACCTCCTCCACGCCGCCCCGACCGTCCACCGCCCGCAGCAGGCCCGCCGCCCGATACAAGCCCAGGATGGGGGCGGAGTTGGCCCGGTGCACCTCCAGCCGCCTCCGCACCGTCTCCTCCCTGTCGTCCTCCCTCTGGTACAGCTCCCCGCCGCAGACGTCGCACACCTCATCCCGCCGGGGGGGACGGTGCCTCAGGTGGTAGTTCTGGCCGCAGCGGCGGCACACCCGCCGCCCCACCAGCCGCTCCACCAGGGACTCGTCGTCCACCTCCAGGTTAAGGACGGCGTCCAGACCCCGCCCCTGCCGGGCGAGGATGCGCTCCAGGGCCTCGGCCTGGGCCAGCGTTCGGGGGAAGCCGTCCAGCACGAAGCCCGCCTGGCAGTCGGGCCGGCCCAGCCTCTCCTCCACCAGCCCCACCACCACCTGGTCAGGCACCAGGGCCCCCCTCTCCATGAACTCCCTGGCCCTCAGTCCCAGCTCCGACCCCTCGGCCGCGGCCTGCCTCAGCATGTCGCCCAGGGAGAGGTGAGGCACCCCCTGGCGCCTCGCCAGCTCCACCGCCTGCGTGCCCTTGCCCGCCCCAGGGGGCCCCATGAAAACCACCCGCACCCCGGTCCCCTCCCCGCCAGCTTAACGGAGCCTCACTTGATGAAGCCCTCGTAGTGCCTCATCAGCAGGTGGGCCTCGATCTGCTTCATGGTCTCAAGCGCCACGCCCACCACGATCAGCAGCGCGGTGCCGCCGAAGTACAGGTTGGGGATGTTGGTCAGCCCCTCGAAGAACGAGGGCATGATAGCGATGAGCGCCAGGAATATGGCCCCCGCCAGGGTGATACGGTTGAGCACCCACTCCAGGTGCTGGGCCGTCGGCCTGCCCGGGCGCAGGCCGGGGATGAACCCCCCGTACTTGCGGATGTTGTTCGACACCTGATTGGGGTTGAACACCACCGCCGTGTAAAAGTAGGTGAAGAACACTATGAGCAGGAAGTACAGCGTCAGGTACGGCCAGGTGCCGTAGTCCAGGAACTTGACCACCGCCCTGGCCCAGGGGTGGTCGACGAAGGCCGCGATGGTCGCCGGGAACATTATCACCGACTGGGCAAATATCACCGGGATGACCCCCGCCGTGTTCACCCTCACGGGAATGTGGGTGGAGGCCCCGCCCACCATCCTGCGCCCCACCACCCGCTTGGCGTACTGGACCGGGATCTTGCGCCGGCCCTCCTGTATCCAGACCACGGCGGCAATGACCACCAGGCCCCCCACTAGAAGCACCAGAAGGTTGAACCAGCTGATGGTTCCTACTCTAATGTAGTTGAGTATCCTGCCGGTCCCGGCGGGCAGCCGGGCCACGATGCCCGCGAAGATGAGGAGCGATATGCCGTTGCCGATGCCGTGCTCGGTTATCTGCTCACCCAGCCACATCAGGAAGGTGGTGCCCGCCGTGAGCACGATGCAGATGATGGCCAGAGAGCCGAACCCGGGATTGAGCAGGGCGCCCATGTTGCGGAGGTAGAACGCCATGCCTACGGCCTGGATCAACGCCAGAACGGTCGTGGCGTACCTGGTGTACTGCGTCAGACGCTTCCTGCCCTCCACGCCCTCCTCCGCCAGCTTCTCCAGCCGCGGAATGACCACGGTCAAGAGCTGCATGATGATGGTGGCGTTGATGTAGGGGGTGATGCTCATGGCAAAGATAGAAAACGCCTTGAGCGCCCCGCCGGAGAAAAGGTCCAGAAGCCCGAACAGCGTCCCCGTGGCGAAGAGCTGCTCTATCACCTTGGGGTCTATGCCGGGGACGGGGACATGGGCGCCGACCCGGAACACGATAAACATGTAAAGGGTGAAGAACACCCGGTTCCTCAGGTCCCGGATCTTCATGGCGCTCCTTAGAGTGTCCAGCACTACTCTATCACCTCGGCGCGGCCTCCTGCCGCCTGTATCTTCTCCTGGGCCGAACGCGAGAACCGGTGGGCCCTGACCACCAGGGCCTTGGACAGCCTGCCCTCACCCAGGATCTTCACCCCGCCCCGCGCCGAGCCTATGACCCCGGCCTCACGCAGGGCCTCGGGCGTCACCACCGCGCCCTCAGGGAACCTTTCCAGCTTCCCCACGTTGACCGCCGCCGGCTCCCGGCGGAGTGGGTTCCTGAACCCGCGCTTGGGGAGACGGCGCTGCAGAGGCATCTGGCCGCCCTCGAACCCCGGCCGGATGTGCGCGCCGGAACGGGCCTTCTGCCCCTTGTGGCCGCGCCCCGCGGTCTTGCCGTGGCCGGAACCGATCCCCCGGCCCTTTCTCTTCGGGCTCCGCCGGCTGTGCGGCGGGCAGCCTACGTCGTGCCAGCGCATTGCCCAACCCCCTACCTGCGCGCGCCCCTGCCCCTCGTGCGCGGCTCTGGGACGGCGATCTCCTCCACCCGCACCAGGTGGGCCACCTTGCGCACCGCGCCCCGCGTCTCAGGGCCGTCGTCCCTCTCCACGGCCTGGTGCAGGCGCCTCAGCCCCAGGCTCCTCACCGTCGCCCTCTGCGACGGAGACGCGTCCACGGGACTGCGGACCAAAGTGATCCTCAGCCTTGCCGCCACGGCCCTCACCCCTCGGCCCGAGGCCGGGCGTGGGGCTTGCCCCTCAGCCGGGCCACCATCTCCGGGCTCTTGAGCATCTTGAGCCCTTCCAGGGTAGCGTACACCACGTTGATGGGGTTGGAGGAGCCCAGCGACTTGGTGAGCACGTCCCGCACCCCCGCCAGCTCCATCACGGCCCGGACCGGGCCCCCGGCGATGACGCCGGTGCCGGGGGACGCAGGCCGCAGCAGCACCCGCCCCGCGCCGTGGTGGCCGATGACCAGGTGGGGGATGGTGGTGTTCGCCCTGGGCACCTCAATCATGTTCTTCTTGGCGTCCTCGATGCCCTTGCGGATGGCCTCGGGGATCTCCCCCGCCTTGCCCAGCCCCGCGCCCACGCGGCCCATTCCGTCGCCCAGCACCACCAGGGCGCTGAAGCTGAACCGGCGGCCGCCCTTGACCACCTTCGCCACCCGGTTGATGGACACCACCTTTTCCTTAAGCTCGGGCTGTGCGGTTTCGATTTGCTCCAGCATGGACCCCCCTCCCCTGTCGCCAGGACCGAACGCCTAAAACTCCAGCCCCGCCTCGCGGGCCGCCTGAGCCAGGGCCGCGACCCGGCCGTGGTACCGGTGGGGGGCCGGGGGGGGGGGGGGGGGGGGGGGGGGGGGGGGGGGGGGGGGGGGGGGGGGGGGGG
>JAIMBG010000027.1 GCA_023511555.1 Acetobacteraceae bacterium | reverse complement strand
CTCAACCGCCGCCTGAGCGGCCGGAGCCTGGGGGAGATCGGCCCCGAGCTCGTCTGGGAGCTCAAGCACGAGCTCGCCGGGTACTGGTCCCTGGTGGAGGAGACGCTGGAGTCGCTCCGCCGCAGCCTGGAGGACTGGCCGGAAACCGGCGGGCTGGTGCTGGACGGGGCCGCCCGCATGCTGGGGCAGCCCGAGTTCCAGGACGTGCAGCGGGCCCGGGCAGTGCTGGGGGTGCTGGAGCAGGCCCGCCTGATACGTGAGCTGCTGTGCCGGCCCCTGGCGGAGGGCGAGGTGGCGGTGGGGATCGGCTCCGAGCTCAAGGTGGAGGAGATCCGGGACTGCAGCCTGGTCGTGGCCACCTTCCGCCTGGGTTCGGAGGCACTGGGGCGGCTGGGGGTCCTGGGGCCCCGGCGGATGGAGTACGGCCGGGTGGTTGCCCTGGTGGCGAAGGTGGCGGACGGACTCAGCCGGAGCCTGGCGCGGTAGAAGGGGAAGGGCCGCCGAACGCCGCAGGGGGCGGCTGTAAGGCGGGTCCTCCGGGCGGGCGCCCAAAGGGTGTCCCGGCCGGTTCTTCGTGCAGTGCGGCGGAGGGAGGGGCGGGCATGACCCTGAAGCAGGTAGCGTCCGGCAGCGAAATAGACGAACGCCTGGCGGCCCTGATCACCAACGCGAACGCGGTGAGGGCCATCGCCTCGGCGGTCGAGGGCACCATCGGCTCCAAGGGCCTGGACAGTATGCTGGTGGACCGCTTCGGTGAGGTGGTCATCACCAACGACGGCATCACCATCCTCACCAAGATGGAGGTCAACCACCCTGCTGCCAAGATGGTGATCAACACCGCCCGGGCCCAGGAGGATGAGGTCGGTGACGGCACCACCACCGCCACCATCATGGCGGGCTCGCTCCTCACCGAGGGGGTCAACCAGGCCATAAAGGGCGTGCCCGTCACCCGCATCATAGAGGGGGTGCGGGTGGGGGTGAGCCGGGCTGTGGAGCTCATAAAGGAGCGCTCCCGACCGGTCTCAGGGGTGGATGACCCCGTGCTCCGCAGGGTGGCGCTGATCGCCGGCCGGGGTCACGAGGACATAGCCGACCTGGTCACCGAGGCGGCGGCGCTCATTGGGAGTGAGAAGCTCCTGGACCCGTCGTTCAAACTGGCCGACACCGTGGTAGCCGAGGAGAGCGCGCAGAACGAGGTGTTCATGGGGCTCATCATCAGCCAGCAGCGGATGAACCAGCAGATGCCCAAGGAGCTTGAGCCGGTGACGGTGCTGGTGGTGGACGACGCGCTCGAGCCCGAGGAGGTCGAGGAGGAGGCGCTCAGCACCGAGGCCGGGTTCCAGCGCTCCCTGGAGCTGCAGGAGGAGTTTAAGGACAACCTGCGGCGGGCGGTGGCCCTGGGGGTCAACCTTATCCTGGTGGATCGGGGCGTCTCGGACGCGGCCGAAGAGATCCTGACCGACGCCGGGGTGATGGTGCTGCAGAGGGTGGCGTCGAAGGAGCTCCGGCGGGTGGCCGAGCACACCGGCGCCCGGCCTATCAAGCGGACCGGCCTCAAGAAGGAGCCGGCCGACCTGGAGAAGTGCCTGGGCAGGGCCGAGCGGGCGGTGGAGGACGAGAGGCTGGAGCACGTCCGGCTGCTCGGCGGCAAGGGCAAGCCGCTCGCCACCATCCTGGTGGGTGCCGCCACTGCCGAGGTGGTTGACGAGCGGGAGCGGATAGCTCGAGACGCGGCCTCGGCGGTGCAGGCGGCGGTGCGGGGCGGCGTGGTGCCCGGGGGCGGGGCGGTGGAGGTGGCGGTGGCCAGAGAGATCGAGAAGCTCCGGGAGAGCATCCGGGGCATGGCAGCCTACGGCGTGGGCTGCGTTTCCGAGGCGCTCAAGAGGCCGCTGGCCCAGATCGTGGCAAACGCCGGCTTTAACCCCCTGGAAAAGCTGGGGGACGTCATCGCCGCCCAGGCCGAAAGGGGCATGGATTCCCTGGCCATCGACTGCGAGACCGGTGAGGTGGCGGACATGCTGGCCTCCGGGGTGGTGGACCCCACCCTGGTGAAGACGTACGCGCTCAAGGCCGCCGGCGAGATCGCCGAGGCGATCCTGCGCATCGACACTATAATCAAGAAGAAGGACGAGGCCAGCGAGGGATCCAAGCCGCCGGCCCCCGACTCCGGCGGCCCGGAGGAGATGGACTTCTAGGCCGCGCCGCGGGAGGGGCGTAGGGTGGTGATGGAGGCTTGAACCGGTGTGACCCTAGTAAGGAGGAGCCCCGGGGCCCGTCCCCGGCGCCTGGGTGGCAGGGCGTGCCGGCCCCTGAGGCGGGGGAGGTCGGGCCCCCTGCGACCGTCGCTTCTGAGGCCGCTGCGGTGCCGGAGGCAGAGGCGGTCCGGGCCCCCGAGGCCGGTGGGCCGGCCTCCGAGGCCGCCGAGGCCGAGGAAGTTGCCCGGCTGCGGGCCCGCCTGGACGAAGCGACGGCCCTGGCCAGCCGCTACTTCAACTCCCTGGCCAGGGTTCAGGCTGACTTTGACAACTACCGCCGCCGCGTCGCCAGGGAGAGGGAGCGGCTGGAGGAGGCGGCGCTTGAGTCTGCCCTCCTCCGGCTGCTGCCGGTGGTGGACCACCTGGAGATGGCTGTCGACGCGTTCGCGCAGGGCAGGGGCGAGGCGGCGGTCAGAGAAGGAGTGGAGCTTACCCTGCGCCAGTTCCGGGAGGTGCTGGCGGGCCTGGGCGTGGAGCCCGAGGACCCCGTGGGCCAGCAGTTCGACCCTGAGCGGCATGAGGCTGTAGGCCGCGAGTGCAGCCCCCTTCCGCCGGGGACCATCCTGGCCGGGCTGAGGAAGGGGTACAGCTTCCGGGGTCGGGTGCTCCGGCCGGCCCTGGTGGTCGTGGCCGGGCCGGCTGACAGCGGTCCCGCCGACGGCAGCGCGGCCGACACCGGTGCGGCTGACACCGGTGCGGCTGGCGCCGGGCCCTCCCCGGAGCCGGCCGCAGGGTTGGGATACCCAGGAGGGAAGGACGATGGGCAAGGTCGTGGGTATTGATCTCGGCACCACCAACTCGGTCATCGCCTACATGGAGGGGGGCGAGCCCACCATCATACCCAACGCCGAGGGGGACCGGCTCACCCCCTCGGTGGTGGCATTCACCAGGGACGGCCAGAGGCTGGTGGGGAAGCTGGCCAAGCGCCAGGCCATCACCAACCCCGAGCGCACCGTGCTATCGATAAAGCGTCACATGGGCTCGAGTTACCGCGTCAACATCGACGGCAAGGAGTACACCCCCCAGGAGATCTCGGCCATGGTCCTGCGCAAGCTGAAGGAGGACGCCGAGGCCTACCTGGGGGACAAGGTGGAGAAGGCGGTCATAACCGTCCCCGCCTACTTCACCGACGCCCAGCGGCAGGCCACCAAGGACGCAGGCACCATCGCGGGGCTCGAGGTCCTGAGGATAATAAACGAGCCCACGGCGGCGTCCCTGGCCTACGGCCTGGACAAGGGTGAGGACCAGACCATCCTGGTCTTCGACCTGGGCGGCGGCACCTTCGACGTCTCCATCCTGGAGCTGGGCGAGGGCGTGTTCCAGGTCAAGGCCACCAGCGGCAACAACCGGCTGGGCGGGGACGACTTCGATCAGCGCATCGTCGACTACGTGGCTGAGCAGTTCCTCCGGGAGAACGGCATCGACCTGCGCAAGGACCGGATGGCGCTGCAGCGGCTGCGCGAGGCGGCCGAGCAGTGCAAGATCGAGCTGTCGTCGAAGGTCGTGGCCCAGATAAGCCTCCCCTTCATCACGGCCGACGCCAGCGGCCCCAAGCACCTCGACGTGACGCTCACCCGGGCCAAGCTGGAGGAGCTCACCGCCGACCTGGTGGAGGCCACCATGGGGCCCACCCGTCAGGCCCTTCAGGACGCCGGTCTGGACCCGGCGAAGATCAACAAGGTGCTGCTGGTGGGCGGCGCCACCCGGACCCCGGCGGTGCAGCGGGCGGTCAAGGAGGTGCTGGGCAAGGACCCCTACAAGGGGATAAACCCCGACGAGGTCGTGGCCCTGGGGGCGGCGATACAGGCGGGCATCCTGGCCGGCGAGGTGCGGGACGTGCTGCTCCTCGACGTCACGCCGCTCTCGCTCGGCATCGAGACCCTGGGAGGGGTGTTCACCAGGATCATAGACCGCAACACCACCATCCCCACCTCCAAGAGCCAGATCTTCAGCACCGCCGCCGACAACCAGACGTCGGTGGAGATCCACGTGCTGCAGGGGGAGCGGGCCATGGCCCAGGACAACAAGACCCTGGGCAGGTTCATCCTGGACGGCATCCCCCCGGCCCCGCGCGGGGTTCCCAGGATCGAGGTCACCTTCGACATCGACGTGAACGGCATAGTCCACGTCTCGGCCAAGGACCTGGCCACCAACAAGGAGCAGCGGGTGACCATAAGCTCCTCCGAGGCGCTGCCCAAGGAGGAGATCCAGCGCATGGTGGCTGAGGCGGAAAAGCACGCCGAGGCCGACAGGAAAAAGCGCGAGGAGGCGGAGCTGCGCAACCAGGCCGACTCCCTGGTCTACGGGGCCGAGAAGACCCTCCGCGACCTGGGCCAGGCCGCCGACCCCGCGCTGGCCGAAAGGGTCCGGGCGGCGGCGGGCAAGGTGCGAGAAGCGCTGAAGGGGCAGGACCAGGCGGCCATAAAGTCGGCCATGGACGAACTCACCCGGGTAGTCTACGAGCTGAGCTCGGCGGCCTACGCCAGGGCGGGCCAGTCCGGCGGCCCGGGGGCGGGCGCGGGCCCCAGTGGCGGGGGCGGTCCCGCCGGCGGCACCGGGCCGGGTCCGGCCGGCGGCCCCGGCGCGGGACCCTCCTCGGGGGGCGGCCAGACCGTGGACGGCGAGTACGAGGTGAAATAGGGGGAAGTCCCTTGGCTCGCGGAGCGCGGGCCCTGGGGGCGGGGACACACCCCCGCCCCCGGGACGTGAGGGAGGCGCAGTGGCGCGGTGGCTGAGCGCGACTTCTACGAGGTCCTGGGGGTGTCCAGGGACGCTTCGCCGGAGGAGATAAAGAAGGCCTACCGCCGCCTGGCGAGACAGCACCACCCCGACGCCAACCCCGGCGACCCCCAGGCCGAGGCCCGCTTCAAGGAGATCAACCGGGCCTACGAGGTCCTGAGCGACCCGGACAAGCGGGCCCGCTACGACCAGTTCGGCCAGGCCGGGGTGGACGGCCCGGCCGCCGGCGGGGGCTTCGGGGGCTGGCCCGGCGACCTGGGCGGGTTTGGCCCGTTCGGCGACCTGGGCGACATCATCATGGAGGCGTTCACCGGCCGCGGGCGCCGCCGTGCCCGGCCGGGCCCCGAGAGGGGCGCCGACCTGCGCTACGACCTGGAGGTAGGCTTTGAGGAGGCGGCGTTCGGCTGCGTGAAGGACATCAGCCTCCCCCGGGTGGAGGTCTGCCCGGAGTGCCGCGGGAGCGGCGCCCACCCCGGCACCCAGCCCGTCTCCTGCCCCATCTGCGGGGGGACGGGGCAGGTCCAGACGGTCCGCACCTCGGCGTTCGGGAGGTTTGTGAGCGTCCGGACCTGTGAGCGCTGCCGCGGGAGGGGCGAGGTGGTGTCCACGCCCTGCGGCGAATGCCACGGGGCGGGGCGCGTCCGCCGGTTCCGCACCATCCGGGTGAAGGTGCCGGCGGGGGTCGACTCCGACTTCCGCATCCGGCTGGCCGGCGAGGGCGAGCCGGGCAGCGGGGGAGGCCCGCCGGGTGACCTGTTCGTCTTCCTGAAGGTGAGGCCCCACCCCGAGTTCCGGCGCCAGGGGGCCGACGTCTTTTCGGAGGTGGAGATCACGTTCTGCCAGGCCGCCCTGGGGGCGACGGTGGGGGTGGACACGCTCGACGGCAGGGTGGATCTCAGGGTCCCGCCCGGCACTCAGGGAGGCACCAGCTTTCGGCTGAGGGGCCGGGGGGTGCAGCGGCTGGGAGGCCATGGGCGCGGGGACCATCACGTCCGGGTGAGGGTGAAGGTCCCGACCGCGCTTACCCCGGAGGAGAGGAGGCTGCTTCTCGACCTGGCCAGGATCCGGGGGGAGAGGGTGGACGCGGGCGAAGACGGTCCGCGGCGGGCCAGGGAGGCGCTGGGAGGTTGAGGGGAGGCCCGCCCCCGGTCGCCCGGCGCGGCCGGGGCGCGGGGCCAGGCGCCCCGCAGCGCCCGGCGGGGGCAGGGGCAACGGGTCGAGCCCCTGGCGTCTGACCCTGCGGGCCCAGAAATTTTTCCCGAAGGGGTAGCAGGAATTTGCTACCCCTGCATCGTATCTATCTTTCCTTAATAAGCAGTTTGAGCCACCCCTGGGTGGCGGGCTCCGGCGGAAGGGGCCGTTGCTTTGTCGCAGCACGCCTTCGTCGACCGGATCTAGCAATCAACCTTGCAGGGAGGGAACAGAGATGCGCCCCTTTCCACCAGCTTGGCGACGGGCGGTGGCGGTGTTTTGTGCGCTCGCGGCGGTGGCCCTGGCGGCGGCAGGGTGCGCCCGGCCCCCGGCTGCCCCCGGTGCCCCGGCGGAGAAACCCGCGTCGGCGGGCGGGTTTCTGAGGATGCCCATAGTGGCCGATCCCACCTTCAATCCTCACCATCCCAAGGCCTACGTGGAGTCAGTGTTCTGCAACCGCGCGCTGTACAACTGCCTCACGCGGCCGGGGCTGGACCTGGTGCCCTCCGCTGACCTGGCCGAATCCTGGGAGACCTCTCCGGACGGGCTCACCTGGACGTTCAAGCTGCGGCAGGGGGTGAAGTGGCACGACGGCCAGCCGTTCTCCGCTGATGATGTAAAGTTCACCTTCGACCTCATCCTGAACCCGGACTCCGGCTCGGGCACGGCCAAGAACTTCACCGTGGTTAAGTCGGTGGAGGCGGTCGACCCCTACACCGTCAGGTTCACGCTCTCTCAGCCGTTCGCCAGCCTGCCGGCGTTCCTGGGGTACAACTGCGGCATCCTCCCCAAGCACCTGTGGGAGGGCAAGGACCTTCTCACCAACGACGAGTTTAACAAGAAGCACCCCGTGGGCACCGGGCCGTTCAAGTTCCAGGAGTTCGTGTCCGGGGACCACGTAACGCTCGTGGCCAACCCTGACTACTTCCGGGGCAAGCCCAAGCTGGACGGGATCATCTTCAAGATCCTGCCCGATGCCAACGCCCAGACCGCCCAACTGCTGAGCGGCGACCTGGATCTCATCCTGGTGGAGCAGCCGCAGAACGCCAGGGTGCTCAAGGACAACCCCAGCGTGGTCGTGGATTCCGTGGACCAGGTCAACTTCGTGTACTTCGCCGCCAACCTGACCCGGCCGCTGTTCGGTGACAAGCGGGTGCGGCAGGCGATGTCCCATGCGATAGACAAGCAGGCGGTAATTGACAACATCCTGGCCGGCTACGGCAAGATCTCGACCGGGCCCATCTCCCCGGCCATGAAGGCGTACTACAACCCCAACGTCAGGCAGTACCCCTACGAACCGGCGCGGGCGAAGGCACTTCTGGCCGAGGCAGGCTGGACGCCGGGGGCGGACGGGATCCTGGCCCAGGGCGGAAAGAAGTTCAGCTTCGTGCTCACCGCCCCCCGGGTGCAGGCGTTTGAGCAGATCTGCACCCTGGGCCAGCAGTACTGGAAGGCCGTGGGCATGGACGTGACGCTGGAGGCCATGGAGTTCAACCAGTGCACCTCCCAGCGGGTCATCCCGCGCAACTACGACGTGCTTTCCGCCTGGTGGATCACCCCCAGTGACCCCGACGTCTTCCCTTACTTCCACTCCTCGGGAGCAACCAAGGGCATGAACCTGCCGCTCTACCAGAACCCGGAGGCCGACCGGCTCCTGGAGCAGGGGCGGGCCACGGCCGACCCCGCGGCGCGGCGGCAGGTCTACGACAGGTTCCAGGCCCTGGTGGCAGAGGAGCTGCCCTACGTGTTCCTCTACCACCCCCTGGAGATCCGCGCCTGGAGCGCGAAGCTGCAGGGCATCCCCGGGCTGGGCCTCAGGGACGCCATGCAGTACTCGGACGAGTGGTACTTTAAGCCGTAGCGGGAGGCCGGGCTTGGAGGGGGGCCGGGGGTGAGGTCCTATCTAATCAAGCGCATGATGCAGGCCGTCGCGGTAGTGTTCATAATAACGGTCGTGACCTTCGCCATAGTCAACCTCGCCCCCGGAGGACCCTCCATCCTGGTGAGCATGGAGTCGACGGCCGAGGAGCGCGAGGCGCTCAAGGCCAAACTGGGACTGGGGCAGCCGCTTCCCGTGCGATACTGGAAGTGGATGAACGCCCTGCTGCATGGCGACCTGGGGCGGTCGTTCAGCGACGGCCGCCCGGTCGCCGAGGCCATCGGGCAGAGGCTGCCCAACACCCTGCTGCTGGGCGGGGCGGCGCTGGCGCTGTCGGTGGCTCTGGCCCTGCCCGCGGGGGTGGTGTCGGCCACCCGTCGCTACTCGCTCTGCGACTACCTCGTGACCCTGTTCAGCTTCCTGGGCCTTTCCGTACCCGCCTTCTGGTTCGCCATCGTCCTTATCCTGCTGTTTTCGGTGAGGCTCCACTGGCTGCCGTCCTCGGGGATGGCCACGGTGGGGCTGGGATTCAGCCTCTTCGACCGGGTCGCCCACCTTGTCATGCCCGCCGTGGTGTTGTCCACGGTCACCATGCCCCAGATCGTCCGCTTCACCCGCTCCAGCCTGTTGGAGGTCCTGGGCCAGGACTACGTCCGAACCGCCCGGGCCAAGGGGGTGCCGGAGCGGGGGGTGGTCTACCGACACGCCCTGCGCAACGCTCTCATCCCGGTGGTGACGGTGATCGGGCTCCTGCTTCCCGCCCTGGTGGGCGGGGCGGTGATAACCGAGACCGTTTTCGGCTGGCCGGGGATGGGGTCTCTGGCCCTGGCAGCAGCGGTGGGCCGGGACTATCCCATGGTGATGGGCGTCACCCTGGTCGTGGGGACGGTGGTGGTGCTGGCCAACCTGGGGGTGGACCTGGCCTACGGCCTGCTCGACCCCAGGATCCGCTACGAGTAGCGGCGGCAGGGGGCTGGGGCCGGGGAAGGGGTGGGGGGCGGCCGCCTGGGGTCCTGCGGCCGCAGCGGGCGCCATAGGCCAGGGGGGCTCTGTGACATGAAGCGCTTCGGGGAACTGGAGTACCGGGAGGCGGGCCCGCCAGCGGCGGGAGGCGACATCCCGCCGGAGGTGGCGGCCGCGCTCCTGCGGCCTGTAGGGTGGAGGGCGGCGGGCAAGCGCTTCTTCCGCAACCGCATGGCCCTGGCCGGCGCGGTGTTCCTGGCCCTGGCCTATCTCGGGGCGGTATTCGGCCCCCTCGTTTCGCCGTACAGCCCCGAGGCCATCGACCCTGCGGAGGCGTTTGCCCCCCCGACCCTCCGCCACCCGCTGGGCACTGACGAGCACGGGCGGGACGTGGCCACCCGGCTGGCTTACGGCGCCCGGGCTTCGCTCACCGTGGGGCTGCTCTCCATGGGGCTGGCGGTGTGCCTGGGCACGCTTCTGGGGGCGCTGAGCGGCTACCTGGGGGGCTGGGCCGACGCGGCCATCATGCGGGTGGTGGACGCCGCCATGGCCCTGCCCGCGTTCTTCCTGGTGCTCACCTTCCTGGCGGTGTTCGGGGGCGGGCTGGTCTCCGTCATCCTGGTCATCGGCTTCACCTCCTGGATGGGGGTGGCCAGGGTGGTGAGGAGCGAGTTCCTGCGCACCCGGGGGCGCGAGTTTGTGGAGGCCGCCCGGGCGCTGGGCGCCGGAGACCTGAGGGTGGCCGTCCGGCATGTCCTCCCCCAGGCGCTCCCCTCGGTGATGGTGTCGGCCAGCCTGGGCGTGGCCTCGGCCATCCTGGTGGAGTCGGCCCTGAGCTACCTGGGCCTGGGGGTTCAGCCGCCCACTCCGTCCTGGGGCAACATGCTCATGAACTCCCGGCAGTACATGTGGACGGCGCCCCGCCTCGCAGTGTACCCCGGCGTCCTCATCCTGCTCACCGTGCTGTCCTACAACTTCCTGGGCGACGGCCTGCGGGACGCGCTGGACCCGTACCTCAGGGACTGATTCCGAGGGGCCGGGGCGTAAACGCTTACGCCCGGCCTGCATCCAGCCCTGCCTCCCGCCGGGGCCGTTCGCCGGGCGCAAGGGAGGGGTCGCTGCTGAAAGCGGTGGAGGCGCTGAGATCGCTGCGGCTGGCGGCGGAGTTCTCCGACCGGCCCGTGGATGAGGCCGAGGTGCTGGAGGTGCTGGAGGCGGTCCGCTGGACGCCGTCCGCCGCCAACACCCAGCCCTGGGAGGTGGTGGTGGTGCGCGGCGAAGGGGGCAGGGGCGCCGTGTCCCAGGCGGCCCTGGACCCGCTGCTGCGCGCCGACGGGGAACTCAAGCCGTCGTGGCCCCAGCAGGCCCCCGTCCTCCTGGTGTTCTGCGCCGACGTGCTCCGGGTGAAGTGCCGCTTCGGCGAGGCCGGCCTGGACATCGCCCGCCAGGACGTGGCCGCCGCCGCTCTCGCCGCCGGGCTGGCGGCGGGGGAACTGGGACTGGCCGGGGTGTTCGTCCGGGAGGTGGACGGGGCCGCCCTGGCCCGCTCCCTGGGCCTGCCCCCGGGGCTGGAGCCGGTTGGGGTGCTGGCCCTGGGGCACCCGGCCTCGCCTCCCTCCCGGCCCCCCGTTCTGGAGGTCGCCGCCTTCACCCATATGGAGCGGTGGGGCGGGGGCCGCATGCCCGGGGGGCCGGCCCCCGAGGGCGCCTCCGGCTGTCCTGCGGGGGCTGCCGGCGCAGGCGCGGCGCGGGCCGCAGGCGGCGCGGCGGTCCCGGGGAAGGGGCCCGCCTGAGGAGGTGAGCCGGAATGGATTTCTACGAGGCCGTGCACGCCCGTCGCAGCGTGAGGGCGTTCCGGCCCGACCCCGTGCCCGACGACGTGATGGACCGGCTCCTTGACGCCGCCCGCTGGGCCCCCACCGGCGGCAACATGCAGCCCTGGGAGTTCTGGGTGGTCCGCAGCCGCCGGGCCAGGGAGGGTCTGGTGGCCACTACCTGGCAGGGCCCCGACCCCGAGGGCGGCCGGCCCCAAAGCTGGATGCTGGGGGCCCCGGTGCTGGTCGTGGCCTGCGTCAACCTGCGGCGGGCCGGCGCCAGGTACGGGCGGAAAGGCTTCACTGTGGCGGCATACTTTGATCTGGGGGCGGCCATCGAGAACCTGCTGCTGGCGGTCGCGGCGGAGGGCCTGGGGGCATGCTGGGTGGCGGGGTTCCACCCCGACCGGGCCCGGGCCGTGCTGGGCCTGCCCGAAGACCTGGAGCCCGTGGCCCTGATCCCCCTGGGGTACCCCGCGCGGGTGGCCCGGCCGCCCTACCGCCTGCCGCTCGCCGACATCGTGAGGCGGGTGGACGACTGAGCAGGCCCCTGGGCCCCGGCCGTCGAAAGCTACGCTGGTGGGCGAGGCGGGCCGAGACCTGTTCCAGCGCCCCGGCGGGGCTTCGGGGGCGGGGGTGGTGGCGGTGAGGGAGCACCGGTTCTTTGTGCCGGCGGGAGGGCTCTGCGGAAGCGCTGTGCGCTTTGACCCCCAGGACCTTCGCCACATGCGCGTGCTCAGGCTCAGGCCCGGCGACCGGGTGGTGGCGGTGGTGCCGGGCCTGGGGCAGGCACCGGCGGTGCTGGAGGCCCTGGGGCCGGAGGGCGCCAGGGGCCGGCTGGCGGGCGGGTTCTGCCCTCTGCCTGAGCCCCCCGTGGAGCTGTGGCTGTTTCAAGCCGTGGCCCGGGGGACCCGCATGGAGCTGGTGGTGGAGAAGGGGACGGAGCTGGGCGTGGCTGGCTTCGCCCCGTTTCTGTCGCGCCGTTGCCCTCCGGGGTTGGGCCGGGGGGAGGAGAAGCGGGGGCGCTGGGCCCGCGTGGCCCGGGAGGCGGCCCGCCAGTGCGGCCGGGGGGCGCCGCCGGAGCTGGTGGGCCCCCTGGACTTCGCTTCCGCCCTGGCCCGGGCGGCGCTGCTCGACCTGGGACTGCTTCTTCACCCCGACCCCGCCGCCCCCCGTCTTTGCGCCGCCGTCTCCGCCTGGCTGCAGTCGGCAGCCCCCTCCGCCCGCCGGGCTGCAGCGCCCGCCCCCGAACCCCGGCCCCAGCCGGCTGCGACGGCACGTCTCCGGGTGGCCGTCCTGGTGGGGCCCGAGGGCGGCTTCGAGGCCGCGGAGGTGGAGGCGGCCAGGTCGGCGGGGCTGACCCTGGCCTGGCTGGGGCCACGTACGCTGAGGACGGAGACGGCCGGCGTGGTAGCGGCGGCGCTGCTCCTCCACGCCCTGGGCGACCTGGGGTAACCGCGGGGGTGAACGGATGCCTGCGGTGGCGTTTTACACCCTGGGCTGCAAGGTCAACCAGTACGACACGGCGGGCCTCGCCGCACTCTTTTCGGCCCGCGGCTACCGGGTGGTGCGGCCGGGGGAGGCCGCCGACGTCTGCGTGATCAACACCTGCACCGTGACCGCCCGCAGCCAGGCCAAGTCCCGGCAGGCGGTGCGCCGGGCCTGCCGCCTCTACCCCGGCGCCGTTGTGGCCGTGGCCGGCTGCGGGTCCGAGGTCTTCCCCCAGGACTTTGCCCTGCCCGGGGTGGAGGTGGTGGCCGGTGTCAGGGACCGCCGCCGGCTGCCCGACCTGGTGGAGGCGGCCCTGGCCGCCCGGGCGGCGGGGGCCGGCGCGGCCCGGCTCCCCGGCGCCGGGGCCGGTCCACCCCATGGCGGGGGCGAGCCGCCGGGCGGGTGGGGCGGGCTGAACCCTGCCGCGGCCGAGCCCGTGGCCGCCGACGATGGGTGGTGGCAGGGGGTGCCGGCTGCCGGCGGCGGGGGGTACCGCGAGGGGCGGGCTGGCACGGGCTGGCCCGAGGGCCCGGCCGGCTGTACCGCGGGGTCGCCCAGGGACTTCGAGGAGATGCCGGGCGGGCTGGTGGAGGGGCGCACCAGGGGGGTGCTCAAGGTCCAGGAAGGCTGCGACCAGCGTTGCGCCTACTGCCTGGTCCCCCGGGCCCGCGGCCCGGCCCGAAGCCGGCGGCTCGCCGGCGCCCTGGAGGAGGCCCGGGCGCTGGCCGCCCGCGGCTGCCGGGAGGTGGTGGTCTGCGGCACCCACCTGGGGGCCTATGGGCGCGACGGGGGAGGGGGCAGAGAGGCGGAGCCGCTGCTGGAGCTGCTGTCCGGGCTCACCCGGATCCCGGGCCTCGAGCGGGTTCGGCTGAGCTCCATCGAGCCCATGGATGTGGGGCCGGGGCTGCTGGAGGCCGTGGCCCTCTGGCCCCGCCTCTGCCGCCACCTGCACCTCCCGCTGCAGAGCGGGAGCGACCGGGTGCTCCGGGCGATGGGCCGCCCCTACACCTCCGCCCAGTTCCGGGGGCTGGTGGAGCGGCTGCGGGCGCTTAACCCCGAGGTGGCCGTGACCACCGACCTGATGGTGGGTTTTCCCGGGGAATCGGACGACGACTTTCTGCTGACCCTGCGGCTGGTGGAGGAGGTCCGGCCCAGCCGGCTTCACGTGTTCCGCTTCTCGGCCCGCCCCGGCACGCCTGCTGCTTGCCTCCCCGGCCGGGTGCCCGAGGCGGTAAGCGAGGGGCGCAGCCGGCGGCTCATCGATCTGGGGTCGCGGCTGAGCCTGGAGTTCCACCGGCGCTACGTGGGGCGGCAGGTAGAGGTGCTGCTGGAGGGCAGGGGCGGGGGGTTCACCTCCAACTACATCTGGGTGAGGCTGCGCGGCCCGGCTGGCGCTGCCGGCCGGCTCTGTCGGGCGCTGGTTGCGGCTGCCGACGCCTCCGGTCTCGCCGGGGAGCCGGAGACCGCTGCGGCCGGGCCCGGCTCGGGGCAGGGATAGTCCGCGCGGGGGGGGAATACTCTTGGCTTGAACGGCCCGGGGCCGGGGGGGCCGGGGGGAAAGGGGGCGGTGCGGTGGGCAAGCTCCGGGTGGGGGTCATCTTCGGGGGGCGGTCCCCGGAGCATGAGGTGTCGCTGCTTTCGGCCGCGTCGGTGCTCAGGGCCATCGACCGGGAGCGCTTTGAGGTGGTGCCCATCGGCATCACCCGCGAGGGGAAGTGGCTGCTTACCGGCGACCCCATGAGGGTCCTGGCCGAGGGGGTGGTAAAGGACAAGGGCCCCCGCCTGGCGCTGCTGGCCGACCCCGAGGGTCGGGCGCTGGTCAGGCTCGACCAGGCCTCTGAGGGCCGGGCCCCCGCCGAGGGCGGCACGGGCTGCGGCGAGGGCGCCGCCTTTGAGCGCCTCGACGTGATCTTCCCGGTGTTGCACGGGCCCTACGGCGAGGACGGGTGCGTACAGGGGCTGCTCGAGCTGGCCGGCATCCCCTACGTTGGGGCGGGGGTGCTCGCCTCCGCGGTGGGCATGGACAAGGCGGTGATGAAGGCGCTGTTCGTCCAGCGGGGCCTGCCGGTGGCCCGGCACCGGGTGGTGTTGAGGTCGGAGGTGGAGGCGGGGGAGGAGGGGCTGGTTGCGTTGCTGGAGCGGGAGTTCGGCTACCCCTGCTTTACCAAGCCGGCCGGCATGGGCTCAAGCGTGGGCGTGACCAAGGCCCACGACCGGGAGGAGCTGCGCCGGGGGCTCGCCGAGGCTTGCCGCTATGACCGCAAGGTTCTGGTGGAGGAGGCCATCTCGGGGCGGGAACTGGAGTGCAGCGTGCTGGGCAACCGGCAACCCCTGGCCTCGGCGGTGGGCGAGATAGTCCCGGGGAGGGAGTTTTACGACTACCGGGCCAAGTACCGGGACGAGGGCACGCAGCTTCTGGTGCCGGCGCCGATCCCCGAGCGGGTGGCGTCAAGGGTCCAGGAGCTGGCGGTGGCGGCGTTCCTGGCCATAGACTGCTCGGGCATGGCCAGGGTGGACTTCTTCTACCGGCCCCAGGATGAGGCGGTCTTGGTAAACGAGATCAACACCATCCCGGGGTTCACCGCTATAAGCATGTATCCGCGGCTTTGGGCGGAGGCGGGGCTGAGCATGAAGGAACTGGTGACCCGGCTCATCGAGCTGGCGCTGGAGCGACACGCCGACCGTGCCCGGTCGCTCTCCGTCTTTCAGCCGCCGCCGTAGCCGGTCGACCCGCCTGTCCGCGCCGCCTGCCTGATCCCCGGGGCCCCGGGCCGCCGAGGCCCGCTTGCGCCGAGGGCCGCCCGCCCCGAGTTTATTGTCGGGGGAGACAGATACCCCTAAACAACGGTGGGGATTCGGCAGATAATATAAATGGGACGTTCTATACGAGTGCGCCGGTTCGTGACCCCGAAACGGCAAACCTGCCGAAAGGCAGGGGCGCAAAGCTACGGGTCTAAGGCCCTCACCGGGCTAGGGCGGCCGGGCTCCCGAAGGGTACTGAACCGAGCCAAGGTGCCCTGCTGAGCATCCCGCGTCCGCCGCCGGTGGAGGCGGGGTGCGGCTTTCTCAGGGGCTCAGGGCCCAGGCGCCGGAGGGAGGCGGGAGCGCGGTCGGTGGGAAGTCGGACTCAGGAAGAGGCGGGGTGCAAAGCCTGGAGGGGGGAGCTGAGTTGCTGAGCAAGAACGTGGGCATTGACGTGGGGTACGGCTTCGTGAAGGCCACCGACGGCAAAGGCGAGCACATCTTTCCCAGCGTGGTGGGCGTGGGGCAGAAGCTCCGCTACCGGTCGGAACTGTCCAACCACCGCCGGTTTCTGGACAACCTCATGGTCTCCGACGACGGCCGCCAGTTCTTCGTGGGCGACCTCGCCATCCGCCAGAGCGAGATAGCCACCCGGTCGCTGGACCAGAACCGGGTCCAGGACAGGAACGTGAAGATACTGTTCCTCACCGGCGTGGGGCTGTTCGCCGAGGACGAGACCCAGAGCTTCAACGTGGTGACCGGCCTTCCCACCAGCTACTATGCCAGCTACCGGGAGGGCTGGCAGCAGGCGCTCCGTGGCCGCCACGAGATCGTGTTCCACCTGCCCGGCGAGGACCGCAGAAGGACGCTGGAGATCGGCCGTCTCACCGTGGTGCCGCAGCCGTTCGGCACCCTCTACTACCGGGTGCTGAACGAGAGGGGCGAGGTAGCCGACCAGGACCTGGCCGAGCAGCGCGTGGGCATCATCGACGTGGGGTTCAAGACCTCCGACTTCGCGGTGGCCGACGGGATGGAGTTCATCGAGCGGCTGAGCGGGTCTTCGGGCACCGGCCTTTCTACCGCCTACTCCATCATCTCCGACCGCCTGGCTGAGGAGCTGGGGCTTCACAAGGAGAACTTCGAGCTGGACCGGGTGGTGGAGGACGGCCAGATAAAGATCGCCGGAAAGGTCCACGACATCTCCTGGCTGAAGAGGGAGACATTCGAGCGCCTGGCGGCCAAGATCATCACCGAGGTCGACTCGCTGTGGGACTACCGCGACCTCGATCTGGTGCTCGTCACGGGCGGCGGCGGCCAGGCCCTGGCGGAGTACCTCCTGGCGGAGTACGACAACGCCTCTCTGGTGGAGAACGCCCAGGTGGCCAACGTCCGCGGCTTCCTCAGGCTGTCTAACCACCTGTATCAGACCGGCTAGACCTGAGCTGCGGCGGGGCGCGGCGTCCGGCCGGCGTCGCGGGATGTGAGCCGGGGCAGGAGCACCGCGCCGGGCGCAGGGCGATCCGGGGTGGCCGGAGCAGTTTGGGCGGCGAGGCAGGCGAGGGGCGGAGGGGCGCTGCGAGGTGGGCCGCGGCGCCCGTCTGCTTTCGGGCGGACCAAAAAAGGATTTGGGGAGGGGGCGTAGAATAACCTGACAGCAGCCATCGCATAATGTGAGCCGGACGCCGGCCACCAGCCGTGGGAAGAAGGGGACCTGATGGACTGCGTGTTCTGCCGCATAGTCAGCGGCGACCTGCCTAGCCGCAAAGTCGTCGAGGACGGGCAGGTCGTGGCCTTTCACGACCTGAACCCCCAGGCCCCGGTCCACGTGCTGGTGATCCCCCGGCGTCACCTCCCGTCGCTCGCCGCTGCGTCTGACGATGACGGCCCGGTGCTGGGGGCCATGCTGCTTTGCGCCCGCCGGGTGGCGGAGCAGTTAGGCCTGGTCGAGGGCGGCTACCGGGTGGTGCTCAACAACGGTCGGGCGGCGGGCCAGATGATAGACCACATCCACCTCCACGTCCTGGGCGGGCGGCCGCTGGACTGGCCCCCGGGGTAAAGGGGGCTTGAGCGGCGAAGGCGTAGCGCCCTGACCCCCCGGAGGCGGGCGGGGCGGCCGGCTGGCCCGGCGGAGGAGGTTTCGCGCCGTAAGGGCGCCCATTCCCCTGCGAAGGGGGGGAAGAGCGTGGCCGAGGTTAAGGTAGGGAAGAACGAGTCGCTGGAGAGCGCCATCCGCCGCTTCAGCCGCCAGTGCCGCCGGTCGGGGGTGCTGGCCGAGGCCCGGAAACGGGAGCACTACGAGAAGCCCAGCGTCCGGCGGAAGAAGAAGTCCGAAGCCGCGCGGCGGGCAGCCCGGAGGCGCCAGTACAGGTAGGGGGGCGGGGGGCCGGAGGGTTGCCGTCCTTGGTTCCGGGCCGCACCCCGGGAAGCCGGGGGCGGCCCGGTTCGCGCCTTGGAGGGGTGGGGGGCGGAGGCCGTGGAGACAGGGCCGGTACGGGACGGCCGGCCGCTTCTGGGGACTAACGTCGGGCCCCGCGGGGGCGGCCTGGCGGGGGTGTTCGACATTGCCGAGGAATGGAACTGCACATGTGCTTGACCGGGTGGGCGACGTTCGCCCGGGCTGCTGCCTGGACACCTGCCACCTGTTTTCCGCCGGGTACGACTTCCGAGGGCGGGCGGGGTATGAAGGGCTGCTCTCCGAGGTCGACAGGACGGTGGGCCCGGAGCGGGTGAAGGTCATCCACCTCAACGACTCCAGGGGGGCCCTGGGCGAGCGGGTGGACCGCCACGTTGCGGTTGGGGCCGGGGAAGGGCTGGCGGGGGTGAGGACGTGAGGCCATGGGGCATCGTGCTTGCCGGGGGCAGAAACACCCGGCTGGGGCAGGAGAAGGCCTCCCTTGAGATCGGCGGGCACACCCTGGTGGAGCTGGCGCTGCTGCGGCTCACCGGGCTGGTGGGAGGCGTGATCCTGGCGGGGTCGGGGACGGACCGGGGTTCACCCCGGCCGGTCGGCGCGCAGGACGGGGCGACCCAGGTCAGGGCCGGAGGGACGCAGCCCGTTCTGGTGCGCGACCTCTTCCCCGGCCGTGGGCCGCTCGGCGGCATCCACGCCGGCCTCAAGGCGGCGCCCTCAGCCCGCTGCATGGTGCTGGCCTGCGACCTACCCTTCGTTTCCCGGAGCCTTCTGGCCTTCCTTCTGGACAGGGCCGAGGCCCTGGCGGACAACGCCGATGTCGTCGTGCCCCGGCCCGGGGTCTTCCATGAGCCCCTATGCGCCGTGTACTCGCGATCCTGCCTCCCTGCCATCGAAGCCGAGCTTGTCCGGGCGGAACGCCCCCGAGTAATCTCCTTCTACCCGCGGGTCCGGGTGGCGGAGGTGGGCGCTCCGGAGCTCCAGGCCTGCGGCGACATCGGCCTGATGTTCTTCAACCTCAATACCCCAGCCGACCTGGAGCGGGCCCGCGCCTTAGTCGACGCGGGGGCTCTGCGGGGCGCCTTCGCTTAGCGGCCGGCGCGTTCACCGCCCGTTCCAGTTCTCCCGCCATGCCATCTTCCTGTTCAGCGTCCGGCCGTGGCGGGCGAGCGCCAGGGTCTGCCCCCTCCTGCGGGCGCATAGTCTTTAGGCGGAGCGGACCCAAGCCGCAGTGGTCGGGGCTGAGCGCCCGGCGCGGCGGGTCCTGGTGCGCCTACCGTCGCCGGCGCGGGGCTGGGGGCCGGTCGCGCCGCGCCGCTCCGGGCTCCGCAGGCCCCCGTTCGCCGCGGGCCTTGGGGGGAGGGGAGCTTGGCCAGAGGGCAGGCGAGGGGCGGGGGGCTCAGGGCCAGGGTGGTCGAGTGGCTGGACCTGCCCCCCGACCTGGGATCCGGCGCCCACCGGCTGACGCTGCTGGGCACCTCGCGCCTCATCCTGGAGAACCACCGGGGCATCATCGCCTATTCGCCCCAGTGCCTGGTGGTGGGGGTGGCCCGCGGCCAGGTGGAGGTGAGGGGGGAGGGCCTGACCGTGTCTCGGGTCCACCGCGACGAGGTGGTAGTGGCGGGGGACATCCGCTCCATTTCGTTTACCTGCTAGGGCCCTCCCCGGCCGCCGTGGCACCGTCCCGCATCTGGCGCTATCTCACCGGCTACCTGGAGGTTTCGTTCCGGGGGCCCCTGGTGGAGCGGCTGGTGAACCTGGCCGTGGGCCGGGGCGCGCACCTCTGGGCCCTGGAGCGTTCCGGGGACCGGCTGCGGGCCCGCATGACCGTCTCGAGCTTCCGCAAGCTCCGGCCCCTGGCCCGGGCCACCCGCTCCCGCGTCCGGCTGGAGCGCAAGGTGGGGCTGCCGTTCAGGCTCCGGCGGCTGAGGCGCCGCACGGCCTTTTGGGCCGGCCTGCTGCTGTTTCTGGCCGGCCTCTATTACTTCACCTCCTGCGTCTGGGTCATTGAGATCCAGGGGCTAAAGCGCATTCCGCTGGAGGAGATGCAGGCGCTCCTGGCCCGGGCCGGGGTCCGCCCGGGGGTGAGGAGGGACTCGGTCAGGCCGGATGAGGTGAGGAGGTGGCTGATCGCCTCCGAACCCGCCATCGCCTGGGTAGGCGTAAGCCTCCGGGGGGTGAGGTGCCTGGTCCAGGTGGCCGAGGACGAGCCGGGTCAGGTCCAGCGCTGGCTCAACCTGCCCGGCGACCTGGTGGCGGCCCGCGACGGGGTGTTAGTCAAGCTGGTGGTCCTGGCGGGGCAAGCCGAGGTGAGGGAAGGGGAGACGGTGAAGCGGGGGCAGGTGCTCATCCGCGGGGCGGGATACGCGGGCGGGCGCCTCCAGCCGGTAAGGGCCCGCGGGGTGTGCCTGGCGCGAACCTGGTACGAGGCGTACCGCGAGGCCGAGACCGGCGCCCCCAGGACCAGGACCGGCCGCCGTTACACCCGGGTCCTCATCAGGCTCAACCACCGGGAGATAATAGTGTGGGGATGGAGGCCCGTCCCGTTTACCGAGTATGAAGTGTCCGAGGCCTCGGGGCGGCCGGGCCTGTGGAGGAATATCAGGCTCCCCGTCGAAATCCTAACCCGGGATTACTGGGAAACCGCAGCCTCCGGTGAGCCGGTGCCACCCGCCGCGGCCCAGGCCGACGCCCTGGAACGGGCGGAGGCGGAGGTCGCGTTTCAGCTTGGCCGGGGCGCCCAGGTGGTGAGCCGGCGCGTGGAGGTCTTCAGCCCCCGCCGCGACGTGGTGGGGGTGAGGCTGGTGGTTGAGGCCCGGGAAGACATCGGGCGGTTCTTACCCTACCAGCCGGCGGCGGAGACGGCGGGGGCGGGGGGGAAGGCCGGTAACTTCGGAGGAGGCCCGAAACCCAGAGGAGCGCAGGCTCCAGTTGGGGGACAACGCGGAGGCCCTGAGCCTCTTCGGGCGCTATGATCAGCATCTCCGCACCATCGAGCAGAGCCTGCCGGTAAGGCTGGTCTCCCGCGGCAACGAGCTGATCATCTCCGGCCCCAGGGAAGAGGTCGACCGGGCAGCCGCGGTTTTTGATTACCTGCTGGACGTCTACCGGTCGGCGGGGGAGCTCAGCTCGCAGGACGTGGCCTACGCCCTGAGGCTGGTGCGCTCCGGCCATAAGGACGAGCTGGGCCGCGCGGCGGACGACATCGTGCTGGTTACCGGGCGCGGCAAGCCCATCCGTCCCAAGACCCTGGGCCAGAAGCGCTACGTGGAGGCCATGAGGTCGTGCGGCATAGTGTTCGGCATCGGCCCGGCCGGGACGGGGAAGACCTACCTGGCCGTTGCCATGGCCATAGCCGCGTTCAAGGAGCGGTCGGTGAACCGCATCATCCTCACCCGCCCGGCGGTGGAGGCCGGGGAGCGGCTGGGCTTTCTGCCCGGGGATCTGCAGGAGAAGGTCAACCCCTACCTCAGGCCTCTCTACGACGCGCTCTACGACATGCTGGGGATGGAGACCTTTGAGAAGTACATGGGCCGGGGGCTCATCGAGGTGGCCCCCCTGGCCTACAT